>NZ_JBNMIU010000102.1:0-1815 GCF_050873445.1 Acidaminococcus sp. | reverse complement strand
CCTCCAGGCTGTCAGACTGGAGCAGTTCTGTTGCTACTCCTGCCGCATTCAGGTAACTTTCCGCAGATTGACCGACTGCCAAAGCGACATCGCACTCACGCAGACCGCTTTCACTATTGACAGCTCCCGGGTCGGGATGGCCGCCCGGCGCATGACCGGGATTCAGGAATACTTTCATGGTTTTTCTTCTCCTTTCTGATGAACGGCGGACTTCACAGTACCGCCGATGTAACCGAGAAGCCCTGACGCAATAGACATGGCCAGCTCGTTCAAGGCATAAAAAATCGCCAGGATCAGTGCTGTGACCAGCCCGATGATGACGATACAGTCGGGGATATTCACTTTCTCAAACATGCCTTACACCGCCTTCGGTGTGACGGTCACCCTGCCATCCTTGCGGACGATATTGAAATCCTCCATGGGCAGGATGCGGTCAGCTGCTGATTTCCAGTGGCTGTCTGCCTTATATGCATCCAAAGCAGCTCTGGGAACCAGGATTTTTGCCGATGCGGGCACCCCTTTGTCTGCATCGGCGGCATCCTGCATGACAAAATCCACATTCACATTATCAATGATGAGATATTCTAAGCTGCTGCAGGGAGCAAACATGTGATAGGTATTGATAGTTTTATTCTTGCTGTTGGATAATGTATCGATATAGACACATTTCAAGCTCGAACAAAAGGCGCACATGCTGTACATGGCTGTCACATTGCCAAAGCCGCTCAAATCCAGGGATTCCAGCTTCTGATTTCCAGCAAAGGCCACTCCCAGATCAGTAATCGCCCCTTTTTCCACATTGCTGAAATCAATGACAGATTCCGCCAGGGTTCCTTCAGCAAAACTTACCTTAGATGGATTGAACATACCGTTCATGCTCGTTGTATTTTTTGTAATATCAACGATGAACAGTTTAGCGCCATCTTTGACCAAGGATTTATTATTGAATTTTCCCTGCAAGTCCTTGTCCATGTACAAGCAGCCATCGGATAAATAAAGGGGAATATATCCGACGGGCATCCTGAGTCCGGATGCATCTTCTATTGCCTCTGTGGCACTGATAACTACGTCCCCGCAAATCAGGCCGTTCTTCAAAGCCCCAGAAATGGTTGGATTGCCTTTAATCCAGCCAGAGTCGGCTATGACTTCTGCATCAAAGGCATAGGAAAGGGCCAGATTGGCCTCGCTCGTGAGTTCGGCAGACTGGCTTCCCGACTTCTTGAATCCCGTCAGGTTTCCCGTAACTTGTGGCGTAAAAGTTACCTCGATAGTCTGATGCGGCACCTGTTGGATGGTGACTCTGTATGGTGCCGCTTCTGCCGCTGTGCCGCCGCTTCCCGTACGGGTTCCTTCCGTATAGTTCCCGTCTGCATCATAGAAGGTCTTGCCCTGGGCCACATCGGAGGCTTTCGCCGTCGTATCCGACACTTCGCAGAAACGGGCCTTCCCGCCGCTTTTCAGCGGAATCAGGACGGACGGTACCCCACTGTAGCTGTTCCCGGCCATTTTCACATCTACCTTCATGTCATCACCCCTTTACTCGATGGTCAGCACCTTGGTCAGACTGTCCTGGGATACGGTCACGGTTGTCAGGCTCCCGGTCACTTTGGTGCCATTGACGTAGGCCGTCTTGCCGCTGATGATAGTGCCGGCTGCCGCTGTGGCATCGCCCGTATCGACGACACTGGATTTGCCGGACACGCCGAGGATGGTCACGCCAGCCTTGATATTCCCGCTGACCAGTTTGGCCTGTTCCTCGCTGCTGATGCGGACTGCCCCTTTGCCGTTATGGAACCCGGCCGGGATGGCATACGT
>NZ_JBNMIU010000101.1:0-1982 GCF_050873445.1 Acidaminococcus sp. | reverse complement strand
GAGATATCATCGGCAATGAAATTGCAGGTGACGGACAGGTCGGGAATAGTCCCGGCCGGAATAGAAAAGTCATTGATGGTCTGGCGGATGGCGTCGGCCACTGTGACGTTCGTGTACTTCTTGGTTATGCGGGACTTGGCCAGATAGACGATATTGTCAAAGGCTGTAAAATGCATCACGGAAGAGCCGCTCTCCCGGCTGCGGCCAAAAATACGTCCCTGGAACAGGTGGACAGTCTGATGCGTCTTATCGTCAATGTGGATAAACAGCACCTCGTCCCCCAGTTTCAGTTCCGGATTCTGCCAAGATTTATCCCGTGTCGTATAGGCCAGGTCGAATTCCAGCCTGCGTCCGGCCTGCTCGACGTCCCCGGACCAAGTTGCACAAATCAGCCAGCCCGTAAGGTCTGCGTTCTCGGGCTTTTTCTGGCCTTCCGTCTGAGCATCCTCGGTATTGCTTTTCTTATTGATTCTTTGCAACTGGAACATTTTCATCATTCCTTTTGAGGTTCATCGTCGTCAGGCGGATGATATCCCCGGGCGAAAGACCGCCGTTACGGACGATGCTGCGATAGATCTGGAACTTCGAGAACTGCTCATTGTTGAGCGTCACCGATTTCCCCACGGCCCGGCCGATGACGTTCCCGATACTGTCACCGGGATAATAGGTGATGTTCTTCTTCATCTTCGACCAGAACGATTCCGGCCGCTTCTTCAGCCCTGTCGCAGCATCGGTCTTTCCCGTCTCTGGTGCTGTGACGTAGCGGTACTCCGTCAGGCCCAGCTCGTAATAGACATCGCCGCTGCCGTCCTTTTCACCAAACTTGAAGGACGAAATCAGGCAGGGCATGGAAAGCGGCGTATCCGACACCGTCAGCTGACAGACGCTGTCACCGGTACGCATCGTTTCCAGTTGGGCGATGTATGTATAAGGCGCAAGGCCCATCATGGCAAAGGGATAATCCTGTGCTGGGAAAAATCCGGAAAGGGTCAGTGTCCTGAGTCCCGTCTTTCCCATCATGAGGTAGTCGCCGAAGTTATTGATGTTCACCGTGCCATGATTCGTATTGACAGATACCATCAGCTCCGAAGGCAGGACGGGAAAGACCACCGCTGCCGATTCAGAAGAGAGAGAAATTGTGAGGGAAGATGCAGCCTGGCCGATGGCGTTCAACAGGGATGCTAAGAAAGAACTCATCAGAGGGTCGCTCCTTTCATGCGGTTCATGCCGTACAGTCTCATTTTTTCGACGAGTTTTTCAGCGACGGCGTCGATGTCCTGCTCGCTGCGGACGTTCATCGTATCAATGCAGATGGTGATGCCGCCGCTGCCGGCGTTCATGGCCTGACGGATGCTTTCATCATGAGGTATGACCGTACTGCCGTTGGGCAGGTGTACCAGCTCGCCCCGGCGGTCTTCATTGATGACGGCAAAGCCGCCACGAAAGTTCTCGACACCGCTTTCAAAGTGGCTGATACTTGGGATATCAAATCCCACATGGGTCGGCGCCCCTCCCGTCAGGGACGGAATGTCGATAGACAGGCCGTTGATGCTGGAAATCAGGCCGTTCACCTGGTCGATGACCCAGTTCACACCGCTGCGAAAGGTGTCCTTGATGCTTTCCCAGATACTGGAGGCCGTCTCGCTGATGCCGTTCATGGCTCCGTCCCAGGCAGAACTGATCCAGTTCATCCCTGCATCGACGGCGTCCGATACAGCCTGTATAGCCTGTTCGATATAATGCGACACGGTATCCCAGTTCCTCCACAGAAGGTACAAGGCAGCAATAATCGCGGCAATGATGATAATGATGGGATTGGCCATGGCTGCGGCGCCTACGGCACGGATGATGGTGATCATCATGCGTCCGGCAGTCAGAAAGGTACTGCCCATGCCCCTGGCCACGATGGCAATGCCCCGGCAGACCGGAATGAGTCCTTTGAACTGGGTCGAGAGATACTTCGAGACACTGCCGGCTTTGCT
>NZ_JBNMIU010000100.1:0-2017 GCF_050873445.1 Acidaminococcus sp. | reverse complement strand
CATATCTATGCTCCTTTCAGTTCTTCGTGGTGGTTGAGTTGAAATTCAGTTTAGGTATGTCTTATTTTATATAAAACATAGGGGTCTTGTGAACAGGAAGTCCACAAGACCCCAACATTTATTATAGAACCTTTTTTTTTACGTTCTTGCGGAACTGTATATAAAAATGATTCGTATGAGAAATATACGGAATTTTTCAAGGAACAATATAACAAACGTTACATTTTTACATGGAAAATACATAAAATATGCAAGGTGAATTGAAAAAATGTATAAAATCAAAAGAAAAGAGACCTTTACATGTATACAAAATGTGGTATACTAAAAAACATCAACCTCAACGGTAGAGAGACGGACGCATAAAAACGTTACAAAATCAAAGGAAGAAGGAAATAAACAATGGCACATACGTACAATCCAGTAACTCCGGAACTGGTAGAAGAATTAAAAAAAGTGGTGGGCGACCATTACGTCAAAACGGACGAAGAATATCTGGAACAATACCAGACTGATGAAGAAGGGAATCCTCATTTCTTTAAGAAACCGGAAGTCGTGGTATTCCCTGGCAGCACGGAAGAAGTGGCAGCCATCGTGAAACTGGCCAACAAATACCTGGTTCCCATCACTCCCCGGTCTGCCGGTACTGGCGTGGCCTGTGGTGCCATTCCCATTTACCATGGCATGGTAGTGGAACTGCAGCGCATGAACAAAATCTTGAAACTGGATGCGGACAACTTCTACGCAGTGTGCCAGACCGGCGTATTCACCGGCCAGCTGCAGGCAGAGGCCAGGAAGGCCGGCGTTATGTATGCCGGTGATCCTTCCAGTGCGGAATCCTGCCAGATCGGCGGCAATGTGGCCAACAATGCCGGCGGCAACCGTGCTGTACGGTATGGTACCACACGTGATCAGATCTACGCTCTGAAAGTCGTCACTCCCACCGGTGACATTGTGGATGTAGGTGCCCGGCTGAAAAAATGTTCCACCGGCCTGTGTCTGGAACAGTTATTTGCCGGCAGCGAAGGGACCCTGGGTATCATCACGGAAGTAACCGTAAAACTGCGTCCGCTGCCTCCTTACGCTTTCAATATGGTCTGCGTGTTCAAGACCGATAAAGAAGCCTTTGCGCTGCCCAACAAGATCCTGAAGGCCGGAATCGACCCCACCTCCATCGAATACATGGGCAACTCTGCCATCGACATGACGGTGAAATATCTGAACAAGATGAACCAGAACATGGAATTCCCTCATGTGGATGAAGGCTGCTGCTACGTGATCGTAACGGTGGAAAGCTTCGAACAGGACGAATCCGACCGGAAAATGGAAAAACTGTGTGATCTGGCAGAAGCCAATGGTTCCATCGATGAATTCGAAGCTGATGAACGGATCTGGGTATTGCGGAAACAGTTTGCGGAAGCTGCCCGGGATATCGACAAGATGTTCCAGACGGAAGACTTCGTAGTGCCTCTGGATAAGATTGCACAAATGACTGCCCAGATCCCTGAACTGGAAAAGAAATACAATCTGTATACTGTGACGGTGGCTCATATCGGTGATGGGAACATCCATGTACTGCCTCTGAACAAATATGGACTGAGTCCGGAAGAATGGTTCAAGACCATCAAGGCTTTCCATGCGGACCTGTTCCCCCGCGTCTATGCCCTGGGTGGCAAGATGAGCGGTGAACACGGCATCGGCTACAAGAAGCTGGAAGAATTCGCCCGCTGTACTCCGGACGGGGAAGTGAAGATGATCAAAGCCATCAAACAGGCCCTGGATCCCAACAACATCATGAACCCGGGCAAACTGGTGGATATCAACGGTGATTTCATCGCATAAATTGCAAAAAGACAGCTGTCGTGCTTGCGGCAGCTGTTTTTTTTGTCGGGTTTGAAAACCCCACGCTATGCGTGGGGTTCTGGAAAGCTTTTAGCTATACCAAAAAATCCTCCTTTGGTAAAATGAAGATGGCTACCAACCACTTCATTTTGAAAGGAGGATATCCTGAATGGATATT
>NZ_JBNMIU010000099.1:0-2061 GCF_050873445.1 Acidaminococcus sp. | reverse complement strand
TGTGCATCAAATAAATTGCTCATGCCTCGCTCCTTCCTGCCGTCACGGTCAATGATTCGTCACTGTAAATGGAAGTGACGTCAACCGTAATGGCCAAATCATCCCGTTCCCGCTTCTCCACCTCGATATGGTTAATGCGGGCAATGTACGGATTCACCATCAATCCCTCACGGATATTCTGGCAAATCCTGTCTGCCGTATACTGGCTGTTTGGCGCTCTCCCCTGATACGGCTCGATGGTAATGCCATAGCTGTCATCATACGCTAAGTACCGGTACCGTTCGGTGAGAAGTGCTTTATAAATCCAGACCTTGAGGGCTTCATTTTCCGTCACCATCAGGTTCTGGCCTTTTTCGTCGTAGCGGAAGCACTGCTTATCAAAGTCATAGCCGTATTCTACGAAAAGAGGCAGCGACTCATTCCGGTTCGCTGCCTGGATGCTGTTCATTGCTACAAAAGGATCAGCCATGGCCATCAATCCTCACAATCTCATCCAAAATAATGTACTGCTGAATCCGGCCATTGATGAGCATGGGCATGATGGCCACGTACATGCCGGGCTTTAGTGTATCCGTATAGATGACGGAATCGGTGTAGTCATTATCGATATCATGATTATGGGACTGGTAAGCTGCATCGCCGCTGCCGCCGGCACGGTTCTGTGTCGCCGATACCAGATGGCCTTTAGCCGTGCGACCATAACCTGCCAGGAGATAATGGGAAATCCACAGCTCCTCTTTCGTCAGGATGATGCCGTTATAGCGTACCTTGATATCTGGCGGCGAAGCCAGGATCTGCCCGATTTGAATGTCCGGGCTATTGCTGCTGCGGCTCACCTGCTCCATCAGATTCAGCAGGCTGATATACGGATTTTTCTGCATCTCCTGTCACCCCCTCGATGTCTTGATGATGGTCGCCGGATAATAGTCGCTCCCCATATCGATGCTGCCTTCGTAGTGATGAAAACAGCCATAGACATTGGAGCTGTTGCCCCAGCAGCCGCCACTTCCGTCATAGACGACAACATGCCAGTTCGGGTCCGGCTTGCTGTAGCGGTTGTACATGATGATGTCGCCCTTTTCGAGCTGCGACGGGTCATAAGGAATAGCCAGGCCCTGTGCTTCTGCATCGGCCCGCAGCTGGTCACAACCTTTCACGCCATTGTTATATTCCTGCGCTGCAAAAGGGGAATAGCCCGCCGCGGCGATGGTCGCCCGGTCGACACAGCCTTCTGAGCCATAGGGAGAAACGGTACCCTCGAAATTGGCCATGCACGCATCGACCACACTGCTGCCAGCCACAGCGCCACCTGTAGAAACAGAAGATGTCGATTCCGTTTCCGCTGGCGGCACATAATCCGGGTTGGCATTGTACGATGTACTGTCCAGTTCCTGTTTCTGCTCATCCAGCAGTTTGTTGAATACCAGATGCAGCTCCATCAGGTGCTTGTTGCCTTCGATTTTATGGCTGTCCGACTTGATGAAGAACTGGCCCTTGAGCTGTTCTTCCTGGACTGAGACAGAAAGCCCAGCGATGCACTGGATATGACCGATGGCCCGGATGGACATGTCATGGGCGACGGTCTTCAGCATGGCCCTTGCCTGCGAGGCATCGTCCTGCTTAGGGTCGGCCTTGCAAATGGCCTGGATGAGACCAAATTTCTGGATGTCTGTAGTATTGGGCAGCTCCCCCTTCGTCTGTCCCGTACTGTCAACGACGACCACTTTCGATACCATGTCTTCCACCGATTCAGAAACAGACGCGCCCGTCAGATTCGTCACATCGCTGATCAGGAAGTCCTCCACCACCTGGTCATTCATGCAGACCACGTTGAGCTTCCCTTCGGTCATGTAGATATGGTATCCCTTGCCATCCTGTGCAGACTGATAGGATAATGCCTGCTTGATAGCCTCCGTAGCCGAGATATCATCGGCAATGAAATTGCAGGTGACGGACAGGTCGGGAATAGTCCCGGCCGGAATAGAAAAGTCATTGATGGTCTGGCGGATGGCGTCGGCCACTGTGACGTTCGTGTACTTCTTGGTTATGCGGGACTTGGCC
>NZ_JBNMIU010000098.1:0-2242 GCF_050873445.1 Acidaminococcus sp. | reverse complement strand
TTCCCTGCTTGGGAGTATTATAATACACAGTTAGGTTTTTCATGTCAGTTAAATTCTAACACGAAAAAGGACTTTCGGTTCACGAGAATCGGAAGTCCTTTTTCGTATTTTTTGGGGGCTTATTTTTTCACACCCCCTTTTTTATTTGTCCTGTGCGACCACTTTGTCCACAATGGAATCCAGGGCCTTGCGGCTGGCTTCACTGAGGTTTTCCAGAGGATTGCCGGCATCTTCCGCAGCCACCACCTGGGGATCGATGGGGATCCTGCCCAGGAAGGGCAGGCCTTTTTCTTCCGCCAGGGCCTTGCCGCCGCCGGCTTTGAAGATGTCCACTTCCTGTCCGCAGTGAGGGCAGACGAAACCGCTCATATTCTCGATGATACCGCGGACCTTGATGTTGCCCAGCTGGCAGAAGCTCAAAGATTTCCGTACATCCGCCAGGGCCACCTTCTGGGGGGTGGTGACGACGATGGCTTCCGCATCCTTGATGGTCTGGACTACGGTCAGGGGTTCATCGCCGGTACCGGGCGGGCAGTCGATGATCAGGTAATCCAGGGGATCCCAGCGGGTATCGCTCATGAACTGCCGGATGGCACCTACCTTCAGGGGCCCTCTCCAGATCAGGGCATCGTCCTGTTGGGCCAGGAAACCCTGGGCAGACAGGAATTCCAGGTTATCGCTGTATTTGAAAGGCACCAGCTTTTCGTTTTCCACCTGGACATGCCTGTCCATAAAGCCCAGCATGCCGGCTACGCTGGGACCGTGCAGGTCCACGTCCATCAGGCCTACTTTACAGCCGCGCTGGCTCAGCAGCAGGGCCAGATCCACGGAGACAGTGCTCTTGCCCACACCGCCCTTGCCGCTCATGACCACGATTTTATGTTTCACATGGCCCAGGAAATCGGCGATAGCCACATCCTGGGGGTTCTGCTTCGGATTGGATGTGCAGCCGGAGCAGTGGGAATGATCGCAATGATCACATTCGCTCATTGATAAAACCTCCTCAATTTGAACCACAAAATAGCAACCGAACCTATTATATGAAAAAAAACAACTGAATGCAAATAAGTTACAATTTAAAAACTGACTACGAAGTCAAAAAATGTGTATAATACTAAGGAAACACAACGGGGCAAGCCCCATAAGGAGTGAACTGTATGCAATTCAACTGGAAAAAAACGGCAGTGCTGGCGCTTCTGGCTGCAGTGTGCGCAGTACCGGCCTATGCAGAAGAACGGCCCAAACTGGCTGATGGAGAGCTGTTCGTGAACGACCGGATCGTGGCGGATGGCAAGGTGCTGTACAAGGCCCTGGATGCCCATGACGATTGGGAACATGATGCGGAAAAACAGGTGCCGGGCCTGGTGTGCACGGCCTTCATCCCGCCCAGGGATGGAAAAGTGGAACCGGAGCTGGCCAGCGTGAAGAAGCTGACGGCCAAACAGGAGAAAATCCTGGAAGCACGCCGTCATTATACCGGTGCAGACTATGCCGGCAAGCTGGTGCTGTTTGCGGTCATGGATACCAATGGCCAGAGCGGCAAGCTGGATATCGTCAAGGCAGAACTGTTCGGACGGCTGCTGAACGTGACCGTGGCTATCCAGGACCCCGGCGGTTCCCGGGATAACGGCTCTGAAGTCCTCAGTGAAGAACACGTGGTGACCATCCCGGCAAAGAACCTGCCCCGCTTCGGCAACCTGCGTGTCCGGTTCTCCGACACGACGGGCCACGCTCTGGATGACATGGATGTGGCGCTGGAGAGATAAAAAAAGTCCGGTAATCATCAGCCACCATTATCCTGTAACTTCCGAAACACTCTGGCCCTTTCCCTCACTAATCTTCTTCTTTCCGTTGACGGATTCTTTTCCGGGGAGTAAAATGTAACTATTCTAATGTGTAAAGGCGGTTTTCATCATGACTTTGTCCAGTACGACCTGGGGAACTGCATATGGCTTCTATTTTACCCAGAGCTGCTTTTATGGCTTTGGGTACTTTAGCTGCTTGAAAACTCCATGCAATCCCACCGGTAAGAGAGACTGAGAATCCAGGGAACCCTGGAAAGCGACCTTGATAAGACCGTTAGCAGACTCCTTGCGAGTCTGCTTTTTTGTCGGGTTTGAAAACCCCACGCTATGCGTGGGGTTCTGGAAAGCTTTTAGCTATACCAAAAAATCCTCCTTTGGTAAAATGAAGATGGCTACCAACCACTTCATTTTGAAAGGAGGATATCCTGAATGGATAT
>NZ_JBNMIU010000097.1:0-2323 GCF_050873445.1 Acidaminococcus sp. | reverse complement strand
GCAGCCAAGAAGTACAACACTACCATGCGTGTAGGTGCTTACATCGTAGCTCTGGGCGCTCTGGCCGAACCGATGAAACTGAGAGGCATTATCTAATAGAACCCAAAAACGGATCCTGTGCCCAGACGGCACAGCAAAAATTCCCGGACAGTGGTTGTCCGGGGATTTTTGTGTTACAAATTGTTTTCTTCACAAAAATCCTTGATGACGTTGAGAAACGCCTCACCGTACTTCTCATCCTTGGCCTGGCCCACCCCCAGTACGGTGAGGAAAGCTCCATGGTTTCGGGGCAGGACCTTGCACATATCCCGCAGGGTACGGTCACCGAAAATGACAAAAGGAGGGACCATGGCCTTTTCGGCCAGCTTTTTCCGCTGCGCCCGGAGCCGGCTGAACAGTTCTTCGCCTTGTTCCTGGGTGAATCCATCTGGCAGGGCAGCCCGAGGCAGTTCGGACTTTTTCTTTCTCCGGCTGCGGTCGCCGGTTTCCGGATCTTCAATCTTTCGTAGCAGTACCCGGATTGCAGTATCCTGCAATTCCCAGATTTTTTTGGAAATCCGCAATACCGGATATTGATCCGGACTGATCAGCAAATAACCCTGTTCAATCAGGCTGAGGATCATTTCCTTGATTTCCTTCAGGGTGTACTGGTGCAGGGCGCCAAACAGCCGCAGCCGGTAGAGTCCGGTTTCTTCTACCCGGGTAGAGCGGCTGCCGGCCAGGGTGTTGGCAATCAGGTTCATCCCATAAGGCCGTCCCGCCTCGTGGATGCATTTTACGATGATTTTCGTCTGTTCCGTGATGTCAATTTCCTTGAAATCTCCATTGCAGGAAGAACAATTGTCGCACCGGGCCGGGGCATCTTCACCAAAATAGTGGAGCATGGTCATGCGCAGGCAGGCTGTGGTGGTACAGTAATGCTCCATGGCACTCAGTTTGCGTCGGTTGTTCTCTTCCACTTCCTCTAGCTCTTCTGTGGCTGGCTGGTCCTTGTGCTCCAGCAGGAATTTCTGGATGATTACATCCTGGGCAGAGTAGAGCAGGATACACTCGGAGGGCTCACCATCCCGTCCGGCTCTTCCTGCTTCCTGGTAGTAGTTTTCCAGGCAGGAGGGCATGTTGTAATGGAGCACATAGCGCACGTTGGATTTATCGATGCCCATGCCAAAGGCGTTGGTAGCGATGATCACCAGGGTGCGGTCGTACAGGAAATCTTCCTGGGCTTTATGCCGTTTCTCCTGGCTCAGTCCTGCATGGTACCGTCCTACGGAAAAACCCTGATTCTGGAGCCAGCTGTACAGTTCATCCACATTCTTTCGGGTAGAACAATAAATGATGCCGCTGTCCTCCGGATGGCGTTTCAGGTAATCCAGCACGAATTCGTCCTTGCTGCGGGGCCGTTCCACTCCGAAATACAGATTGGCCCGGTCGAATCCGGTGACCAGACGCTGGGGGCTCTGCAGCTTCAGACTCTGGAGGATGTCTTCCTGGACATGCTGGGTAGCCGTGGCAGTAAAGGCACCTACCACCGGCCTTTTGGGCAAAAATTCCAGGAAATCAAGGATCCGGGTGTAGCTGGGCCGGAAATCCTGTCCCCACTGGGAGATACAGTGTGCCTCGTCTACGGCCACCAGGGAGATTTCTTCTTCTTTGGCGAAGCTGCGGAACAGTTCTGTTTCCAGCCGTTCCGGGGCTATGTAAATCAATTTGTAAGAACCTTTCCGGGCGGCGTCCAGGGTGGCGAAGAATTCCTGGGGAGAAAGGGCACTGTTGATGTAGGCAGCGGGGATGCCGGCCTGTTCCAGGGCTTGTACCTGATCCTGCATCAGGGAAATCAGCGGCGAAATTACCAGGGTGATCCCCGGCAACAGCAGGGCCGGGATCTGGTAGCAGAGGGACTTGCCGGCACCGGTGGGCATGACACCCAGCACGTCACGCCCTTTCAGCAGGGCGTCGATGAGCACCTCCTGACCGGGACGGAAACTCTTGTATCCAAAATACTTTTCCAGGGCTGTATATCGGTCCATAGGTGGAAAGACCTCCTCTATAGCAGAAAATCAAACTGTTGTTTGTTCCAATCATAACGAAAATCTGGAAAAATTGCAAGATATAGGCAATTTCCATAAATTGTATACAAAATACAAAAAAATAAACTGTTATTTCAGAATCATGCTATAATGAGCTCGTAAGGGTTCAAAGATAAGAGTTTTAGGAAAGTTGAAAATTTTAGGAGGCGTTACAAATGAGTTTGTTCGAAATGGCAAAAATCCCTATGGAAAAAGCTAGCAAGCTGATGAATCTGGATCCCAACGCTGAGGCTGTC
>NZ_JBNMIU010000096.1:0-2482 GCF_050873445.1 Acidaminococcus sp. | reverse complement strand
GGGGGGCCTTCTGATAGACAATTACCAGATGTCCATTTTGAAGGTACCAGAATTGTTGAACTGTCTAAAACAGGGGATTCTACTTTTAGAAACTGTCCTTGACAAGGGGTACGGTTTATAGTGGTCAGCAATGGAGTGTGAAAAGCATTTTTTCACACTCCATTTTGATTCTGAAAAATTCGGTTCATTGTCTTGTCATCGTTTTTTGAAAGTGATACAATAAATTTGCAGTTATTTTTAAATATTCAGAGGAGGGATTTCCATGCATTTGAAGAAACTGGCTGTACTGTTGAGTCTGGGGGCTGCGCTGCTGTCCGGGACGGCTTTTGCCGCCGGCTCTCCGGCATCTCCTTTTCAAGACGGGGAACAGGTCTATCCACAAGGGAAACTGTTCACCTATGATAAACAGGATGTAGCCAAAGGCAAGGGGACAGCTTATGGTAAGTTTGCCTTTGCCCGGGATAAGGCTGCTCCGGATTCCGCCATCAAGGAAATGTGCTATCTGACCCTGAAGAAGGGTGCTTCCATCGGTACCCATCAGCATGCCTTCAACGAAGATGCTTATATCATCATCTCCGGCGAAGGAATCTTCACTGACGGCACCGGTAAGGAGACTGTGGTGAAGGCAGGGGATATTACCATTGCCCGTCCGGGCCAGTCCCATGGGCTGAAGAACGTAAAGAGCAAACCACTGGTATTCCTGGATGTTATCGCCCAGAACGATACGTTCCTGAAGAACCATCCGGAAGCTGCACCGAAGAAATAAGCAAAACTGGCCTCATCGGCGAGTAACTGGAGACGGGGTGTGAAAAGTTTCTTTTTTCACACCCTTGTTTCTTGCCTGATAAGAGCTTTCTAATAATTAAAATAAAACACAATGTATTACCTCCAGTAGGGTTTGTATGATATAATATACATTATATAAAATCATTAGCTTGTTTCTTGCTTATTAGGAGGTTGACCAATGAACAATCCGAACCCCGTTAAAATCGTGGAAACGGTTCTGCGTGATGGCCATCAGTCCATCTGTGCGACCCGTATGCGCACCAGCGATATGCTGCCCGTACTGGAACAGCTGGATGACTGTGGTTTCTATGCCCTGGAAGCCTGGGGCGGTGCTACTTTCGATTCCTGCCTGCGGTATCTGAACGAAGATCCCTGGGAACGGCTGCGCACCATTCGGAAACATGTAAAGAAAACCAAACTGCAAATGCTGCTCCGTGGCCAGAACATCCTGGGCTACAACCATTATGCAGATGACGTGGTAACGGAATTCGTAAAACGGTCCGTTGCCAACGGGATCGATATCATCCGTATCTTCGATGCCTTTAACGATACCCGGAACCTGGAAACAGCCATGAAGGCCACCAAGGCTGCCGGTGCAGAAGCACAGGGCACTCTGGTTTACACCATCAGCCCGTACCATAAGGACAGCGATTACCTGCGTCTGGCCCACGAACTGGAAGACATGGGCGCAGATTCCATCTGCATCAAGGATATGTCCGGTCTGCTGGCACCGTACGCTGCCTACAACCTGGTGGATACCCTAAAGAAAGAAATCAAGGTTCCCATCAATGTACATTCTCACTGCACTTCCGGCATGGGCGCCATGACCATCCTGAAGAGTGTGGAAGCAGGTGCTGATATTGTGGATACTGCACTGAGCCCGTTCGCGGAAAGCACCAGCCATATGTGCACAGAATCCCTGGTTTACACCCTGAAGGGCCAGCCCAGAGATACCGGCATCGACGGCAGCAAGCTGACCCCGATTGCCGACCACTTCAAGGCTGTACGTGCTGATCTGGAAAAGACCTTCAGCCTGGACACCAAGATGATGGTGAACCCGCAGGTATTGAGCTTCCAGATCCCCGGTGGCATGCTGTCCAACATGCGGAAACAGCTGTCCGGCATGGGTGTGACCGATCCGGCCAAGTACGAAGCCGTACTGAAGGAAATGCCGAAAGTCCGCGCTGACCTGGGCTATCCTCCTCTGGTAACGCCTTCTTCCCAGATCGTAGGGACCATGGCTACCATGAACGTGCTGTTCGGCCGCTACAAGATGATCCCGAAAGAAGTCAAGAACATCGTCCTGGGCCGTTATGGCAAGACTCCGGGACCTATCAGCGAGGAGCTGAAGAAATTGGTCATCACTCCGAAGAACCAGCCCATTACCTATCGTCCTGCCGACGATATCCCGCCGCAAATGGAAAAGATGCGCAGCGAACTGGCTGCCAAGGGTTATCCCAACGCCAGCGTGGAAGATGTGCTGAGCTATGCACTGTTCCCGGAAGTGGCTCTGCCGTTCTTCCAGAAGAACAGATAAGCTTTGATTGTCAAAAAGGGGCTGTGAAGAAATGAGAATTCATTTCTTCACAGCCCCTTCTTTTTTTAGGGTTCTTTGTCAAATGTTGGGGCGAATTTCAAATCATCCACCATTCATGGACGTGAGCATTTTTGCTTACGTCCATCTTTAATTTAGTTT
>NZ_JBNMIU010000095.1:0-2578 GCF_050873445.1 Acidaminococcus sp. | reverse complement strand
CTGGGCTATCAGGTATTCGTCCTGGATGCCATGGATGATATTCCCGCAGTCCTGAAGGCTATCGCCCACATGCCTGATGGGAAAGGGGGCGGAGGTGCATGAAGTTCATGCCGCATGATTATCAGAAATACGCCATCGAATACATCAAGTCCCATCCCATTACAGCCCTGTTCCTAGACATGGGCCTTGGCAAGACGGTGACAACGCTGACAGCCATCCGTGACCTCATGTATGATGCCTTTGAAGTTAAGCGGGTGCTGGTGGTAGCTCCGCTGCGGGTGGCGAGAGACACCTGGCCGGATGAACTCAGGAAGTGGAATCACCTGAAAGAGCTGACCTGCAGTGTGGTCGTGGGAACCGTGGCAGAACGGCGGCGGGCTTTGCAGCAGGATGCGGATATCTATATCGTGAACCGCGAGAACCTGGCCTGGCTCTATGAGAACAGCCGCCTGGATTTCGATATGGTCGTCCTGGACGAGCTGTCGAGTTTCAAGAACCACCAGTCGAAGCGGTTCCGGGCCATGAAGGCCATGCGGCCGAAGGTGAAACGCATCGTAGGGCTGACGGGGACACCAACCGGGAACGGCTTGATGGATCTCTGGGCCGAGTTCCGTATCCTGGATATGGGGGAGCGGCTGGGAAGATATATCAGCCAGTACCGTAACTTATACTTCAAGCCGGATAAGCGCAACGGCATGGTGGTGTATTCCTACAAGCCCCTGCCGGGAGCGGAAGAAGCCATCTATCACCAGATTTCCGACATCACCATGTCCATGAAGGCAACAGATTATCTGGAGATGCCGGAACTGGTGAGCGTAGCGAAAGAGGTCCGCTTGAGTGAAACGGAAAAGAAACGGTACGATGAGCTGAAGAAGTCCCTGGTACTGGAGCTTCCAGGCGGCGAGGTCACCTCTGCTAATGCTGCATCGCTTACCCTGAAGCTTTCGCAGATGGCGAACGGCGCCATTTACACAGATGACAAGAACGTCGTGAATATCCATGACCGTAAACTGGAGGCCCTGGAAGACCTAGTAGAAAGTGCCAACGGGAAGTCTGTCCTGGTGGCGTACTGGTTCAAGCACGATAAGGACCGCATCCGGGAGCGGATGGAAGCCAGGGAACTGAAGGAGCCGCAGGATTTCGCCGACTGGAACGCAGGAAAGATTCCTGTGGCCCTCATCCATCCAGCTTCTGCCGGACACGGCCTGAACCTGCAGAAGGGTGGTTCCATCCTGATCTGGTTCGGCCTGACTTGGAGCCTGGAGCTGTACCAGCAGACCAACGCCCGGCTCTGGCGGCAGGGGCAGGCGGACAAGACGGTCATCATACAGCACATCGTAGCCAAGGACACGATTGATGAACGCATCCTGAACGTCTTGAAACACAAAGACGGAACCCAGGCGGCTTTGATTGATGCCGTAAAGGCTGACCTGGGCATGACGGAAACAGGAAATGGGGGTATACTATGAAGCAGGAAACAGAAGGAGAAGAAAAGCGTATGGAAGCCAAGGCGTACCTGGAACAGGCACGGAACATCAACATACAGATAGACAGCAAGCTGGAGCAGGTATCGTCTTTGCGGCAGCTGGCCATCAAGGCGTCATCGACACTCAGCCCGGTGCCGCCGAGCGGGACGCCTAACCCGCACCGACTGGAAGAAACCATTGCCCGCATGATGGATATGGAGCATGAAGTGGATGAAGCCATCGACGGCCTGATCGAACTCAAGGCAGATATCATGAAAGCCATCAGCCGGATTCCGGATGCCCGGGAACGGGTCATCCTGGAACTCCGCTACTTGGCCTTTAAAGACTGGGCATCCATTGCCGATGCCCTCGGACTTCATGTCCGCCAGGTGTACCGCCTGCATGACGAAGCCCTGAAACACATCGAGATTCCTGGCGAATGTCACTGAATGTCACTAAAGCAGCACTTGATGTCACAGGCTTCTGTAAGATATACTATAATCAGCAAGAAAAGAATGAAGGACCGAGGTTTGAACGCTATCGGTCCTTTTTTGATGCCGGAGATGATGTAAATGCCCAGAAGACCGAATACGCCTTGCAAATATCCGGGCTGCCCCAGGCTGGTGCCGTATGGAAGAAAATATTGTGAGGAACATGAACGGCAGTGCCAGGGCGACCGGGCCAGTGCAGAGACACGTGGTTACGGATGGGAGTGGCAGAAGGCTAGAAAGTTTTTCCTGAAACGCCATCCCTGGTGCATTCGCTGCAAAGCAAAAGGCCGTCTCGTCCCGGCAACGGTCGTTGACCATATCAAACCGCATCGCGGTGATGAGAAACTGTTCTGGGACGAAACGAACTGGCAGCCCCTTTGCAAGAGCTGTCATGACCATAAGACGATGACCGAAGACCGGAACATCGAGTACAAGTACTGAATCCGTCCGTAGGGCGGGGGGATGCAAATCTCTGTGACCCTTCCGTCCATGACCGCCGCCCCCTCAAACGTGAAAAAACGCGAAATTCATAAGGGGGGATACCCGGCATCTAAAATCGAATCATCTGCTCCAGGCTATTTGGCCCGGAGCTTTTTTGTTGTGTGAAAGGAGCCTGTCATG
>NZ_JBNMIU010000094.1:0-2625 GCF_050873445.1 Acidaminococcus sp. | reverse complement strand
CCCGCATTAACCATATCGAGGTGGAGAAGCGGGAACGGGATGATTTGGCCATTACGGTTGACGTCACTTCCATTTACAGTGACGAATCATTGACCGTGACGGCAGGAAGGAGCGAGGCATGAGCAATTTATTTGATGCACAGACCAAAGATGTGATTGAGAGCCGCATGGCCCAGACCCTGCACACCATCACGGAAAAAGAGCAAAGTACCATGGAAGGTACCTTTGCCCGCGACCTGATCGACGCCAATGCTGTGGAATTTGAGAGCAGCTATGCCGAGATGGCCATGTTGCGCGACGCGGCCTTTGCCGAAACGTCCTGGGGCGACTACCTGACGCTGCGGGCAGCGGAATTTGGCGTCGATCGCAAGAAAGCCGTCAAGGCCAAAGGAGAAGTTACGGTGACGGGGATGGCAGGAGCCTACATCATTCGCAGCAGTCTCTTCCAGACAAAAGACGGCCAGCGATTTTATACCCTGGAGTCGGCCACCATTCCTGCCGATGCCGCTGAGGTTACGATTCCCGTGGAAGCTGCCGATGCCGGGGCGAGTGGCAATGTGGCCGAAGGAACGATTACAGAAATCCCCTATTCCATCCCGAATATCTCGGCAGTCGTTAACCATAAGAAATGCACCGATGGGGCGGATGAAGAAACGGACGACGCACTCCTTGCCCGGCTCCTATTCCGGGTGCGCCAGCCTATCACCTCGGGCAATGCGAATCATTATCGTGACTGGGCCATGTCTGTCGATGGCGTCGGGAACTGCAAAGTCATCCCGCTCTGGCAGGGCAATGGCACGGTGAAGGTCATCATCGTCACGGCAGAGAATGAATCGGCATCGGCTGAACTGATCCAGGAGGTCTATGACTACATCGAAAGCCAGCGGCCTATCGGTGCGACCGTGACCGTCGTTTCGCCGGCGCCATTATCCATTGATTTGACGGCAGATGTCTATGGCACAGCCAGCCCCGATGCCGTAAAGGCAGCCATGACAGCCTATCTCAAGCAGACGGGCTTCACGCTTTCTTATGTCAGCCTGGCCCAGATGGGGAAACTCCTCCTTTCCATCAGTGGCATTACGGATTATAAGGATTTGAAGCTTAATGGAAAAGCGGCCAACGTGGAACTGACGAACGAGCAGATCCCCGTGGCAGGGAAGGTGGTGCTGAACCTTGTCAGCCAATGACTGGATGCGGCAGAGCCGGATGGATATCCTGAAGTATTTGCCGAATTTCTTATCCAAAGACCCGATGTTCCACTGCGCGGCAGAAACCTGCAATGAGGAGCATGACCGTCTGCGCCTGGCTCTGCAGGACCTGGCGGACAACTTCTTCGTGAACACCGCCACCTGGGCGCTGCCGCTTTATGAATCGTTCCTGGGCATCAAGCCCGGTGACGGAGATAGCGACGAATTCCGCAGGCAGCGGATCCTTTTCAAGCTGCAGCACGTGGATGTGTCTACGAAAGATTTCATGAACTCCATCATTAATCTCTACAGTGCCGGCCATATCGAGGAAGTCAATGAGGAGTATTACTTCAAGGTGTACTGCATCATGAACGACAAAGATACCACGACCTTGCAGAAGCTCATCACGCAGCTCAACATCTACAAGCCGGCCCATCTGGGATACGCCATCTACCTGGGTTATTCCTGGAATGGCAAGATTCACTGGAACGGGGAAGCTACCTTCTCGACGGCGACCATCGTATCCAAGAAAGGAGTGATGACAAATGGATGATTACAGCAAAGAGAAATGGTCTGCCGACTTCCCGGACCGTGCCGGACAGGAAGTCCGGCCCACAGAAGCTGTGGAGAATACGCTGGATTATGACGTGCTTTTCCCTCAATATCTTTCAGAAGACCCGGTCGTCTTCAACCAGCAGAACAAGACTGTGTCCCAGCTGGTCAGCAATGATGCCCGGCTCTATGAGCGGATTTCCGCTACGGCAGCCGACATCAATGCCCATCTGACCGATGCCAAGGCCCATGCCAGCGGCATCAGCGGCAATGCGGCCAGTGCGTCGAAGCTGCAGACGGGGCGGAAGATTCACCGGGTTGTCTTTGATGGCACGAAGGATATCACCCTGCCAGATTTCAGCGGTTGCGGCGAAAAGACGGCAGGCCAGAGCGGCATGGTCCCGTCACCTTCAGCCGGGAAGCTGAATACCGTCCTGCACAGCAATGGCAGCTGGGGCAAGGTCACCTACGCCGATATGGACGAGGAAGCCGTGGCTAAGATTCAGGCCTGTCCGTTCCCTGTCAATGCCATCTATATTTCCGCAGACGGGAAGAATCCGGCAACGTACTGGCCGGGTACGACCTGGGTGGCCTTTGCCATGGGCCGCTGCCTGATTGGTGCCGGTACGGCAGACAGCGGAACCATGTACAAGGCCGGGGACAAGCTGGGTGAGGAGAAGCACAACCTTACGATTCCAGAAACTCCGGCTCATGGCCATACAGTCGGAGACAGCGGAAATCATCGTCACTGGTCCTGCGGGTCATTGCCGCGCAACTTCCAGTGGGATGCCTGTGAAGGCAATGATGCACCTGTTGCCGTAGGTTATGGCGACGGTTGCTGGCATGGGAATCAGGTGGACGGGCATACCTCCTGGGATGGGAATCAT
>NZ_JBNMIU010000093.1:0-2664 GCF_050873445.1 Acidaminococcus sp. | reverse complement strand
ATCGAACAGGGTGAAAAATATATTGCTGCGTTGAACAGCGCAAGCAATCTGTAACGTAAAGGAGCTGGAATCATGAAAAAACTGATGGTAGGAAGTAAATGTGATGGATGCGGTATCTGTACGATACAGCGCCCGGATTATCTGCGTGAAAACGACGAGGGCAACGCAGAAGCGATCGAAGGCAAGTTCGTACAGGAAAAAAATCTGGCAGCCATCCAAAAGTTGATTGCCCGGTGCCCACAGGGTGCGCTCTATCTGGAAGGCGGTGGGCATACCCAGAAAAAGGGTGTTGAAGGGCTGAAAGATATTATTGCATGGCTGGAAGAAGAAAAGGATAAAATCAAGGTCGAACCTGTGCCAGAGTTCAAGTTTGATGCTAAGGATTATCCGGTCGAGATTCCTTCTTCCAATAAAGAATATGACTATAATTATTCTTCGGAATTTGAAGCACGGCTGGAAGCGGAAAACGAGTTTGAAAGGCTCTGCTATTCAGAAAGAGCCTATAAGACGATGCTGACTAAAATATTCGTCGAATATCGGGTAACAAAACTGAAACCCTACTATCTCTGCATGGACGTGAAGGAAAGCGCCTATTATCGCTATAATGAAGCGGTGCGCAAACTTCTTGCAGAAGCTTATGGTGAAGTTCAGACTGTGATGGGCGGCAAGGCCAAACTCCCTGAAAAGTGGAACAGCATCTGCGTCTATCCGACTGGAACTGACTTCTGGATTAAAAATCTGAAGGAATTCGGCGATTCTGACAAATATCCCATCGGAAGCGTCATAAATAATTTTGAAAGTCGTGGTGAATATACCAAACTGAAATTCTATATTGATCAGATGGATTTCGACGACCGAGAGGAATACGTTGGTAAAGGATTGTTTGGGGATAAGTATAAAACAAAGTATCGCTTTCGGGGCTTCTCTCATGCGGCAAGGGAGTTTGTGGATGACCTCAAATTTTCCTGCAATATGGTGTCGAATGGATTTGAAGAGGAACTACAAGAAAGTGCACAGCATGTGATGGATGATTTTGAAAAGGCATTGAAATTAGCAATGGAAGAACGTATCCTCGCATTAAAAGAACTATGCAAAAACAATGACGATGCAAAAGAAGATGATTTCAGCGGTTATGTAAAGCTCCCCAAAAAAATCTTCGTACCAAATCGGAGCAGCCTTTATCGTGATTTTGACAGAAGGGCAGGATTTATGGAGAGCGATTTTATCGGCGTAAAGATGTCCGATACCAGAGAACCGGAAAAGCCCAGCCACTCTGGAACGCAGGATTCAGGTACGCAGACGATATCCTGTGGGTTTTGAGAAGTAACCGTACTTCCCCGCCCCGCAGGGGAATTTTTGTTGAAGCGAAAGGAGCCAACCATGCAGCAACTTCAGATCGGGCGGGTGTACCGCCATTTCAAGGGGGACTACTATCTGGTGGAAGCCCTTGCCAACGATTCCGAAACAGGAAAACCGTTTGTGGTCTACCGCAAGCTCTATGGGGACGGCAGTCTTTGGCTACGCCCTCTGGAGATGTTCCTGAGCCAGGTAGACAAAGAAAAATATCCCGATGCCACGCAGGAATACAGGTTCGAACTGCAGGAGATTTCCAGCGTTGCCGGGCACTGATGCTGTGAAGCGCATTCATCTTTATTTTGGTTTCTCTGAAACATTTTCCAGTTTCTTCTATTGTAAATCCCGGCACAAAGCTTTATAATGATAAAGTGCTCTGTGATAGTGGGCAGAGCGAGTGTAAAAATTGGGAGAAGGAGTATTCTGTTATGTTGACGAATGAATACCTGAAGCGTGTCTACGACGGCCTTGCACAGCGCAATGCCAATGAGCCTGAGTTCCTGCAGGCTGTCCGGGAAGTTCTGGAGAGCATCCAGCCCGTGGTGGAAAAGCATCCCGAGTACGAGAAGGCTGGCCTGATTGAGCGTCTGGTCGAGCCGGAGCGCATCATCAGCTTCCGTGTGCCCTGGGTCGATGATCAGGGCAAGGTTCAGGTCAACCGTGGCTACCGTGTCCAGTTCAACAGCGCCATCGGCCCCTACAAGGGCGGCCTGCGCTTCCATCCCTCTGTCAACCAGGGCATCCTGAAGTTCCTGGGCTTTGAGCAGACCTTCAAGAACAGCCTGACCACCCTGCCCATGGGCGGCGGCAAGGGCGGTTCCGACTTTGACCCCCACGGCAAGAGCGATGCAGAAGTGATGCGCTTCTGCCAGAGCTTCATGACCGAGCTGTACCGTCACATCGGCCAGTTCGTGGACTGCCCCGCCGGTGATATCGGTGTCGGCGGCCGTGAGGTCGGTTATCTGTTCGGCCAGTACAAGCGCCTGACCAACAGCTTCCAGGGCGGCATGCTCACCGGCAAGGGCCTGACCTTCGGTGGTTCTCTGGCCCGTACCGAGGCTACCGGCTACGGCCTGTGCTACTTCACTGCCGAAGCTCTGAAGTGTATGCGCAACGACAGCTTCGCCGGTAAGACCGTGGTCATCTCCGGTTCCGGCAACGTTGCTACTTATGCCTGCGAGAAGGCTACCGAGCTGGGTGCAAAGGTCGTCACCATGTCCGACTCCAACGGCTATGTCTATGACCCCAACGGCATTGATCTGGCTTACGTCAAGGATCTGAAAGAAGTCCGCCGCGGCCGCATCAAGGAGT
>NZ_JBNMIU010000092.1:0-3054 GCF_050873445.1 Acidaminococcus sp. | reverse complement strand
CGTGACCATCGTATCCGTCCTTGACGATAAGGACGCCATTGGCAGCGAACGCATCGTCATCAAGGATGCGACCTTTGACAGCCTGATCCTGGCCGACTGGGAAGTGGACAAGATGGGCGAGGAAAGCTACAGCTTCACCTTCTCGGATTGGGATCTCTTGGATTTAGCATAAGGAGAACAAGCACATGAATATGGTAGACCGACTGCTGAAAGCAGATGTAGTGAACAAGCTGGCCGAACGGCCTCAGAAGAAAGTGAAGATGGAACGGCTCTCGAAGCTGTTCGGATTCGATTTTATCATCACGCTCCGGGCCATCGACCCGGAACGCTACGCCGATATCCAGAAGATGGCCGTGGACTTTACCAACGGCAGCGCCGATAACATCGACATTTATCAGATGCAGACCCAGACGCTCCTGGCGGGGATTGCAGACCCGGACCTCAAGAACAAGGACCTGCTGGAAAAATTCGGGGCCGTACTCCCTGGTGACATCATCCGCAAGCTCTTCCTGGCAGGCGAGATTGCCGACCTTACGGCGCAGATTATAGAACTTAACGGCTATACGACCCAGGAAAAGGTGGATAAAGCCGTAAAAAACTGATCCAGACCGATGGCGAAGTGCAGGCGATGTATCTCCTGTTCCGGGAGCATCACCTGCTGCCGTCAGCGGTCATGAAACTGGGATACGGCGAACGGCAGGTGCTGTATGCCTTCATCCGCTATGAGATGGAAGAACGCAATAAAAAAGTATCTTCAGCATTATCGGATTAACTGCTGAAAATACGGCTATCTGCCATAAAGTCATAAGGCAAGCTCAAGCCACTTAGATATTTCATAGACGAAGTCGCTCTTTTTCTTGCATTGTGGGTGGCCGACACGTAGTACATGAAAGGTTTGATTGCCCAGAGTGGAAATGGCTTCCTGCCAGGGCATTTTTCTTTTCCCAATATCTTTAGAACCGTTGTAATGAATATTATAACGGTCAAAAACGTTAGGTATGTAATCGTCATAATACCAAGCTGTATAAAAAATGATATGAGTAGGATGTATTACCTTTAATTCCTGCTGAAGGACTTTTAGGTTTAGGATACAGTTGGATTTTACAAAATCTGAGGTAGTATCCTTTCCTCCGGAATTGTTGCATTTGACAATATTGGTAAATGCGATGTGTTCTATAGAATCGTCACCGAATATTCTCTGAGTGATAGCACGAGTATAGCTCCAATATGGCCAGCTTTTGTTCCACAGAGATTCACGGGTATATTGAAAGGGATTGCGAAAGCCGTCTTCAATCGTGCCGGGATTGTTTCTGGCATTTTTACCGACAAATAGAATTCTCTTGGAAGTTTTATTAAAATCGGAACCTACGCACCAGCAGCCAATCGGTAAGGATAAATGTTCTTTCTTGTGACATTCTTCACAGATTTTGCAAGTACCAAGCTCCATATGGTGATATCGTTCAGCTAATCTTTTTTCTGTTTCATTGAAATAGCGCATTGGAATTCCTCCGTAACGATAGACTTCTTTTATCTTACTATATTTTTAATATCTGTAACAACATTGAGAGGTGAAACAGCATGGCCAATAATGTCATCGATGCCGCCATCCGGCTGCGGGATTTGTTCACGCCGACCGTGCGTAGCGTCAATGCCAGCCTGGGGACCATGAAGACCCAGATGGCGGCGGCGAAACAATCGGTCAGCGGACTGTCGGACAAGCTGACGGAGCATGAGCGCATCCAGAAACGGACGGCGAAGAGCATCGAGCAGACGGGAAGCAAGATTTCCGGCTTATCAGACAAGATGGCCCTGCTGTCAGCCCCCCTCCTGGCAGCCGCAACGGCAGGCTTCAAGCTGCACAGCGACTTTGCCAACGGTATCGCCAAGATTTCGACTTTGGTCGACACGACGGTCGTTTCCATGCAGAAGGTCAGTGATGAGATTCGTGCTGTCAGCGATGAAACGGGCGCAGGTGTCGCTGATCTTTCGGAATCGGTCTACCAGGCCATTTCCGCTGGTGTCGATGCGGCCCATGCCGTGGGCTTTGTCAAAGACATGACAATTGCTGCGAAAGCCGGCTTCACCGACACGACGACTGCCGTTAACGGTGTGACCACGGTCCTCAATGCCTATGGAAAATCGGCAGAAGAAGCCACGGCGGTGACGGACCAGATGCTCCTGGCACAGAACTTCGGCAAGACATCCTTTGGCGAGATGGCCCAGTCCATGGGCAATGTCATCCCCATTGCGGCACAGCTCAATGTCAGTACCCAGGAACTGTTCGGTTCCATCGCCGTCCTGACCAAGAACGGTATCCGGACCAGCGAGGCCATTAACGGACTCAAGGCGGCTTACAGCAACATCCTGAAGCCGTCTGCCGAAGCGGCGAAACTGGCTCAGTCCCTTGGCCTTGAGTTCAATGCGGCTCATCTGCAGAGCGTGGGCTGGGTGAAGTTCCTGGACGAAGTGAAGCGGGCGACAGGCGGCGATGCCCAGCAGATGGCCCAGCTCTTTGGCTCTGTCGAGGGCCTGAACAGCATCCTGGTCCTGACGGGCAAGGGAGCCGGGGACTTCGATAAGGTCATGGACCAGATGGCCCAGTCTGCCGGCATGACCCGGGAAGCCTATGAGAAGATGCTGACCCCGTCGGAGCAGATGCAGATTGCCATGAACCAGCTGAAGAATGCCGGCATGGATTTAGCAGTGTCGTTTACGCCGTACTTCAAGGCCATGTCGATGCGCGTCAAGGAACTGGCTGCCTGGTTCCGTGCGCTTACACCGGAACAGAAAACGCTGATTGGCCAGGTGGCTTTTGGCATCGTGACCTTCCAGCTCTTCGGTTCCACCCTGGGGCGGGTGCTGACGGTCGGCGGCAGGGCTTTTGGTACTTTCAACTCTATTGCCACGGGCATTAGCAAAGCCGGCAGTGTCTCGAAGTATCTCTCGACCCAGTTCAAAGGACTCATTCCGGTCTGCCGGGGCATTGCCATCGTGGCCAGGGGCATGGGCAGTACCTTTCTGACTGCCGGACGCATGATGATCACCATCATCCGT
>NZ_JBNMIU010000091.1:0-3225 GCF_050873445.1 Acidaminococcus sp. | reverse complement strand
GTAAAATTCCCTGTTTGGGAGTACTATAATACACAGTTAGGTTTTTCATTGTCAGTTAAATTCTAACACGAAAAAGGACTTTCGGTTCGCAAGAATCGAAAGTCCTTTCTCGTGTTCATGGGGCCATTATTTCACAGCCCCATTCTAACATAATCGAGGACGTACGTACACCCGGTTTGGTATGTGTCAACAAGTCCTCGATAAAACCTTCATCGCAGTTTATTCATTAAAGAGCAGCAAGTAATGCCAGCGGTTAGATACACTCCTCACAGGACTACCTTTTATCCGTGCCTGCCATCAACTCAACGCTACAGCTAAGTGTCCAAGAGGGCTGTTGCTTGGGCCATAATTGGCAATGCATCCTTGGTGAGCGCCTACATGTGGTGTGAATGTCAATCAAAAAGTGAGCCACTTGCTCACGAATTTTTGAGCCACTCTTGCTCATGAAAAAGTGGGTACTGTCAAATATTTTTCGCAAAAACATGAATCCCATCACAAGCAAAATCAGTCGAGAAGATTGTCTGCACCACAGCCATAGAGATGCTTCATATCCATGTACTTCTTGGAACCCCACCTAGTACTGACGACATGGCGGAGCCGGGCACATACCATCATCAATGCGCTCTCGCCGTCAGGGAATGTGCCAACAACACACGTACGTCGACGAATCTCCCGATTTAGCCGTTCAATCGCGTTGTTCGTGCGGATTTTTTTCCAGTGTTCTTCCGGAAAGTCCACGTAGGTCAGTGTCTCAGCGATACCGTCCAGAAGTTTGTCAGCAGCCTTATTCAACTTCATCGCACGGAGTTTTTCAGCAACACGCTTAGCCTTCTCCATAGCAGCTTTATTGTCCTCCTGGGCATGAATTGGAGCATACGGGCGACTTCCTTGCCATGTTTTCTCGGTACGACAGAGACGATGTTACGGAAGAAATGCACGCTGCAGCGTTGGTACTTCGCTTCCGGAAAGATTTCCGTCACGGAGTCGCACATGGCCTGGCATTTATCACCAACCATGAGTTGTACACCTTTCAAGCCACGGTTGCGCAGGGAAATTAGGAAGGACTTTCAGCTATCCTTGTCCTCCTTCATGCCTTCGGCTGCGCCGATGACCTCGCGATATCCGTCCTGGTTGACGCCAATAGCGACAAGGATAGCTACGTTCTCGAATTCGCCGCCCCAGCTGCGCTTGAGGTAGATGCTGTCGACAAAAACATACGGATACTGCTCGCTGGGAAGCGGCTGGTTTCGCCAGACTTCGATGTTGCTGTACGCTTTTTTGTTAAGATTGCTGATGGTGCCAGGTGATACTTTGGAACCCTAGAACGCTTCAGTGATATCCTCGACACGACGTACGGAAACACCAGCCAGGTACATCTTCGATGAGAGCCTCTTCAACGCTGCTCTCACGATGTCTGTAGCATTCGATGATAGTCGTTTCGAAGGGGATGCATTTCAGTTTCGGCACTTTCAGGGAGATATTCCCGGAAGTTGTCTGGAGTTTACGCGTGTAATAACCGGAACGATACCCCTTACGGGAATTCGTCCGCTCATACTTTGCAGCATTGGTGAGCTCCGTAGCTTCCTGATCCAGCAGGCCGTTGAGTGTCTCTTCGATGCTTTGTTTTACCAGATCCGTTAATTCGGCTTTAATTACTTGTTCGTTTAATTGTGTAATGTTGTCAGACATGAATCTCGTCTCCTTTGTGAGTTTTGTTTGGCGACTTAATTTTAACAAATGAGGAGATTCATGTCTTTATTTTGCGAAAAATATTATACCTTATCGATTTTTCCTGTAAATACAGAGAAAATCTTGCCAATAGTAGAGTAAACTGATAAAATAATATAAATAATAAATAAAAGTCCCGTAACCCTAGTGGTTACGGGACTTTTGCTTTAAACGGCAAAAATACGGCAAAAATTTTAATACAAACCGGCCATAGCTTCTGCCGCCTTCTGGCGGATATCGGCCGTGTAATTGACGTAGATTTCGGATACAGTGGTTACCGTATCGCCCAAAATATGGGCCACCAGGTTGATGTCTCCGGTCTTGGAGAGCAGGAGGGTGGCAAAGGTATGCCGGAGAGCGTGCACGGAACGGCCTGGAAAATGCCCCCGGATGATCCGGTTGAGCTTGACGTGGACATTTTGCATTTGGTTCAAAGGGAAGACGGTGCCGGACAGATTGAGGGGCTGGGACTGTCTCCAGTCGGCCAGGGCTTTCAGGACAACGGGAGATGCGGGGATGACCCGATTACTGTTCCTGGTCTTACAAGGGGTAACCCCCATTTTTCTGGGGCCGATGCTGGCGTACTGCTGCCTGATGGTGATGGCTTGCGCCGACCAGTTTATAGCGTCCCAGGGGAGCCCGGCTATTTCACCGAACCGCATGCCGGTATTGGCAGCCAGGATGGCCACCAAACGGCAGAGGGGCTTATGTTCCAGTAAAATCATGAGTTTGGACAGCTCTGCCCGTGTAAAGGCCCGGATGATCTTGGGGCCACGTTCTTCTCTGATGGTGATTCCCCGGGCTGGATTGACCGCCATGATCTTGTAGACCTTTACGGCGTACTCCAAAACGGGGGAGATACACCGGAGCTTTGTCTTTTTCGTTCCTGCCGTGACATCCTGGGCCAGGAGCGCATTCAGGATGCTGGCAGTAGTCAGCTCACGGAGGGGCGTGTCGGCTACAGCTCCCAGCGACTCGATGGAGTTCTTGTAATTCATCAGAGTGTTATAGGAGAGAAAATCCTTTTTGTCCCGGTAGTAAATGCCAAAGAACTGCCGGAGGGTCATGTCCTTCAGACGGGCGTCTGTAGTCAGGCCCTCTGACCGCTTGACTTCCTCCAGCAGTTCGTCCTGGTGCTGGCGTGCTTCCCTCTGGGTCTTAAATCCCTGGCGGGTCTTCTGCCGCCACTTTTTGCCGACCTTGTACGACAAGATTAGGCACACAGAGTCGTTTTTGGTACGATAGCTGAAATGGTAATCCATAGGTCATACCTCCTTCTATGGATAGATACAATATTTTAGCAAAACCACAATATATAGATTAATAAGGTCAATATGCTGTGGTTGTACTTTTTTGTATTTTTGTTATAATATTAATAGAGCAACTCGTGAAGGATATAGGCTGGGTTCCCGAATGGGAGTAGGCGTAATGCTTAGAATTCCTTTGCCCCTGGGGTTAGCTCTTTTTTTGTTTATTTCTAAGGTCCTGAATAATATG
>NZ_JBNMIU010000090.1:0-3305 GCF_050873445.1 Acidaminococcus sp. | reverse complement strand
GCTGCCAGGAAATGTAGTGCGGTTGGTAGCCTTTAAATCTAGGGCCTTAAGGCCGAGGCAGGTAACGCGGCTTATAGCCGCAGAGCAAACTACCCGTTATACGGGTAGTTTTGATTATTTATTGTATGAAGGAGTGACTCACATGCCAATTAAAATCGATCCCCATCTTTCTGCCAAGGAAAAACTGAGAGAAGAGAATATCGTCACCATTGACAATGACCGGGCTATGACCCAGGATATCCGTCCCCTGAAGATCCTGATCCTGAACCTGATGCCGTTGAAGAAACCTACGGAAGTACAGCTGCTGCGCCTGCTGGGCAACACTCCCCTGCAGCTGGAAATCGACTTCTGCCGTCCGGTAAGCCGGGTGGGCACCCATACGGATAATTCCTATCTGGAATCCGCCTATCTGGAATTCAGTGATGTGGCCGACAAATATTATGATGGCCTGATCGTTACCGGGGCTCCGGTGGAAAAACTGGAATACGAGGATGTGGAATATTGGGGTGAAATCGAGGAGTATCTGGAATGGGCACGCACCCATGTGTATGCTGTACTCCATTACTGTTGGGGCGCACAGGCTGGCCTGTACTACTATTACGACATCCCCAAGGTGATGCTGCCCCAGAAACTCTGCGGCATCTATCCTTATGGGCTTACGGTGCGGAACCATCCTCTGCTGCGGGGCTTCGATGACCGGTACTTCATTCCCCAGAGCCGGTATACCAAAGTGGACGATGCCCAGGTGGACAGCAATCCTGAACTGCAGGTACTGAGCCGCAGTGTGGAAAACGGCATCAACATCGTGGCCACGGAAGATATGCGCCGGGTGTTCGTCATGGGCCATTTCGAATACGACCGGATGAGCCTGCGGGATGAATATGTGCGGGACAAGGGCAAAGGACTGGATCCGGCACTGCCCAGGCATTACTATCCGACGGATGATACGACCCAGGAACCCTTGTTCAAGTGGTGCAGCTACGCCCATCTGTTCTACCTGAACTGGCTGAATATGGTCTATCAGGATACTCCGTACGACTTGACGAAGCTGACGAAGAAGGACTGATGGAGGCGCGGGTGGCATCGTCAGAAGACCTCCGCTTTATGGCACTGGCTCTGGAAGAGGCACGGCAGGCGGCCCGGGAAGGGGAAATCCCGGTGGGGGCTGTGCTGGTACAGGACGGGAAGCTGGTGGCCCGGTCTCACAATCGTCGGGAACAGGAACATGACGCCACCGCCCATGCGGAAATGCTGGCCATCCGCAGGGCCTGTGAGGTGCTGGGTCGCTGGCGGCTTACAGACTGCACCTTGTATGTTACGCTGGAACCCTGTCCCATGTGTGCCGGGGCCATCTGGAATGCCCGGATCGGCCGGCTGGTGTACGGTGCCTGGGACAGTGCTGCTGGTGCCTGCGGGTCCCAGTTCAACCTGCCCGTCCATCCGTCACTGAACCACCGGACGGAGGTGACCGCCGGGGTTCTGGAAAAAGAAAGCCGGGAAATTTTGCGAGATTTTTTGAAAGCCAGACGGTAAATATGGTATAATAGAAAAATCTCATGGATGGGTGTCCGAGCGGTTGAAGGTGCTTGACTCGAAATCAAGTGTGCCCAAAAGGTACCGAGGGTTCGAATCCCTCCCCATCCGCCATAATCAAACACAATCAAAGAAGGGGCTGTCGCTTGCGGCAGCCCCTTCTTGCAGGAAGGCAGGAAGGAAAATGAAAACGTATCGACCCATTACCGAAGAAATCGTAGGAAAGCTGCAAGATATCGTAGGGGAGAAGTTCGTGTGGACCGATCAGGACCACCTGGAACAGTACAAGACCGATGAGGAAACAGATCCCCGGAAATTCCACAGGCCGGAAGTAGTGGCGGCTCCGGCTTCTACAGAAGAAATCGCAGCCATCATGAAACTGGCCAATGAGGCCCATTTTCCGGTAACGCCCCGCAGTGGCGGCACCAGCGTGTCCGATGGGGCCATCCCCGTATGCGGCGGTCTGGTGCTTTTGATGGAACGGATGGATAAGATCCTGGAAGTGAGCTCGGAAGGGATGTACCTGCGGACTCAGGCCGGTGCCCGTACCGGTGATGTACAGCAGGCTGCCCGGGCTCAGGGCCTGTTCTATGCCGGGGATCCCTGCAGCGCTGACAGCTGCCTGATTGGGGGCAATCTGGCCACCAATGCCGGCGGGGACAAGGCCGTGCGCTACGGCACTACCCGCAACCAGGTCCATGCCATCGAAGTGGTGCTGCCCAACGGGCAAATCGCTCACCTGGGCACCCGCAGCAAGAAGAATAGTACGGGCTATTGCCTGGATCAGCTGGTAATCGGCAGTGAAGGCACCCTTGGCATCATCACGGAAGTGACGTTGAAGCTGCTGCCACAGGCTCCTTACAAATCCGATGTGCTGGCCATCTTCACGGATCAGGATAAAGCCACAGGCATTGTGCCGGTACTCCTGCGGGAAGGTCTGGACCCCACCAGCGTGGAATTCATGGATAACGCTTTTGTGCGGGCTTCCAGTGATTATTCCAAACTGAAACTGGGCCATTATGAGGATGGATCCTATGTGATCCTGACCCTGGAGACCTTCGATGAAGAAGAAATGGAACGGAAGCTGCTGAAACTGGATGAACTGTGCCGCAGCCATGGGGCCGTGGATGTGGGTATGGCGGATGACCGGGTCTGGATGCTGCGGAAGAACTGTCTGGAATCCACTCGGGTGCTGAGCAAAGTCATGACCAGCGATGACTTTGTGGTTCCCCTGGATAAAATTGCCCGGACCATCAGTGAATTATCCCGGGAAGCCCAAAATTATCCCTTTCGGGTGTTCACTCTGGCCCATGCCGGGGACGGCAATCTGCATTTTTCCATCCTGAAGGGCGATTTGAGTGACGAAGAATGGGAACAGGCACTGGATGCCTTCCATGCCAAAGCCTACAAATACGTATATGCCATGGGCGGAAAACTCAGCGGGGAACACGGCATCGGCGCCAAAAAGGTGAAGCAGCTGGCAGCCCTGGCCGATCCGGGTGAACTCTATATGATGCAGGCCATCAAAAAAGCCCTGGATCCCCAGGATATTTTGAACCCGGGGAAAGTGCTGGCGGTATATTGATTGGGCAATCAAAAAAAGGACTGTCGCAAATGCGACAGTCCCTTTCCTTTATTGTCGGGTTTGAAAACCCCACGCTATGCGTGGGGTTCTGGAAAGCTTTTAGCTATACCAAAAAATCCTCCTTTGGTAAAATGAAGATGGCTACCAACCACTTCATTTTGAAAGGAGGATATCCTGAATGGATATT
>NZ_JBNMIU010000089.1:0-3420 GCF_050873445.1 Acidaminococcus sp. | reverse complement strand
TAACGAGACATATCTATGCTCCTTTCAGTTCTTCGTGGTGGTTGAGTTGAAATTCAGTTTAGGTATGTCTTATTTTATATAAAACATAGGGGTCTTGTGAACAGGAAGTCCACAAGACCCCAACATTTATTATAGAACCAAAAAAATCCCCGCCCAGCAATTGCTGTACGGGGATTTTCTTTTGTGACTCAGCGAGGTTCCACTAGCAGTTTGATGGCCGTCCGTTCTTCGCCGTCGATGTTGATGTCGATGAACGCGGGGACACATACCAGGTCCATCCCATGGGGAGCTACGAACCCGCGGGCAATGGCCACAGCCTTTACAGCCTGGTTCAGAGCACCGGCTCCGATGGCCTGGATTTCTGCTTTACCATTTTCTCTCAATACTCCTGCTAATGCACCTGCTACAGAATTCGGATTGGATTTTGTCGAAACTTTTAGTACATCCATGTTCGTTCCCCCTCATCTTTTTGTGAGATTTCGGGAAAACGTTCATGCCCTCCTGTCCCAATCTTGACTCGGAGGCGTCTAACGTTTCCCAAAATCAATTTACGGATATTATAACATATATTCCGAGAAAATGTTACAATTATTTTTGATTTTACAAAGTTCTTACGAACTTTTTTATCAGGATTCTTTCTTCAGGAAGTACAATAGGAGTGCTGCAAGGGTTTTTGCATCAAAAATGTCTTCTGTCAGGACCATTTGTCTTACTTTTTCTTCAGGCAGGGTCACAACATCCAAGAATTCGTCCGGATCCGGATGCTGCCTGCCCTGATGCAGTCCTTTGGCAAGGAACAGATGGATGGTTTCATCGGTAAAACCGGGGGTGGTGCAAATGGAAGTGAGTTTGTTCCAGCTGTCGGCGCTGAGTCCCGTTTCTTCGGAAAGTTCCCGTTTGGCACTGGGCAGAAAATCCTCACCCTTTTCCAGCTTGCCGGCGGGGATTTCGTAAATCACCGAATGGACCGGATAGCGGAACTGTTTTACGAACACCATGCGGCCGTCTTCTGTTACCGGTAGGATACCCACAGCACCCGGGTGCCTGATGTATTCCCGAGTGGCTTCATTTCCGTTGGGCAGTTTCACTTTATCCACGAACAGATGCAGCAGTTTGCCGCTGAAAGCCTCCCTGCTGGAAAGTTCCGTTTCATCCAAACGTTCGTCATGCAAGGTTTTCATTGGTACCAAACTCCTTCTTTTTATACTGTGCGGCCATGTTCAGCAATTCCCTGGCATTGGCCCGGGCCGACCGGGATGCATTGGTGCCCCCGGTCATGCGCATGATTTCCTGGATGCGGCCCTCGGTATCCAGTACCTGTACCTGGCTGGTGGTGCTGCCCTTCTCTGTACTTTTGCTGATGTACAGCTGCCGGTCAGCAAAGCAGGCGATCTGGGCCAGGTGGGTAATGCACAGTACCTGCCGTCTGTGGGCAATCAGAGCCATCTTTTCGGCCATCTTCTGGGCAGTGACACCCCCTACCCCAGTATCGATTTCATCGAAGATCATGGTGGGCACACCGAATTTCTCCAAAAGCACTGTCTTTAGGGCCAGAGCGAACCGGGACAGTTCCCCGCCGGAGGCAATCCGGCCCAGGGGCTTCAGGTCCATGCCCGCATTGGCTGAAAACAGGAATACCACCTGGTCCTGGCCTTTGCCGTGACATTCGGGCAGTCGAGTGAACTGAAGATCTATGCGGCCTTCTGGCATGGCCAGATCCCGGATGTGGGGCAAAAGTGCCTTTACCAGCTGGGTGGCGGCTTTTTTCCGGGCGGCGGTCAGGGTATCGGCCTCTGTTTGCATTTCAGCTTTCAGCAGGGCTTCCTGCTTCCGCAGCCGGGCCAGGGTGGATTCCAGGCTGAGCAGCCCTTCATATTCGCTCTGGGCCTTTTCCCGGTAGGCCAGCACTTCTTCCAGACTGCCGCCGTACTTCTGCTTCAGCCGATACAGCTGGTCCAGCCGTTCCTGGGCCGCTTCCAGCGTCTCCCGGTCATCATGGTCGGCGGACAGGATATCACCCAGACTCTGGCGAACGTCCTCCAGAGATTCCCAGGCAGACGCCAGTTCTTCGGCGATGGGCTGCAGCTCCGGTGCATAGGAAAGCACTCCGGAAAGGGCAGCCTGGGCATTGTTGACAGTATCCAGGGCGCTGGGCAGGGTGTCTTCCCCTCCTTCCAGCAGGTGATGGGCTTCTCCCACTGCCTGAAGGATCTTTTCCTGGTTGCTCAGCTTGCGCACCGTTTCCCGCAGGGTCTCGTCCTCTCCGGGCTGGATATGAGCATCATCGATTTCCTGGATTTCCTCTTCCAGCCGTTTTAAATCCTCGGTCTGATGGGCGTCCTTCAGCATCCACTTTTTTACCGTTTCCCGTGCCTTGTCATAGGCTACGAATTTCTCCTGGTACCGTTCCAACAGGGACGGCAGGCTGGCATCGTAACTGTCCAGGACAGAAAGAGCCGCACCGGGGGCCAGCAGGGTCTGGTTCTCGTGCTGCCCGTGGATATCCACCAGCTGGGCAGCCAGACGGGTGAGCACATAGACCGGCACCTGCCGTTCGTTTACATAAGCCTGGCTCTTGCCAGAAGCGTTCACCTTCCGGCGCAGGAACAACGTATCATCCCCCAGGTCCAGATCCAGCTCCCGCAGGATGTCATGGACCGTTTCCAGGCCTTCGATGTCGAACACCGCCTGGATCCAGTAGGCATCCGCACCCTGGCGCAGGTAATCCACGCTGGCCCGGCTGCCCAGCACAATACTGAAGGCATCGATCAGGATACTTTTCCCGGCCCCGGTTTCCCCTGTGAACACATTGAATCCTGGTGTGAAATCCACCCGCAGGTGGTCGATCAGAGCAAAATTGTGTACTTCCAGACTGGTCAGCATATTACCGTACCTTCTTGGCCATCAGGCGGCGCTTTACCATTTCCACATCGTCTTTGCTGTCCACGATGAGCAGTACCGTATCGTCGCCGCCCACGGTGCCCAGCAGTTCCTTCCAGTTCAGATGGTCCAGGGCATAGGCCACAGCCTGGGCCGTACCGGGCAGGGTATGGAGCACAATCAGGTTCTCTGCGGAACTGATGGTCAGGGTATAGCCTCGCAGTGTATCTTCCAGCCGTTCCGCCGTCAGGATCTTGCTGTTTTCCGATGGAAAGGAATACTTGTAGCGGCCATCTTCCCCGGGGATCTTGATCAGCATCATTTCCTTGATATCCCGGGATACGGTGGCCTGGGTCACGTTGAAACCCGCTTCCTTCAGAGCTTCTGCCAGATCGCTCTGGGTTTCGATCTGCTGGTTCTTGATGATGTTCTTGATAGCTTCCTGTCTGGATAATTTCATGCTCTGCGTACCTCCTATAAGATGGTCTGCCCTTCGTTCTTCAGCATCCGTTCCTGCCAGGTAGCGTAATAGGAAAGAGG
>NZ_JBNMIU010000088.1:0-3664 GCF_050873445.1 Acidaminococcus sp. | reverse complement strand
GGCTTCGACCCATATGAAAAGAAGCTGCTCGGCATCACGGCGATGACGAAACAGCTCGGCAAGAAAAGGTTCGAAGAACTGCTGTCAGATTTAGTGGAAAAGCCGCAGGGCAAGCCAGTCCTGGTGCCGGCATCGGATAAGCGTCCGGCCATGTACACCGCGGCAGATGAATTCAATGATGAAAAATAAGGAGGAACTTGTTATGTCCAAGCATTATGTCAATCCGTGCAAAGTGATTACCGGAGTCAACACCAGATGGTCTTATGCCAACGTCTGGGAACCGAAGTCCATCAATGGCGGTACGCCAAAGTACAGCGTCAGCCTGATCATCCCCAAGTCGGATACGAAGACCGTAGAAAAAATCCGCGCCGCCATCAAGGCTGCCTACGAAGAAGGCGAAAGCAAGCTCAAGGGCAATGGCCGCGCTGTACCGGCTCTCGAAGCCATCAAGACGCCGCTCCGTGACGGTGACCTGGAACGCCCGGGCGATGATGCCTATAAAGACAGCTTCTTCGTCAATGCCAACTCGGCGACCAAGCCGGGCATCGTCGATGCCGACTGCCAGCATATCCTGGAACGCTCTGAAGTATACTCCGGCGTCTATGGCCGTGCGTCCATCAACTTCTATGCATTTAACAGCAACGGCAATAAAGGCATTGCCTGCGGACTGAACAATCTGCAGAAAATCCGTGATGGCGAACCCCTCGGTGGCAAATCCCGTGCAGAAGATGATTTTGCTACAGCTGACGATGATGATTTCCTGGCATAAGGAGGCGTGATGATGGAAACACTAATGAAGCTGATTCTGGAGTGCCTGTACTGCCTGCTTGCGCTGTGCGCTTGTGGATTCTTCGTGTCTATGATTTATACGGATATCAAAAAAGACCAGCGGGATGAAGAAATGGCCCGGCACCGGGAAGAAGAATATCATCGCAAGCAGATGGAATCCTTCCGGAACAAGTAGTAGTGAATAGCGGCGGCGGGGCCTTGTGCCTCGCCGCTTTTTCGAGGTGAAGAGTATGAAAACAATCAGTATCGATATTGAGACATTCAGCGATGTCAATCTGGCGAAATGCGGCGTGTACAAATACGCAGAATCGCCAGCCTTTGAAATCCTCCTCTTCGGGTATGCTGTGGACGGCGGCGAGGTACAGGTCGTTGACTTGACGCAGGGAGAGCGCATCCCGGATGCTATCCTGGATGCCCTGACCGATGAATCCGTTACCAAGTGGGCGTTCAATGCCAGCTTCGAACGGGTCTGCCTGTCACGGTATCTGCGTGACCTGGGGATGAGCCTGGATCCGTTCCATGACCATCATCCGCTTTCCCGGGATTGTGCCAGATTCCTCAATTCGGCAGGATGGAAATGTTCCATGATCTGGTCGGCTTACATGGGGCTGCCCCTTTCTCTGGAAGGCGTGGGGGCCGTGCTGAGGCTGGACAGCCAGAAGATGAAGGAAGGCAAAGACCTGATCCGCTATTTCTGTGTTCCCTGCAAGGAAACCAAGTCGAACGGCGGCAGGACGAGGAACCTTCCTCAGCATGATTTAGACAAATGGATCTTGTTCAAGTCCTACAACAAACGGGATGTGGAAGTGGAAATGGCTATCCAAGAGCGGCTGAAGAAGTATCCCGTACCGGAACCGATATGGGATGAATATCATCTCGACCAGGAAATCAACGACCGGGGCATCGCCATTGACCGGACGCTGGCTGAAAATGCCATCGTCATCGATGCCCGCAGCCGGGACAGCCTGATGAATACATTGAAGGACAAGACGGGCCTGGAGAACCCGAATTCCGTCATCCAGATGCTGGGCTGGCTGGCAAGGCATGGGATGAAGACCGATTCTTTGGGAAAGAAGCAGGTGCAGGAACTGCTGAAGACGGCAGAAGAACCGCTGCGCAGTGTACTGCTGCTCCGGCAGAAGCTGGCCAAATCCTCGGTCAAAAAATACCAGGCCATGGAAATGACGGCCTGCGAGGATAGCCGGGCCAGAGGCATGTTCCAATTCTATGGAGCCAACCGGACCGGGCGGTTTGCCGGCCGGCACATCCAGCTGCAGAATCTGCCCCAGAATCATCTGCCGGACCTCTCGGAAGCCAGGGAACTGGTACGCCAGGGAAATTATGAAGCCCTGGAACTCCTGTATGATTCCATCCCCGATGTCCTTTCCCAGCTCATTCGCACCGCCTTTGTACCACGGCAGGGGCTGAAGTTTGTGGTATCTGACTTTTCGGCCATTGAAGCCAGGGTGCTTTCATGGCTGGCAGGAGAAACATGGCGTTCGGATGTCTTTGCCAGGAACGGCGACATTTACTGCGCCTCGGCCAGCTCCATGTTCGGCGTTCCCGTGGAAAAGCATGGTGTCAACGGGCATCTCAGGCAGAAAGGGAAAATCGCAGAACTGGCCCTTGGCTATGGCGGCTCCGTAGGAGCGCTGAAGGCCATGGGTGCCCTGGACATGGGACTTTCGGAAGATGAGCTGTATCCTCTGGTGCAGTCCTGGCGGTCGGCCAATCTGCACATCGTCGATTTCTGGTGGCAGGTGGACGCCGCCGTGAAGACAGCCATCAAGGAACGTATCCCCATGCGGACTGGCTGCATCCGCTTTCTGTATCAGAGCGGCATGCTGTTCATACAGCTCCCCAGTGGACGGCGGCTTTCCTACGTAAAGCCCCGGATAGGCGAGAACCGCTTCGGTGGGGAATCCGTCACCTATGAAGGCATCGGCGCAACGAAGAAGTGGGAACGGCTCGAAAGCTATGGCCCGAAGTTCGTGGAGAACATCGTCCAGGGCATCAGCCGGGACATCCTCTGCTATGCCATGCAGACGCTGCGATGCTGCGCCATCGTCGGCCATGTCCATGATGAACTGATTATCGAGTGTCCCAAAGACACTAGCGTCGATGCCATCTGTGAGCAGATGGGCCGGACGCCGTCGTGGGCTGAAGGGCTATTGCTCCGGGCAGACGGGTATGAGTGCGAATTTTATAAAAAAGATTGATTTCCCGGTACTTAACATAGTGATTCCTGTCCTTTCACTATCAGAGGGAATTTCCTCGGATGTTTATTTTAAGAAAGGCGGGATTCGCTATGAAGTTTTTGATTCCGGAAGATGAATTTGGCGTGTTTGCTGATCAGAGAGGTGTACCAAGGGTCGACAGCCTGTTTGTTGCAGCGACTTTTGAAAAACAGCATTATAACGTTCTGCGTGATATCGGACGAATCACTGCATCCAATTCTGGATTAAGCCCAGAATTCATTGCACTCAATTTTGAGGGCAATACATATCGTGATGCCAGGGGAAGAAAACTGCCACGTTACCTACTGACCCGCGATGGGTTCACCATGCTGGTCATGGGCTACACAGGCTCGAAGGCGATGCATTTCAAGGAACTCTATATCCATCGCTTCAATGAGATGGAGCAGTGCATCCGGTCGCTCCTGTCTGCCCGGCAGGAATTCCCGATGCTGACGGACATGATCTGCCGCCTGCATGAAAGCCCGAAGCCGTACCACTTCAGCAATGAATGTGACATGTTGAACCGCATCGTGCTGGGGATGTCTGCCAAGCAGTTCCGGCTGGCCAACGGCATCGAAAAAGGGCAGAGCATCCGGCCTTATCTGACTGCACAGCAGATCCATGCTCTGGACCGGCTG
>NZ_JBNMIU010000087.1:0-3680 GCF_050873445.1 Acidaminococcus sp. | reverse complement strand
ATATCCAGGCACTCAGAAAAAAATGCTGGTAAAATTCCCTGCTTGGGAGTATTATAATACACAGTTAGGTTTTTCATGTCAGTTAAATTCTAACACGAAAAAGGACTTTCGGTTCGCAAGAATCGAAAGTCCTTTCTCGTGTTCATGGGGCCATTATTTCACAGCCCCTTTTGCTTGTCTCTTCCTCAATCCTTTGTTTCAGCCGTTCCAGGAAGACCTGGCTGGAATGGCTGAGCAGACGGTATTTTTTCCAGACTACCAGACTGGAGACTTCGTAGGCAGGCTCCAGGGGGATGAATTTCAGTTCGGGGGAGTTATGGTGTTCCAGCCGGTCCAGGCAGAGTACATTGGCTGTCTGCTGCAGAACCAGAGGATTGACGTTGCAGGAAAGATCCATGGTGCCCACGATGTCCAGCTTTTCCATGGAGATTTTTCCCCTGGACCAGCTTTCCAGGTCAAAGGAACGGTTATTGTGCCGGGAGGAGGTCATCAGAGGGATACCCAGGATGTTTTCCGGAGTGACGGTATCCAGCTTTGCCCAGGGACTGTGGATGCTGGTGACGATGCCCAACCGGTTTTTTCCCGGCAGTTCCAGATAGTTGTAATTTTCCACATTGAAAGGCTGGATGAACAGGCCGAAATCCAGCAGGCCGTGTTCCAGTTTTTCCTGGACGGTGTCAGCATTGCCGGTGAGCATCTCGATGGTCAGATGGGGATTCTCCTTGCGCAGTTCGGAAAAGGTATCCGTCAGGTAGTGGGCCAGGTAGGTGATTCCGGCTCCGATGCGGATGCAGCCGGTGAGGTCCAGGTCTTCATCTTTGATCTCGCTTTTGGTCTGTTCCACCAGGGCCAGGATTTCTTCGGCCCGCTGGCGCAGGTGCATCCCTTCTTCGGTGAGGGTGGTACTGCGGTTGGAACGGATGAACAGCTTTTTGCCCAGTTCTTTTTCCAGATCAGCCATCTGGCGGGACAGGGTAGGCTGGGTAACGAACAGCAGGTTGGCGGCTTCGGTCATATTCTGCTCCCGGGCTACTGCCAGGAAATATTGCAGGGTACGGATTTCCATAAGGGTACTCCTTTCATGAAATATGTATAGCAAGCAATGTGTCATACGGAATATTTATAGTATAATCATAATCAAGAAAAAGGAAAAAGTCAATTGGTAGACAATCTCACTGCCAAAGCCTTATAATAAAAGTATTCTAACTGACGCATCGAAAGGACGGGTGAGCATCGTGGATCTGGTGGACAAGCTGAAGGAATATTCCGTACTCACGGACGAGGAGTATAAGGCCCTGCTCCAGACGGAGGACCCGCTGCTGCGGGCCAAATTGTTCCGGGGCGCTCAGGAAGCCATGAGCTATGTGTTCCACCGCAGGGTGTATTTTCAGGGCGTACTGGAATTCAGCAACCACTGTCCCCAGAACTGTCTGTACTGCCGTCGCCGGGAAGAGAATGACGAGCTGCCCCGGTTCCGGCTGAACTGGGAACAGATCCGGGGAGCCTGCGCCCTGGGATACGAACTGGGCGTTCGTTCCTTCCTTCTGGAGGGAGGGGAGGACCACTACTACACGGATATGATCCTGTGCAATATCCTGGCCAATTTGAAGCAGGAATTTCCCGACTGCGCCCTGGGCCTTTCTGTGGGGGAACGGACCAAAAAATCCTATTACCGGCTGCATCAGGCCGGGGCCCAGCGATACTTCCTCAGTTTCGTCACTTCAGATCCCCTGCATTTCACACGGCTCCATCCGCCCACCCATTCCCTTTCCACCAAAATCGACTGCATCAATGATTTGAAGGATCTGGGTTATGAAACGGATACGGGCTTTCTGGCAGGAGCTCCCTACGAACAGATGGATTATCTGGTGAAGGATCTGACTTTGCTTCAGGAACTGGCGCCCCACAATATCACCCTGACTCCGTTTCTGCCCGAAGACGGAACGCCCTTCCGCCAGGAGAACCGCATGGCCCTGGAAGAGTACCTGCGGCTGACGGCTATTTTGCGGATCCTGTTCCCCCGGGCCAATATCGTGGCGCCCTGGGCCATCCGGCGCATCCACGCCCATGGCCAGATCCTCAGCGTACAAAGCGGCGCCAATGTGCTGCGCATGCCCATGCAGCCCCCGGCTGATCCCGATTCCCTGAACCAGGACGCCCGGAAAAAGCTGCTCCATACCATCGAAGTCATGTACCGCTATTTGAAGCACTACGGGTACGAAATGACCCTGGGGAGAGGCGATTCCATGCTGTATCCCAAACGGGTGGAGGACCAGAAGAAGGAAGAACCCCAGGTACAAGAAAAGACGGAAGAGGAAAAATAGAAGAGGAGTACCATGAAAATCCAGCGTTTGCTTTGCATCGGCCTTTGCCTGCTTGCCTTTACCGGCACGGCCTGTGCCAGAAAGTCCACGGCTCCCGATACCAGGGCTGCAGGCCCGGTGACGGTCTATGTGCCCCGGAAGGTGGAAGGACCCGTCCATCTGGTGTGGGACTGGCAGGCTCCGGGAGAAGCAGTTTCCCGGCTGGCGAAGGAAAAGAAGCTTCCAGGCGTCAATGTGCTTTCCCCCAGCTGGTTCATCCTCAGCGATACGGAAGGGAATATCGAAGTCAAGAACGCTGCTGCCGATTATGCACCCCAGGCCCATGCCAAAGGGTACAAAGTGTGGGCTCTGATCACCAATGGGTTCGACCCTGACCGTACCCACGGTCTCCTGGACAATCCGGCCGGGCGGCAGAAGGCCGCTGAGAACCTGCTGCAGCTGGCCCGGAACTACCAGCTGGATGGCATCAACCTGGATTTCGAGAATATCCGGGCGGAGGACAGCGACCGGCTTACTGCTTTTGTTGGTGAAATCAGCGGGATGCTGAAGCCGGCCGGGTATACCCTGTCCATTGATGTGACCGTACCCAGCGACAACGGCAACTGGTCCAGATGCTACAACCGGAAAGAACTGGCCGGGCAGGTGGATTACGTAATGCTTATGGCCTACGATGAGCACCACAGGCTTTCGAAAACGGCCGGAAGCGTAGCCAGCCTGCCCTGGGTGGAACAGGGCATCCGGAAGACCCTGCAGGAAGTGCCCAAAGAGAAACTGGTATTGGGCATGCCCCTCTATATGCGGGACTGGACCGTGAAAGAAGACGGGACTGTCAATGCCAGGACGCTGTCCATGCTCGGGGCCAGGAAGCTGATCGAGGATCACAGTCTGGTCCCTGCCTGGCTGAGCCAGGAAGGGCAGTATTACTTCGAATATAGAGAACAGGGCACCCTCCACAAAGTATGGATGGAGGAGAGACGCAGCCTGGCCCTGAAGAATGCCCTAATCAGCCGCTACGACCTGGCCGGCAGTGCCTATTGGCGAAAGGGCCTGGAGGAGCCGGATGTGTGGGAGAGTGTGGGGAATTTTAGCGGGCGGGTCACGCCGACCATCCAATCACCAACAACTAATCACTAATCACTAATCACTAACTCACCCATTGGCATAAATCAGAAAAATCAGCTATAATAAAAGAGCCGTGCGTCGTGGGCGCCGGCTCTTTATTGTCGGGTTTGAAAACCCCACGCTATGCGTGGGGTTCTGGAAAGCTTTTAGCTATACCAAAAAATCCTCCTTTGGTAAAATGAAGATGGCTACCAACCACTTCATTTTGAAAGGAGGATATCCTGAATGGATATT
>NZ_JBNMIU010000086.1:0-4071 GCF_050873445.1 Acidaminococcus sp. | reverse complement strand
TCTCAATGGATACTAAACGACTCCTGGAGGGGATGCTGTATATCGGCGAGGTCAGCTCTGTGGACTCCAGTACCGGTATGGTGAGGGCAGTCCGCTCAGACAAGGAAAACAAGGTGTCCGGTGAGCTGGCCGTTTTGCAGCGGGGGTCCAGCAGCAGTAAAGACTACTGGCTCCCTGCTGTGGGTGACCAAGTGCTGTGCCTGCAGCTGCCGAACTTCTCGGGTAAGGGAACAGGGGACGGTTTCGTCCTGGGTACTTTCTACAGCAAAGTGGATGCTCCGCCTGACGGGGCCGCAGCAGGAACCCGGGTATTAAACCATCCTGGGGACATGACCATGACCATCGGCGGCACACTGACTATCCATGCCGGCACACTGGACATCCAGGGCGCCGGGGATGTAGTGGCCAGTGGCATATCGCTGAAGGGTCACACCCATGGTGGAGTGGAATCCGGCGGCAGTTCTACCGGCGGTCCCCAGTAGAGAGGTGAAACTATGTATATCGGTTATATGGGCCCCGTAGTTTTCCTGGCTGCTTCCACTTATACCCTGACGCCTTCCGGCGTGGGGCAGGAGGGGGAAGCCAGGTGGGCGGACCATGACCTTATCCATTACAAACCCGTCAGCGAGTTCCTGGGGCCGGGCCTGCAGTCGATTGCTTTTGACCTGATCCTGGCTAGACAGTACGGTGTGGATCCTGACGGCGCGGTGAAAATGCTGCGCCAGATGCGGGACATGGGCGTAGTGTTCCCGCTGATCATCGGAGGCCATCCGGTCAGCCAGAATTACTGGCGCCTGATGAGCCTGTCCGAGAGCGACAACTACTACGGCCCCACCGGGAACCGTATCTGGTGCAAGCTCCATGTACAGCTGAAGGAATACAGCACGGACAACTATACAGAGGAACAATCTAAGGTGGACCTGTATGGATCCATTGGTAACGTGCTGGCTACGGTCTTTTAAGGAGGTATGAGATGTCAAAGTCATATATTGTGGACGGGAATCCAGCAACAGTTGATTTTGCGCCGCGGGGGCTGGTAGAAGAAGTCCTGCAGAATGTGCGGACCATCCTCTCCACGGTGAAATATTCCGTACCTCTGGACCGGGAATTCGGCGTCAGTGGCAGCGTAGTGGACCTGCCTATGCCGCAGGCAAAGGCTATGCTCAGCGGGGAAATCTTTGCGGCTGTAAAAAGGTATGAGCCCCGGGCTATCATCCAATCCATTGACTTTTCAGGAGAAGAGAATGGGAAGCTGGTGCCTGCATTGGAGGTGAGAATCGTTGGATCTGAGTAAACTTGCTGATGTACGGTTTGCCGATTATGATTCGGAAACCGTGAAAAATACTGTGATTGACGCTTATCAGAAAATTACCGGGAGAACCCTGGCTGAAGGGGACCCGGTGAGGCTGTTCCTGCTGGCTGTTGCGGCCGTGATCGTGGAGCAGCGTTATCTGATTGACCAGGCCGGCAGGATGAATCTTTTGGCTTACGCCAAAGGAAGCTACCTGGATCACCTGGGGGCGCTGCTGGATGTGGAACGTATCCCGGCCAGGGCGGCAGAAGTAACAATGAAGTATACGCTGTCTACGGATGATATCGGAACCGCTTATACCGTTCCCAAAGGCACCCGGGTGACAGATCAGACAGGGAGTGTCTACTTTGCTGCAGACAAGGATACTGTAATCCCGGCAGGCGAGACGTCCGGGCTGGTACACTGCACCTGTACCCAGGTTGGTGAAATTGGCAACGGCTTTAAGGCAGGTGCTCTGGATCGCCAGGTTGATCCGCTGCCGTTTATGGCGACGGTGACCAATACCACCGTTAGCGCTGGGGGTGCCGATGCGGAAGCTGATGATCCATATCGGGAGCGTATCCATGAGGCGCCAGAGTCCTTTTCCGATGCTGGCTCCTATGGCGCCTATGCCTACTTCGCGAAGAGCGCTAACGCGAATATTGTCGACGTGAACGTATCGTCTCCGGCAGCTGGGGAAGTCCTGATCGTCCCTCTGCTGGCCAGCGGTGCCATCCCGGAGCAGGAAGTCCTGGACGACGTACTTGAGGTGTGCAGCGCGGAAAAGGTGCGGCCACTGACCGATAAGGTGACAGCCAAAGCACCCACCACCGTGTCTTATGACATCAATGCGGCCTATTACATTACCACCGATGATCGGGCTCAGACTACTGCCATCCAGGAGGCTGTGACGAAAGCGGTGAACCAGTATGTGTTATGGCAGAAATCGAAACTGGGACGGGATATCGACCCATCCAAACTTTATGAACTGATGGTTCAGGCTGGGGCCCGGAAGGTAACTGTAACGTCGCCGGCTATCAAGATCCTGCAGGCAACAGAGCTGGCAGTAGCAGGGAAGATAACGGTGAGCTTTTTAGGGGGGCAGATGAATGAGTAAGCTGAAGGATTTTGACCTGAAACTCGTCCTGCCATCCTCTATCTCTGGGGATAAAGGAGTGAAGGAGACAGCGGATGCGGTTTCTGAAGCCTTGAATGCTGTCACTGACCTTATTCCGATGGAACTGGTGTACAGCCGTATCGACAGCCTCCCGGAAGATATCTTGGATATTCTTGCCCGGCAGTTCCATGTAGATGACTACGACGACACGGCCAATATCGAAACCAAGCGCAGCCAGGTCAGGTCTGCTATCGCTATCCATCGATACAAGGGTACGGTATACGCTGTGCGACAGGTGGTTGATAACCTGGCTGGTGGTGCCAAAGTGAAAGAGTGGCCTGAATATAATGGCCAACCGTATCACTTCCGCGTGGAAGGTATGCCGGATGAAGTGCGGAACGGCACTGCAGTAGATAATCTTACCCGGGCCATTGATAATGCCAAAAATGTGCGTTCCTGGTTGGATGAACTTATCTGGTACAGGGAACTAAGCATGGTGAAGCGCCATGCCATAGCCACGGCTGTCCATAAGGATATCAATATTAGCCTTCCTACATTGCTACCCGTCAGCGTGGTGCAGACAAAACGGTTTATCATGGCCACGCAAGTTTTCAAGGAAATCTGGATAGGAGGAAAAAATGGCTAACTGGACTGGAGCAATCTTGACGAATAAAGGCCGCACCCTGGAAGCAAAGGTGACGGCCGGGAAATGTAAACTGGAGCTGACCAAGCTGAAGGTGGGGGATGGGACGCCATCCGACATCGAATCTATGACAGATCTCGTGTCCCCCAAGGCCAATATTGGCATCTCTTCCATTACACCTTTTGATACTGGGGTGTGCGAGGTTGAGGGCGTTATTACCAACGCCAATCTGGAGAAGGGCTTCTATATGCGGGAGCTGGGGGTGTTCGCCACTGATCCCGATGATGGGGAAATCCTCTATGCAGTGATGACGGACAGCCACGCTGACTACCTGCAAGCCAAAGGCAGCAGCACCGTCCTGTCTGTGGGACTCCACCTGCAAGTGATCATTACCAGCGCGGATGATGTGACGGCGGTACTGGATCCGAAGGGTTTGCTGCTGCGGCAGGACCTGGATAATCATGACAACAGTGAAAAAGCCCATCCCAGTCTGCTGCAGGTGACTCCTACAGCTGATAAGCCGGCTTCCATGTCCAGCAGAGGACTGTGGGTGGAGATTTTGGAGGTGTAATATGTTCAGGGTCAGGAACAATGTGATCTATCACATCAGAGGTGACACTGCTCGCTTTGCGATCAAGCTGTCAGATCCGGATGGGCAAGAAATCAAAGATTATACCGCAGTTCTGTCCGTGAAGAAACGGCTGCGGGATACGGACTTCCTTTTCCAGGTATCCGTTGAAGGTGGCATGGTACATATCCCGCATGAAATGACTCAGGGCTTACCTTATGGGGATTATGTATATGACATTGAAGTGCATCAGAAAAATGGTGATGTACAGACCATCGGTCCCTATGACTATCACCTGCTGCCGGATGTGACGACCTGAGGAGGTGGTTAGGGTGGAAAAGATTACCGCTGTCATCTCCGGGACAGAAAAAATTTCCTGCACCCTGGAAAAGCCGGCCGCAGATATCAGACTGGAAAAGCGGGAAGTCACTCCATCGGATGAAGTACAGCAC
>NZ_JBNMIU010000085.1:0-4079 GCF_050873445.1 Acidaminococcus sp. | reverse complement strand
TTTAAACGATTTCGAGGAAGGATATTACTGTTGTCTAAGGTAAAACTAAATTAAAGATGGACGTAAGCAAAAATGCTCACGTCCATGAATGGTGGATGATTTGAAATTCGCCCCAACATTTGACAAAGAACCAAAAAAAAGCCATCGTCTCCTTGCTTCAGAGACGATGGCTCGTGGTTCCACTCTGGTTTACCGGCATCCAAAGACCGGCCTTTTGTGCATGTGTAACGGCTGCAACCCCGGGGTCCTCTACTGTAACTTCGAAGGCCCGGCTCACGGAGGCATTCGCGCAGGTTATCGGTCTCCCAGCTCTCACCAGCTGCCAGGCTCTCTGTAGAAGTTCCCCTGCGGTACTCTTTCCGCTCATTGCTATTTTCAATATGCCTATATCCTACTATGTAGGGGGTGTTTTGTCAAGAGGAAATGTAGATTTTTTTCAAACAGTTGAAAAAAGAAGGCTGTTGCGATTGCAACAGCCTTCTTTCCAGCGTACCGCAGAAATTATTTCAGTTCTACGCTAGCGCCAGCTTCTTCCAGTTTGGCTTTCATAGCTTCAGCGTCAGCTTTGGCAACGTGTTCTTTGATGGTGTTAGGAGCAGCGTCAACAGCAGCTTTGGCTTCTTTCAGGCCCAGGCCGGTCAGTTCACGAACAACTTTGATTACGTTGATCTTGCTGGCACCAACTTCTTTCAGAACAACGTCGAAGTCGGTCTTTTCAGCAGCAGCAGCGCCGGCAGCAGGAGCAGCAGCTACAGCAACAGGAGCAGCAGCGCTAACACCGAACTTGTCTTCCATGGCTTTAACCAGGTCGGCCAGTTCCAGAACAGTCATATTTTCAATGGCTTCCATGATTTGATCTTTATCCATTTTTCATTCCTCCAAATTTTCTTATGAAATGGTTTTGTCAGGCGATGTATTCAGCCTGTTTGACGATTAAGCAGATTCCTGCTCTTTCTTTTGACGTACAGCTTCCAGGGTATACACGAAGTTGCGGATGGTCCCTTGCAGTACGTTGACCAGCCCGGAAATGGGGGCCTGCATGCTGCCAACCAGTTTGGCCAGCAGTTCTTCTCTGGACGGCAGTTCTGCCAGAGCCTTGACTTCGTCCACAGCGATGACTTTGCCATCCAGGACGCCGGCTTTCAGTTCCAGAGCTTTATGATCCTTGCTGAAATCGTTCAGGATTTTAGCAGGAGCAACAGGGTCTTCAGCAGAGAAGGCCAGAGCGGTATTGTGTTCCAGGACGGAGTCCAGGCCTTCGATACCAGCTTCTTTTGCAGCAATGCGGATGAAGGTGTTTTTAGCAACCATGTACTTCACACCAGCTTCACGCATCTTGGCTCTCAGTTCGGTATCTTCAGCTACGGTCAGGCCGCAGTAGTTAACCAGAACAACACCTTTAGAAGCAGTCAGCAAATCTTTCAGTTCGGCGACTTTGCTAGCTTTTTCAGGTCTAATATCATGCATCAGTGTTACACCTCCTTGCGTAAGAAATTTGTATTAATCAATGAAAAGACCTCTCGGCGGGTCAGCCGGAGGTCATGTTTATCAACACTCCGACCTAGGCAGGTGAAAAATTCGTTAGGCTTGCGCGCCTGCTGTCTTGGGTCCGATGGTCATTTTCTATTTGATTATTTGTTGCTGTCAGCCTTCAATACATCTACAGGTACGCCAGGGCCCATGGTGGTGCTCAGGGTTACGCTCTTGATGTATTGGCCTTTAGCGCCGGAGGGTTTCACTTTGATCAGGGTGGTGACCAGAGTCAAATAGTTTTCCAGCAGTTTGTCAGCGTCGAAAGAAGCTTTACCGATAGAGGTCTGTACGTTACCGGCTTTGTCGGTACGGTATTCGATCTTACCAGCTTTGATTTCTTTCACGGCACGAGTGACATCCATGGTCACAGTACCCACTTTGGGGTTAGGCATCAAGCCTTTGGGGCCCAGGATTTTACCCAGACGACCAACCGTACCCATCATGTCAGGGGTGGCTACGCAGACGTCAAAGTCGGTCCAGCCGCCTTTGATCTTTTCAACGTATTCGTCAGTACCTACGAAATCAGCACCAGCTGCTTCCGCTTCTTTGGCCTTGGGGCCTCTGGCGAATACCAGGACGGTTTTGGATTTACCGGTACCGTTCGGCAGAACCAAAGCACCGCGGACCTGCTGGTCAGCGTACTTGGGATCTACGCCCAGACGGACGGAAACTTCAACCGTGCTGTCGAATTTGGTCACAGAAGTCTTTTTAACCAGATCAACTGCTTCCTTGGGGGAATATGCCTTGCCAGCTTCGATCAGCTTTTTGGCATCGGTATATTTCTTACCAGCTTTTTTCATTCTTGTTCCTCCTTGTGGTCAGACGGCTTTTGCCTCCCACAAATTTAGACATTAGTCTTCTACGACAATACCCATAGAACGGGCAGTGCCTTCCACCATGCGCATAGCTGCTTCCACAGAGCCAGCGTTTAGGTCTTTCATCTTGCTTTCAGCGATTTCACGGACCTTGTCACGTTTGATCGTGGCAACTTTGGTCTTGTTGGGTTCGCCGGATGCTTTTTCGATACCGCAGGCTTTCTTCAGCAGAACTGCTGCAGGAGGAGTCTTGGTAACGAAAGTGAAAGAACGGTCTTCGAATACAGTGATTTCAACAGGAATGATCAGACCAACCTGTTTGGCAGTCCGTTCGTTGAAGTCTTTTACGAAGGCCATGATGTTGATACCAGCTTGGCCAAGGGCCGGGCCTACGGGAGGTGCCGGAGTTGCCTTACCAGCAGGAACCTGCAATTTCACCATCTTTACGACTTTCTTAGGCATAATTTACACCTCCTTACTTATTCAATAGCTTCCACTTGGGTGAATTTAACTTCAATGGGAGTCTCACGCCCGAACATCTCGACCATGACTTTGATCTTCTGCTGTTCGTCGTTGATCTCCGCTACCGTCCCCACCATATCAGTAAAGCCAGGGGCTTTGATGCGGACAGTATCATTCAAACCTACAGGGCATGCCATCCGGACAACCGGTTCTTCTGCTTCACCAGAAGCAGAAGCCTGGCCGCCTTCTTTGACCTGGGCCCCGAGGATACGTTCTACTTCACGGTCAGATAAGGGAATGGGTTTCGTGCCAGTGCCAACGAAGCCGGTCACACCAGGGGTGTTGCGCACAGCATACCAGGTACGATCGTTGACGATCATTTCAATGAGGACATAGCCCGGGAATACTTTCCGTGCCACAACCTTCTGCTGGTCATCCTTTGCGTCCACTTCATTCTGCATGGGAACCAGCACCTGGAAAATCTGTTCTTCCATTCCCAGGGAATGGATCTTGCTTTCCAGATTCATTTTGACCTTATTCTCATAACCGGAATAAGTATGAATGACATACCAGTGCTTTTGACCTTCCATGCTTAATGCACTCCCATCACTAAACGAAACAATACGGATAAAATAGCATCAATGCCCCAGATGAGAAACGCTGCAAGCAGAGAGGATACGATCACAGTGATGGTGTATCCCGTCAGTTCCCGTTTCGTCGGCCAGGTCACTTTTTTCATTTCGATTTTCACATCTCGGAGAAAACCGCCTACACCAGAGGACTTTTTCACTTCCGGGGTGAGTTGTGATGCTGTCATACTCGATCCACCTTATTTCGTTTCTTTATGCAACGTATGCTTTTTGCAGAACTTGCAATACTTTTTGATTTCGATACGTTCAGTATCGTTCTTTTTATTCTTCGTAGTCTGGTAGTTACGCTGTTTGCATTCGGTGCAAGCCAGGGTAATACCCACACGGTTTCCAGCTGCCATTTCTTAACACCTCACTTACATTCAAAACTCTTGATTCCCAAAAGCCGCCTATAAAGGTTATCATAGAACCGTCAAGATGTCAACAAAAAAGTGAGGCCGGGGAATTGCATCGGCCTCATTTTTCATCTTGTGGTTGAATTAAGCTTCGATTTCGGTAACAACACCGGCGCCAACGGTATGGCCGCCTTCGCGGATAGCGAAACGCAGACCTTGTTCGATAGCGATCGGAGTGATCAGTTCTACGTCCATCACAACGTTATCGCCAGGCATAACCATTT
>NZ_JBNMIU010000084.1:0-4200 GCF_050873445.1 Acidaminococcus sp. | reverse complement strand
TCACACCCCCATCACCAGCCAGTGAAGGCCAACTCAAAGGATCATTTACAGTTCTTTCATGGGAACTGCAGGATCTTATTTATTCTTTTTCAGCACTCCCAGCAGCACCGCCCCTACGGCTGTACCCACTACCAGGCTCACCAGGTACATAGGCCAGTTGTGGACCACGCCGAACACGAAAATGCCACCGTGGGGTGCAGGGATGGTGCACCCGAATACCATGGACAGAGCGCCGGCTACCGCTGCCCCAATGCAGCAGGCGGGAATCACCCTGCTGGGATCCTCAGCCGCAAAAGGAATGGCCCCTTCGGTGATAAAGCTCAGGCCCATGACGAAGTTGGTCAGAGACGAACTCCGTTCCTGCGCCGTAAACTTCCCAGGGAACAGCCGGCAGGCCACGGCAATGGCCAGCGGCGGCACCATGCCCCCGATCATCACGGATGCCATGAACGGCGAAGAAATGGCCTGGCCGTCAGCCCCGGCCAGGGACGCCGTCCCGAACACATAGGCTGCTTTGTTCAGCGGGCCGCCGAAGTCGATGCTCATCATTCCGCCCAGCACCAGACCCAGGAGAACCTTGCTGCCGCCGCTCATGGAAGTCAGCCCCCCGTTCACCCAGTGGTTCACAGCGCCCATCACCGGATTGATGATAAGCACCATCAAAGCACCCATGATCATCAGCCCCAGTACCGGGTACAGCAGAATGGGTTTCAGGTTTTCCAGGGAGTCAGGTAAAAAGCCCAGGAGTTTCTTCAGTACCAGGATCAGGTAGCCTGCAGCGAAACCACCCACCAGGGCTCCAAAGAACCCGCTGCCGCCACTGGCCGCCATGGCGCCGGCCACGAACCCGACCAGCAGGCCCGGCCGGTCTGCAATACTGGCAGCAATGAATCCGGCCAGCATGGGCATCATGAAGCTGAAGGCCAGACCGCCCACATCCTTGAAGAACTTGGCCAGCGGCGTGCTGGACCCGAACTTCGCTGTCCCGGCGGCTCCCATGTCGAACAGGAAGGCCAGGGCAATCAGGATGCCCCCGCCGATAACAAACGGCAGCATGTGGCTGACGCCGTTCATCAGATGCTTATAGGCTTTGCGGGCCTGGCTTTCTTCTGCGGCTTCCGCTTCCGGGCCGGCGGCACCTCCCTCTTCCCCTTCGAATACGGGTGCATTGCCGCTCAGGGCTTCATCCAGCAGCTGGTCGGCTTTATTGATGCCGTCTGCCACTTTCACGATGACTACCCGTTTGCCCTTGAACCGGTTCATGGGCACGTATTTGTCCGCAGCCACGATGATCCCCATGGCATTGGCAATATCATCGGCGGTCAGCGCGTTCTTCACACCGCTCTGGCCATTGGTTTCTACTTTAATGGAAACGCCCCGTCTGGCAGCGTGCTGTTCCAGACTTTCGGCAGCCATATACGTATGGGCGATGCCCGTAGGGCAGGCCGTCACAGCCAGCACCCGATATCCCTGGGAGCTGGCTTCTTCCGCAGCAGCCGGAGCTTCTTTCTTTGCTTCTTCCGGGAATTTTTCCTTTTCAGCTTTGGCAATCATGTTGTACAGGCCATCCACGCTGTCCACGTTCATAAGCCCGTCAATGAATTCCGGATCCATGAGCAGGGTGGAAAGGCGGCTCAGCACATCCAGGTGCACATTGTCCTTCGTATCCGGTGCGGCAATCAAGAAGAACAATTTGGCAGGCTGCCCGTCCAGGCTGTCGAATTCCACACCGTCCCTGCAGCGCATGAAAGCCAGCCCCGGCTTTGTCACTGCCGCTGTCTTGGCGTGAGGGATGGCTACTCCTTCGCCTACACCGGTACTTCCTTCTTCTTCCCGGGCGAACACCCGCTTCTTATATTCTTCCGGATCCTCGATGTTGCCCTGTTTCACCATCAGGGAAACCATCTTTTCCAGTGCGTCTTTTTTGTCCGTGGCGGAACCATTCAGTTCCACACTTTCCCGTTTCAGTAAATCCGTGATATGCATACTTCAATTCCCCTTTATCAGTTCTTCAATCGTTTCCCGCGTGGCCAGATGCATGGAGAAGGCCGTAGCGCTGCCAGCGCAGACGCCCCAGTGCAGGGCTTCTTGATAATCCCGGTTTTTCAGATACCCGGCCAGGAATCCGGCTACCATGCTGTCACCGGCCCCCACCGTATTCACCATGTGTCCCCGGGGTGCGGCATGGCGGTGTACTGCATCGAAAGCGTCCACCAGCAGGGCTCCATCGCCTCCCAAGCTGATGAGCACGTTCCGGGCGCCCTTTTTCCGCAGTTCCCGGGCTCCTTCCACTAGGTCCGCTTCTGTAGGCAGCTTCCGTCCCAACAGGTCTTCCAGTTCTTCCTTGTTGGGCTTTACCAGGAAAGGTCCTGCCTCCAGGGCATTTTCCAGAAGCTTTTCGGTGGCATCCACCACGCAGGGAATCTTCCGCTGTTGCATCAGACGGGCAATCCTGCCATAGAGCGTAGGTGCGCAGCCGCTGGGACCGCTCCCTGAAAGCACCAGCATATCTCCCGTCTGCAGGGTTTCCAGTTGTTTCAGGAGGCGCTCCAGATCAGCTTTTCCGATGACCGGTCCCTGGCCGTTGATGGCGGTCTCTTCCTCCGACCGCACTTTCACGTTGATCCGGGAAAAGCCTTCTTCCACAGACAGCAGGTCGCAGGCGATACCCTGCACTTCTACCAGCCGCTGGATTTCCTCACCGGTAAAGCCAGCCTTGAAACCCAAAATCCGTGTAGGAATGCCCAGGTTCTGCAGTACCCAGGACACGTTGATACCCTTGCCTCCCGGAAATACTTTCTCTCCCTTCGTGCGGTTGATGGCTCCCACTTCCAGTTTCGGAACAGTGACCACATAATCCAGAGAAGGATTGAAGGTAACAGTATAGATCATGGTAATATCCTTCCTATAAATTGCTGAAATTGCACACATGAATGCCCAGCTGCTCCACCAGATCAACCAGATCCGGATTGGTGACACCCGCCAGTTCCGCTTCGAAATCGTGATCCCAGGCCGTATCCGGAATCAGTACCTTGTTATCCGTACCCGGATGGAGCATGATTTCCGTGGTACCCTCTTTCAGAGTCAGCAGGATCCGGCGCAGGGCTTTTTTATCCACCGCTTCCCCTGCTACGATACCCCCGAAATGCTCCGGTACCCGAAGTCCGGCGGCGACAGCTTTGCGTCTGGCCCGTTCTGAAAGCACATGGAGCCCCATACGTCCTACCTGTTCCCCAAGGTTGCCGGGGCGGGTAGCGAAAAGGCTCACCGGGATGGCCGGGATCCGCATCGCCGGAATACCGTGATCCAGGCAGAAGTCGATGATGATGTCGATGATCCCCGGCAGCACATGCATATGCTGGTGGCTATCCGCATGGGTAGGAACCAGCCCCGTGCTGAGAAAAGTATCCAGCTGGGCCCGGCATTCCTTCGCCACTTCCGGCAGCTTGATTTTGCCGGAAAGGAAACGCTTCACGAACACCCCGTGGTCGGGCCACAGTTCACCGGTAGCCGGGTCGATCAGGCTGGGAATCAGGTCAGGAGGGAGGACCGGCCGGGCGTTCACCAGCATAAAATGGATGCCCATGCCCAGAGACGGTGTGCGGCGGGCCAGAGTCACGGCATCATCAAAGGCAGTGCCGGTGACCATTACCGTAGCCGATCGGATCAGGCCCCTTTGTACGCCCACTTCCACTGCCCGGTCAATCAGCACATGACGGCCGAAATCATCCGCATTGACGATCAATTGTTTAGTCAAAACCTGTCGGCTCCTTTCCTGCATCCCGTATGTGTATTGTTTGAATGTGCAGCACTTTATTGTACAATAAAAATACCTGTCTGTCACGGAATTTGACAGGTTTTCCGGGATTTGCTACACTGTCATTGATTTTTTTCATCTAATATATAAAGGAGTGTTTTCCTGTGAATCGTACACTGTCTCCCCGGGCGCTGGTGTTCATCGCCGTACTGGGGGCGTTGAGTTCGCTGCTGATGGCTTTCGAGTTTCCTCTGCCCTTTGCGCCCGCTTATATGAAATTCGAGATTTCCGACCTGCCCGCCCTGTTCGCCGGGTTCTTCCTGGGTCCTGTTGCCGGAGCGCTGACAGAAGTGATCAAAATCCTGCTGAAACTGGTACTAGTGGGCAGCTCCACCGCATTCGTAGGGGAAGGGATGAATTTGATGTGCGCCCTGGCGTATGTA
>NZ_JBNMIU010000083.1:0-4923 GCF_050873445.1 Acidaminococcus sp. | reverse complement strand
TTTCGTCAAAGACCAGGCCCGACACATTGAGTCCGTGTTTGGTCCCGGTTTCCGCCGACAGCACCTGGTAGAACCCGGCGTTGCGATAATTGATGATGCGCTTGCCCGCCGTCCGTATCTTGGAGCGGCGCATCAGGGCCGGACTCATCTCGACCATCTGCCGTGCCACATCAAAGACAATGGACGCCTGGTTTCGGTCACAGGCCGCACCATACACTTCGGCACTCGGTTCGTTATCGGCATAAAGAAGGTACAAAGCGATAGCGGCAGCCAGCTCGCTCTTTCCGTTCTTCTTTGGAACTTCTATATAGGCCGTCAGGAACTGCCGCTTGCCGTTTTCCTTGACGATGCCGAAGAGATCACGCACAATCTGTTCCTGCCACGGCAGGAGCAGGAACGGCTGCCCGGCCCATTTGCCTTTGGTATGACAGAGATGCTCGATGAAGGCAACCGCCCTGTCGGCCTTGTCCTTGTTGTAATGGGAATCCGGCAGCATGAACGCTGACGGCCTATATACAAACGCCAAACCACTCACCCCCTTAGAATCAATTCCATTTCATCCACTTCCCGTTCGCCGCCCGTGTCTTCTCCAATCATGCGGCTCCGGGCAGACGGCGTCAGGCCGAACTGCTCGCAGAACTTCAGCATGATCTTGAGGTTCGTTTGGGCGATGGACACCTGCGGTACCTGCTGCAGGTAGCCGTTCGGCGTCCGTACCATGTCGCCGTGCTGGGTAATGAATTCCTCAGCCCCTTTCCAGCGGGCGTAGGCCTGACAGTAACCGGCGAAAGCAGCACGATCGATTTCCGTCAGCATCCCCATCTCGGCGAGGACTTTTCCCAGCCGCTTCCATTCTTTCTTGGCGTCATCTTCCAGCCACTCCGGGCAGCGCGGCAGTTTGCCTTTGGGCATGGGTTCTTTCTTATTGAGCGGCCGATGGCCGGGATTGCCCTCCAATACTTTGAGGGCTGTCGGTTTCGGCTTCCTTCCTCGTACTGCCAAGCCATACACCTCCTTTCTGTAATAAAAAACAGCCCCGCAGGGCTGTTTGTGTGTTAAGTTAGAAATCTTCCAGTTCGTCCGCCACACTTTCCAGCCAGGGGCCGACTTCTTCAAGACTGCTAAATTCGGCTCTGGGAAAATCGTAAGGGCTGTCCATGGTGCCGTTTCCAAATTCTGTAAGCCAGAGGCTTTCGTCGGTGATGATGTACTTCCCAAGGTAATGGAAAAGGTAAGCAGTGTCATCCAGGTAACCCAAAGCTTCTTTCGCCTTTTCGGAAAGGTCTTCCGGCCAGTCCATCGCTACTGCGGTGGCTCCGTATGCTCCGTCCAGGTTCTGTTTGTCGATTGCGTTCAAGTCTTTCATGTTTTTCCTCGCTTTCATGTGCTTTTCCTTTGTGGGTGTTCCCATTTGGTATGTATATATATCACTCTAAAGGCACATAATAGTGAGCTTTATATTGAGAATTTATGCATTTTCTTGAGGAGCTTGATGAGAAAAGAGGGCTGATTCCCAGCCCTCTTTTGGCGCCTGCTTCTTAGCAGAAGCTGATGGTCAGCATCCCTTTCCCCATCCACCAGCTGTTTTCGACCCATGGATCTTCCATGAAGGTCTGTTTCGCTTCCTTAATTTTTCTTTCCATGTCTTCCTTGCCGAACTGTTCACAGGCGGCTTTCTTGCTGATTTTCTTTCCATCCAAGGTAATGATTGTTCTCATCGTTATTTCCCCGCTTTCTTATGCTTTGAGTGTTTTCCTTTCGGTATGTATATATATCACTCTAAATGCATAATATAGCAAGTCATTTCTGATAGATTAGTTGAGGATTTTCCATTCATCGACTCCCGGCACCAGACCAAGGCTGCAGCCCGTATCCCATGCCACGTGGATGGTCCCTATATCGTCGATGAACTGGACGGTGCCTTCCGTCCCCAGTGCCGGTGCCTGCGGGTCCTCCATATAGATTAGCTTCACCCGCATCCCGGCCATGCCTGCTTTACTGGCTTCCAGTGCTTTTTTCAGGATGACGCGGTCGAAGCCGAATTTCCGGTAATCCCGTTCCATCTGCTCATAATACCAAGGGAATGGCATCCCGCAGTGACGGTCTTCATGCATGATGTAGCCCAGCCCTGTAATCGCCCCATCTTTCATCTGCACTTCGATATCCTTCTTGTAGTAGAACGTCGGGAAGCCTTCGTAACGGTCCAGCCGCTTCTCGTCGGCCTTGGAGATGGCCCAGACCGTGACGGGAACAGTGCTTTCTTCCTTGGGTTCGATGGTGGCGTAGCAGCCTGTCAGCGAGCCTTTGAAAAGCAGCTCGTATCCCTGAATGAATCCTGTCCCCACAAGGCCGGCGTCGCGGCACCGTACGGCCATCTGCTGTTCGTCCATATTGCTTCCGTAAGCGATGTAGTATTTCTTCATATTGCTCATCCTTTCTGAAGGGAATGTCCTTCTACCCCCTTAAGGGCAGCCGGGGCTGCCCTGTGTGTAGTTTATCGTTCCCTTCAGGCGGCTGCGTGTCTCCATGCGGCGTTGCCCGTCAGGTTCTTCAAAAGGTGATGGCGGCAGGTCTTGAACTCGTCGCCAATCAGGCCAAGCCGGAGCATCCAGCAGCGGAAGGCGTATTTTTCATTGTCCGTTTCCGTTTTCCGTGCCGAGGCTTTCTTCTGGGTCAGGGCCTGGTGGGTCATGGCAAGGCAGAACTGGATGTAGGCTTTGATTTCGCCGGCGTGGAGGGTGCCGTTGAAAAGGCGGAACTCGACGGTGCCTTTGGTGAAGGTGGCGTGGATGTTCAGGCCGTGGTAGCGGCTGCTGTTGTAATGCATGTTCCGTCCGCAGGGGGCTTCCATGTACCAGAGGTCTGCGAATTTCGCCATCGTCGCCGGCCGTTTCTTATTCAGCTCCCTGAGAAACTTTTCATTGGTCTTGCGGCAGTAGCGGTGTTCCCTGCCCGGGTTGATGCTCAGTGCGCGGTAGATCAGATCTTCCTTGCTGTAAAAGACGTTCACCAGATTCCGCAGTGTCTTCGGCGTGAACCGTTCCGCCCCCACATGGATGTGGATGCCGCAGGAGCTGTTGGCGAAAGCGCCGGCCTTGCGCAGGGTGCGGATGAGTTCCTGCAGGCTCGGGATGTCGTCGTAGGAAAGGATGGGGCTGACCACTTCGGTGCGGTAGTTTGTCGAGGCTTCAACAGTGCGTCCGCCGACCTTCTTTTCGGGAACCAGGCTGGAATCGTTCATGGCTTTCCATTTCCGTCCCTGTCCGTCTTCTGCGATGTAGGTGTCGTAGGCGCCGCCTTCGTGGTATTTGCGTTCCGTCCCGAAGAAGGTGGCCATCAGGCTGGCCGCCTTGCTGCGGGTAATCCCTGTCATTTCGATTTCGATGCCAAAGTGCTGTGTTTTCATAATTCTCTCTGTCCTTTCTATGTGTGCGTGTGTCCTCTCGGTACACCATATATCACTCTAAAGGCACACAATAGCAAGTCATTTTGAGAATAATTATGGATTAATTTTACCGGTTCCGGTGTGCTTTCACCCGCTCTGCATGACGCTTTGCTTCTTCTTCCGTGCGGAAAGCACTCCAGCCGTTGAGGTCCTTCATCAGGGCCATGCGGGATTCATGGCTGGCCTTGGTCCCCATGCCGATGCGCAGGAGCCAGCTCCTGAAATAGTACTTTTCGTTCTCCGGTTTCTTCACCGCAGGCTGTACCCGCTTTGCTTTGCGGGCCGCGCTAATCAGGAAGGCGAAAAGTTCCACCATGGCCCGGTTCTTTACGGCGTTCCCCTTGTCGGCAAAGCAGAAGGTCGCCGATTCTTCATTCAGACGGATACCCTTATTGCCGCTTAGGCAAGTACCGTACACCTTGAAGAAGGAAGCAGCGTCAGTAAGTGCGGCTTCTTTCAGGGCCGTCACGCAGTCTTCTGTAATATGGAAGTTCTCGGAGCCTGCTGCGCGGTTCAGCAGGTACTGCTGGGCGCTGAGGGTGAAGATCAGGCTGCGGAGATGGATGCCGTCCATCCCGTCAATGGGAACACCGACTTCGATGGTTTCTGTTTCGGCTTCTGCTTCCGGTTCCACCAGCCCTTCCTCTTCGAGGAAGCGGCGCAGGGCCTGCTGCGTCTTTTCGTCATCACATTCGATTTCTCCGCTTCGGAGGATGCGGAAGCCGCAGCCTTCAAAAGCAAAGGTCGGAGTTCCTGCATAGTGCAGTTTTTCGTTATGGTTGAAGGGAATCAGGTGTTTCGCCAGTTCCTTGCGGTCGTCCAGATTGGTTTTGATGGTCATATGTATGTACCTCCTTTTTTTGTTAGTACATATATCACTCTGAACTCCGATAATAGCAAGTTATTCTGCATCTTTGGGAGAAACTATTCATCTGTTTCAGGTGCAATATCACCATAGGGGATTTTTTCATCCCCGCGCAGGATAAACACACCCGCGTCCCCATATTCACTGATGTAGCGCCTGACGATGACGTCGACGAACTTCTCGTCCAGCTCGATGCCGTAACAGATGCGGCCCGTCTGCTGGCAGGCCATGAGCGTAGAACCGGAACCGAGGAACGGGTCCAGGATGATGCAGTGGCTCATGGATGAATTCTGTATAGGATAGGCCATGAGAGCTACAGGCTTCATGGTGGGATGCTCTTTGCTGGCTTTCGGCCGGTCGTATTCCCAGATGGTCGTCTGCTTGCGGTCGGAATACCATTGATGCCTGCCGTTCAGCTTCCAGCCAAAAAGGCACGGCTCGTGCTGCCATTGGTACGGGCTGCGGCCCAGCACCAGGGCGTTCTTCTTCCAGATGCAGCAGCCGGACAGGTAAAAGCCTGCGTCCTTGAATGCCTTGCGGAAGTTCAGCCCCTGGGTATCTGCGTGGAATACATAGATGGAAGCATCCTGCTCCATGTTCTGTTCCATATTGA
>NZ_JBNMIU010000082.1:0-4950 GCF_050873445.1 Acidaminococcus sp. | reverse complement strand
TCAAGAACTTTAAACGATTTCGAGGAAGGATATTACTGTTGTCTAAGGTAAAACTAAATTAAAGATGGACGTAAGCAAAAATGCTCACGTCCATGAATGGTGGATGATTTGAAATTCGCCCCAACATTTGACAAAGAACCCTAAAAAAACGGAGTGTGAAAAATCATTTTTTCACACTCCGTTTTTTTTATGAAAACAATATCAGACAGGATTCCTTTATCCGGAAACCTTTTCCAGGATCCTTGCCTCTTCCAGTGACCATTCCAGGCACTCCTGCACCTCAGCGCTCCATTTTCCCCCGATAATCCGGGCATATTCCCGGAATTCAAAAACCATGCGGTTCCCTTCTTCCGGAGCGCAGGCGGAATACTGCTGCGGCTCGTTGGAAACTTCGCTCTCTGTGGAAAACTGATCCTTGTCCGGTCCCTGGATGTACTGCCAGGTGACGCTGGCCATGTGGATGGGCTTCCCTTCCACCCGCAGCCAGCCTTTCTCCCCCTGCACCAGCAGGAAGCTGGGGCTGTCCGAATCCTTGGCCGCCGTCAGCTCTGCCCGGCAGCCGGGATATTCCAACAGCAGCACCCCGGAGGTATCCACCCCGTTCCAGCCCCGGTTGGGATGGTAGCTGGCCGCTTCCGGCCTGCCCAAAAGCGCCAGGACAAAATCCAGGTTGTACACATTCAGATCATACAGGGCGCCCCCCTGGAGCGCCGGATCGAAGGCCGGCAGGACAATCCCCTTCTGATATGCATCATACCGGCTGGAATACTGGGAATAATTGCACTGGATCAGCCGCAACTTTCCCAGAGTGGGCACCAGTTCCCGTACCCGGGCGAAAATGGGGCTGTGCCACAGGGGCATGGCTTCCAGCAGATACAGCCGCTTCACCCGGGCCAGGGCCGCCAGTTCCCGGGCCTCCCCATAGCTGGTGGTAAAGGGCTTTTCCAGCAGCACATTTTTCCCGTGGAGCAGGGCTTTCCGTGCATAATCCCCATGGACCGGATTGATCAGGGCGATGTACACCGTCTCGATCTCCGGGTCTTCCAGAAAGGCATCCAAATCAGTATACACCTTCCGGATGCCCTGTTTTTCGGCCAGATCATGGCCTCTTCCTGCACTGTGGGGCCGTACCCAGATGGCTTCCTTCTCCCAGGCAGGCACCTGGCTCACCGCCGCCAGGGCTACGGGCATGATGGCTCCCGACCCCATGAATCCCAGTTTCACTCTTCTCACCTCGAATCAGTCATGCCGCACCAGCAGCCGGATGTCCTCTTTCTTGTACCGGTTGACGATGGCCTTGATGAACTGGTGCTTCAGCGTCGCTTCGTCCAGGATGTTCTTGATCCGCAGTACCACCTGGAACCGGATGCCGTAATCCCCCAGCTGGTCGAACCGCACCAGAGGCTCGAAGCCGCTGACTCCGTATTCGCTGCGTTTCAGGATGCACCGGGCCACGTCCAGGGTCACCTGCTCCACCTGCTTCAGATCATTGTCGTAGGTGATCGTAATGGGAATGGAAATGGTGCATTCCGCCAGGGGCTGTTCATAGTTCATCACATTGGAAGCCGCAATATTCTTGTTGGGAACGATGATCAGATTCCCGGTGGCCGTCCGGATGGTGGTATTCCGCCAGTTCATGTCCACCACACGGCCGGCTTCCCCGCTGGCCATCTTGATGTAGTCCCCCATCCGCACCTGTTTGGAGAAAATGGTGGTGATGCCGCTGAACAGATTGGCCAGCGTATCCTGCAGAGCCAGGGCGGATGCCAGGCCGCCGGCGCCCAGAGCGGTGAGCAGCGGCGAAATGGAAATCCCGTAGGAATTCAGGATGAACAGGAAGCCCACCATATACACCGCCAAATCCACCACTGTGGACAGGATGGACATGGAGGAAGACCTTTCCTCGCTGCGGGACAGCCGACTCTTCAGATAAGAAGACGTCAGATGGGCCACGAACAGGGTTACTGTAAAAATCACAAGGCTGTGGAAATGGTCATTTAAAATGTGCCGTGCGAACTGGGGCAGGTTCAAGATGTTCTTGGTGAGCTTGATGCCCAGCTGCATCCCCAGAAGCACCGGCATGAACTTGAAGGTGTTTTCCCATTCCTCCCTCCGCACATGGGTGTGTCTGGAAAGCAGGCCAATCAGCCATTTGAACACATAATGCAGGATGGCGATACCGATCAGATTGAAGATGATGAAAGCAAGGAAATGGACGTGAGGTCCCCCATGCTGGAATTCCTCCATAAACATGGCCCAGGTAAAAGGGTGTTTCGGCATAACAAAGTAAGCTCCTTCACAGTAAAGTCAATAACTGGAATATAGTATAACACAAGGGGGTGTGAGAAAGCATTGTTTCACACCCCCTTTTCTTCATCTTGTTCCTATCTCCCTATCTCAATGATCCTCTGCCCCGCCAGGGCCCGGGAAAACCGGTGGGAAATGCTGAGCACCGTGCGCCCCCTGCCGGCCCGTTCCAGAGCCTGCAGGATCCGTTCTTCCGTACGGCTGTCCAGGTTGGCTGTGATTTCATCCAGCAGCAGCAGCTTCGGGTCCTTCACGATGGCCCGGGCAATGGACAGCAGCTGCAGTTCCCCCTGGGAAAACAGGCCGTCCTGCATGGGCGTCTTCAGCCCCTGGCTCAGCTGATCCACCGTTTCCTTCAGCTGCACCAGCTCCAGAGCCCGTTCCACCTGTTCCGGTGTAATGGTGGCATCGAACAGGGTCACCTGATCCGCCACCGTGCCGGGCACCGGCGAAAATTCCTGTTCCACACAGCCGTACAGGGCCCGTTTCTCTCTTTCCGGGATGGTCCCTGCCTGCCGGCCTTCCAGGGTCACCTGACCCCGTTCCGGCGCATAGAGCCCCAGCAGCAGTTTGAAGATGGTGCTCTTGCCGGAACCGCTGGGTCCCATGAAAATGGCCTGCTCCCCGTGCTTCAAGGTAAAAGACAGGTCCCGCAGAATGGGGTGTTCCGGTTCATAGCCGAAGGTCACATGCGTAAAGGCCACAGCTGCCCCTGCAGTCTCTGCCACCGGTGCGGACGCCGTCTGCAGGGTTTCTTCCGGTTCTGCCAGGAATTCCCCGATGTGCTGGATACCTGCCATGGCGCTCTGGATACTCTGGATCTCCATGCCGATGCTCTCCAGCGGGGCAAAGATCTTGCCCACATAGGCAATGGCCGCCACGGCGCTGCCCACGCTGACTCCGAAAAGAGCCTGCCAGGCCGTCCCCTGGGCCGCTCCGGTCATCATCACCGCCACCACCAGGGCCTGGGTCACCAGGATGATGGGCGAATAGATGCCGTCGAACACATTGGCCTTGTTGACGGCCCGGAAGCTGTCCGTAATCAGGCTGTCGTACCTGTCTTCCATATAGGCTTCCTTGCCCAGGCTGTGGATGGTCCGGATGTTGTGGATGGTTTCCGGCACGTGGTTATTCACCCGTCCGATGGCCCTCCGGTTCTCCCGCTGGGCCGCCAGGGTCCCCTTCTGGAAATGCCGGGTAAGCACGAACAGGAGCGGCAGCACCAGACACAGGAGCCCGAACAGGCCCCGGCTGCGGCTCCACAGGATCCCCAGGATGCCCACCAGTTTGCAGGCATCCGCCAGCATGCCCACCACCCCGTCGGAATACAGGGTATCGATGGTGTCCGCATCGTTCACGAACACCGAAGTGATCTGACCGCTGGGATGGCTGGTAAAATAGCCGGCAGGCAATCTGTCCAGCTTGGCGCACAGGGTAGAACGGAGCCCGTGGGTCACTTTCTGGCCGAAGATGGTGATGGCCCCGTTCTGGGCCGCCTCGAAAAAGTCCGAAAGGGCAATGAGGCTGATGTACAGCAGAGCCAGCTGCCAGGGGATGCCCCGTCCTTCCGTCAGGCTGTCCACGGCCCGTTCCAGCACCAGGGGCGGCAGCAGCGACGTTGTCACCGACAGTACCACCAGCAGCAGTACCAGGCTGGCGGAACGTCTGTGGCTCCGAAAAGTATCCTTCACACTTTCCCAGATGGGATTCTTACCGTTCATCCAGATCCACCCCTTCCTGCTGCAGGTTATACAGTCTGGCATAGCCCGGCTCCTGCCGCAACAGCGTTTCATGGGTTCCGAATCGGCCGGTTCCCCTGTCGATATAGAGCACCCCCGCAAATTCCGGAAAATGGGTCAGCCGGTGGGAAATCAGGAAGATCACCCGGTCCGGAAATTCCCGGCGGATGGCATCCAGGATCTTCGTTTCCCCCTGCCGGTCCACGGCCGCAAAGGGGTCATCCAGCACCAGTACCGACCGGGCATGGGCCAGGGTACGGGCCAGGGCCAGCCGGGCCTGCTGCCCGCCGGAAAGCTGGGCTCCCCCGCTGCCCGCCAGCGTATCCGCCCCCTCCGGCATGGCCGCCACTTCCCGGTCCAGGTTGGCAAGCGCCAGCGCATGATCCACATCCACCGGGTCGCCCAAGGCGATGTTCTCCCGGATGGACGTACTCAGAAGCTCCGGATCATGGCCCAGATAGGAAATGAAGGAATGGCGCTGCTCCGGGGTCAGGGTATGGAAGTCCTGGCCGTTCAGGGTCATGCTGCCCTTCCAGGGAACCTCCTCCAGGAACACCTTGCCCAGAAGGCTCTTGCCGCAGGCCACGGGCCCTGTAATGCCGATGATCTCCCCGGGCCGGGCAGTGAATGTCAGGCCCTCCAGCCCCTGTTCCTGGCCCCGGTAATGACAGGAAAGACCCCGGGCTGCCACTGTCACAGGCTCCACCGGGCCCCGGGGGGCTGCAGAAGTCTCCTTCACTGCCTGCTGCAGCAGAGGCCGGATCCGTTTCCAGGAAACCTGGGCCTTCTGCACGGCGTTGAACAGTTTGGCCGCATGGCTGGTCTTCACCGCCAGTTTGGTAAAACAGGCCAGGAAAGTGGTAAAGCTGGCGATATTCCAGACCGTCCAGCCTGTGCCCTGTAC
>NZ_JBNMIU010000081.1:0-5966 GCF_050873445.1 Acidaminococcus sp. | reverse complement strand
CTTCACGAAACCAAAGATCTGGACAGGAGTGAACCCGCAGATCAGCGCCGCGATCACAGGTACCATGACGAACAGAGGTACCGGGTTGGATTTCCCACGGATCAGGGCGGCAACGATGATGATAACCATCAAGAAACCAACTACGCCCAAAAACATAATGCAATATCCTCCTTAGAATAATGATGCGTCCCGGACGGGCAGCCCGGAAACAGGATAAAAATACGATAATGTTATAGTATCACATCCCAAAATTGAAAACGAATAGAAAAAACGGTATAAATCCCATAGCTTTTTACTTATATACTATACGCAAAGCAAGGAATCATGCGGGATTACGGATTTGCATAAATTATTTCAGTTTCCTATAAAAAGAAATAACTTAAAGATTTTTATTCTATTTGAAACAGTTTGCAGCAATCATCCGTCTGCAGACAAAAAAGGTCCCCGGGAATCAATGGATTCTCGGGGATCCTGGATTTATTCCATTTCAGGAAGCCGGATCAGAATTCAGCTTTCTTTACCTGACGGACAACGTCCATCACAGAACCATCCCGTGCTTCGATAATGCCGACGATGCGGTCACCGAATTGTACAGGATCGGGTTTGCCGACCATCTTGTAAGCGGTATCCCGCAGTTCTTCGATGGTGCAGATGGGCAGATCCGTGTCTTTCACCGCGTCGATGATGTCTTGACGGCGGGGATTGATGGCGATGCCGTAATCCGTTACCACAACATCGACCGTTTCACCCGGAGTGGTAACGGTGGTGCAGTCGGTGCAGATAGCCGGGATACGGCCCTGCAGCAGCGGAGCAATGACGATGGTGCATTTGGCACCGGCAGCGGTATCCGGATGGCCGCCCTGGGCACCGGTGATTACGCCGTCAGAACCTACCACAACGTTGACGTTGAAGTGGGTATCGACTTCCAGTGCGCCCAGGATGACATAATCCAGCTTATTGACATAAGCGCCCTTATTGAAAGGATCAGCGTACTGGGAAGTGGTGATTTCGTAATGGTTCGGGTTGGTCTTGATATCTTCGATGGAAGCCATATCGAAATCCTGGGTATCAGCGATCTTGTTGATCAGGCCTTCATGCTGCAGTTCGCAGATGGCCTGGGCGATACCACCCATGGCAACTCCCATGTGGATGTTGTCCTTGCGCAGATGTTCAGCCAGGTATTTGGTGGAAGCGATGGAAGCACCGCCTACGCCGGTCTGGTAGATGAACCCATCTTTGTACCAGGGAGTATGGACCATGAAATCAGCGGCATATTTGGCCATGAGCAGTTTCCGCTGGTCCGTGGTGGGTTTGGCAGCGCCGGTAGCAATCTTCGTAGGATCGCCGATGGCGTCGACTTTCACCACGTAGTCAACGTTGGTCATATCGATGGAGGCCGGAACGTTGGGGAAGGGAACCAGGGTATCGGTTACCACGACTACCTTGTCAGCATATTGGGCATCGACGGCAGCATAGCCCAGTACGCCGCAGTCGCTGCCGTTCTGGCTGCCGAAAGCACGGCAGTTGCCCATGTCGTCAGCGCAGGGAGCACCGATGAAGGCAATGTCGATATGGGTTTCGCCGGATTCTACGGCACGGACACGGCCGCCGTGGCTGCGCATGATGGCCAGGCCCTTCAGTTTGCCGTTGGAAATGGCTTCACCAATCTTGCCCCGGACGCCGGAAGCCTGGATGTTGGTGATGGTGCCGTCTTCGATCATGGGAACGATCGGGTTTTGGGCCTTGCCCAGGGAAGAAGCACAGATGGTCAGGTCTTTGATACCCATCTTGTGGACAGCTTCCATGACCATGTTGACTACGTAGTCCCCTTCACGGAAGTGATGGTGGAAGGACAGGGTCATACCGTCTTTGATGCCGCATTTTTTCAGGACATCTTCGATGGAATCTACGATTTTGCTGTAGTTCGGATCAATGACGGGAGCTACCGTATGGGTAGCCGCTTTGTATGCAACCTGATGTTTCGCATAGCTGCCGGCAAAAGCTTCTTTCCCGGTCAGCTTCAGGATTTCTTCAGGAATCTCTCTACCTACTGCGTTCTTCATCTTATAAATCCCCCTTATAGACACCGGCAGCCTTGGCCATAGCAATGGTTCTCTTGGCGCCGTCATAGAAGGCGATATCCAGCATCTTGCCGTTCAGCTGGAATACACCGATACCCATGGCTTTCTTGGTGTCGATTTCCCGGACAACGGCTTCAGCCCAACGGATCTGTTTTTCGGTCGGGGTGAATACGTCATGGCAGACAGGGATCTGACGGGGGTTGATGATGGATTTGCCATCGAAGCCCATTTGTTTGATCATTTCCACGTCCTTGCGGAAGCCTTCCATGTCATCCAGATCGGTGTAAACGGTATCGAAGCACATACGGCCGGTAGCCCGTGCGGTGATGACCATTTGCTGACGGGCACCCATCAGTTCCACACCGCTCTTGGAAATGCTGGTCTGCAGATCACGGGTGTAGTCGCCGCCGGACAGGGCGATACCGAACAGACGGTCAGAAGAAGTGCAGATATCGTACAGGTTCAGCATGCCCTTGGTGGATTCGATGGCAGCCATGATCAGCGTGCTGCCGATGGGACGATGGAATTCCTTTTCAGCAGCCAGGATGTGTTCTTCCACGGTCTTGATGTCCTTGCCGGATTCAGTCTTGGCCAGACGGATGGCATCGCAGCCGCCGGCAACGGAAACGCGGATATCTTCTTTCCAGTGGGGAGTTTCCAGACCGTTGATCCGGACAACTCTTTCACAGCCATGATAATCGATTTCTTTCAGAGCATGGAACAGAGAATAACGGGCAGCATCCTTCTGGTTTTCAGCTACGGCATCTTCCAGGTCCAGCATGATGGAATCGGGTTTGTACACATACGGGTCTTTTACCAGGCTCGGTTTTTGTGCGTTCAGGAACATCATGGATCTTCTCAAACGCTTGAAGTTCGGGTTTGTATTGATTACTTCCATGTTATAAGACCTCCCAGGGATTCGGCGTATCGGGGTCCTCGTTGATAGAACGGAACACAGCGCCTTCCACGCGTGCTTTTAAAGTGCAGTCCAAAGCACCCTTGTCAACAACAGAAACTTTGGCGTTCTTCACGTCCAGTTTCTTCAGGGTCTCCAGGACAACAGCCTTGATCTGCCGTCCATATTGATGGATGACGCTGCTTTCAACAGTGAGTTCGATGCCGTTGGTACCGGGTTCAACGGTGATCTGGGCATCAGAAGACTCAACAGTGCCAGCCATGGCTGCCTTCTTCAATTCCATGTAAAATCACTCCTTCTGAAATAATGAACAATATACAGTTTGGTACACTTTGATAGTAACACAGGAAAAATTGGAAATCGAATATAAATAATGATATAATCTTTATAAGCTGAATCTTATCAACCCAGAGAAAGCCCCGTGGAATGCGGATCCCCGGGGCTGGGTAAATTGTGCTAAAAAACAAGAAATTAAAACTTCTTCTAAAATACGGCGAAAATGTGGGGGAACCGAGAATCTGGAGGGGTCTATGAATCTGAAGCATGCGCAATATATAATGGAAATCATCAAGCAGGGGAGCATCACCAATGCCTCCAAGACCATGCACGTTTCACAGCCGGCGCTGAGCCAGACCATCAAAGCGGTGGAAAAATACCTGGGAGCGCCTATTTTTTTGCGGAACACCAATCCCATTGTGCTTACGGAAGCGGGGAAGAAATACCTTGCTGCTGTCAAGCAGGTGATCACCATTAGTTCCAATTTGCTCCATGAAGTGGCGGACATCCAGTACGAGGGGTACGGCACCCTGCGGCTGGGCATTCCGGTACAGCGGTCCATGCAGATGCTGCCGGCGGTGATGCCCGTATTCCGCCAGCGGTATCCCCATATCAAGCTGAATATCATGGAAGCGGGCAGCAGCATCACGGAAAGCGAAGTGCTGAACGGAGGCGTAGATCTGGCCGTGCTGACCACCACTCCCACCAATGACGAACTGAAGTATGAACTGGTGGAAACGGAAGATGTGGTCCTGGTGGCCAATAAAATGACCACTCTGGCCCAGCGCATCAAAGGCGGCACGCCCATCCACATCACCGAGGCCAAGAATGAGGAATTCGTTTCCATCACCGAGGGCCATAACGTGCGCCGGGTGCAGGATACCTTGTTCAGCGTATACGAAATCAAGCCCAATGTGATTCTGGAAACTTCCAGCATCGAAGTGGGCAAACGTCTGGTTTCCGCCATGGAAGCCGTATTCATTTGCCCGGATGTGTATCTGGACGATTACTTCTTGTCACAGGACAAGTGTGTGTTGTATCCTTTATTAGGCGTTGCCAACAAACGGTACTGTTATATCTGCTGCCGGAAGGACGCCTATCTCAGCCCTTACGCCCGGGCTTTCATTGAACTGATCCGGACCCTGGGCAAGAAAAGAAAGGAACCTTATACCAAATGAAAGATGTTGTGATCCGTCTGGCAGGCCCTGCGGTGGAAGTGCCGGATATGCTGATGGCACGGGACGGCCGTGCCGCTGCCCAGCGGAAACTGCTGGACCATTTCCACAAACCCCTGCTGTTCTTTACCCAGAATATCCCCGGGCCGGTGAAGACCTCTGCCCTGATCCATCTGGGCTTCCTGGAAGGAATCCGGCGGCTGGAAAAAGCCCTGGATGCAGCCGGGATCCCCATTTTGTACCAGAAAATCATCGATTACAAGACGGGTTACGAGAAATACTATGTGCTGGACGGGGATGCCCGGCGCATTAAGGAAATCGCCTGCACCATCGAAAATGCGGACCGGTTGGGCCGGCTGTACGACATGGACGTGCTGGCGGAAGACGGGCATAAGATTTCGCGGACGGATATCGGACTGCCCGGCCGGCTGTGCCTGGTCTGCTCCCAGCCGGCCCAGGCCTGCGCCCGCAGCCGGAAACACAGCGTACCCGTGCTGGTGCGGAATGTGCACCGGGTACTGGAGAATTTTGTGCTGGAGCGCGTGGAACAGGCCCTGCGGGCCGGGCTCCAGGGGGAAGTGGATGCCACGCCCAAACCGGGACTGGTGGATAAGGACAACGCCGGGGCCCACAAGGATATGGACTGGCATACCTTTGCGGCCAGTACCGATGCCATCGTACCCCATCTGTGCCAGATGGCTGAAAAAGGCTGGAACTGGGAAAAAGACGGAGAAGGGCTGTTCGCTGCCCTGCGGCCCATGGGGGCTGCAGCGGAAAAGTCCATGTTCCGGGCTACGCACAATGTGAACACCCACAAGGGCATCATTTTTTCCCTGGGCCTGGTGACAAGCTTTACCATGTGGTTGTTGGCCCGCACGGGCACCGTGGACAGCGAGAAGACCCTGGCTGCCATTGCAGAAGCGGTGACGCCGCTTTTGGAAAGGGATTTCGCCAGAATCGATCCCTACCATCCCCACACCCACGGGGAAATCCTGTATATCCAGCAGGGCTGCCGGGGCATCCGGGGAGAAGCCATGGACGGCTTCCCGGCGGTGAGCGGAATCGCCCTGCCTGCCCTGCGCCGGTTCCGGGAGGAAGGGAAGCCGGACAACGAAGCCTATATCCAGACCCTGCTGCTGCTGCTCTCCCAGGTAGAGGATACCAACATCCTGAGCCGGTCGGATGCTGCTACCCTGGAACAGGCCCGGGCCGATGCCCGGGCAGTGTTGGAGAAGGGCGGGGCCTTTACAGCGGAAGGAATCCAGGCCGTGTGGGAACTGAACGAAAAATTCATCAGGCAGAACATCAGCCCGGGAGGCTGTGCAGATCTTCTGATCCTGGCCATCTTCCTGGAGAAGATGGAAGAACTGGTGAAATAAAAAAGGGGGTGTGAAGAAATGAGAATTCATTTCTTCACACCCCCTATGTTTTTTATCTCTATGGCTCTCTCAACAAAATTTGAGGAGAAAAGAGCATACTTCCCCCTTTCCCCCAAAGATCAGCTTTTTTAATTAAGCT
>NZ_JBNMIU010000080.1:0-6696 GCF_050873445.1 Acidaminococcus sp. | reverse complement strand
GCGGTTGGTAGCCTTTAAATCTAGGGCCTTAAGGCCGAGGCAGGTAACGCGGCTTATAGCCGCAGAGCAAACTACCCGTTATACGGGTAGTTTTGATTTTGTGGGTGTTTTTGTGATATAATTAAATAATATCTGTACAAAGGAGCGTTACAAATGGAATCTTGGCTGCAAGTGAGCATAAAAGTCACCCATGAAGCGGTGGAAGCGGTGGCGGAACTGCTGCGGGACGCAGGTGCCCGCAACGGTGTGGAAATCGAGGACCCGCTGCTGCTGAACCAGCTGCGGGAAAGCGCCACCTGGGAACTGTGCGACATTCCCCATCAGGAAAATACGGAAGTGGTCACCGTTTCGGCCTACTATCTGGAAAATCAGGAACTCCAGTCCCGGCTGGACAGGATCGAAGAAGGACTGAAGACCATCGAGAGCCGCATCGGAAAGTTTCGGTTCGGACCCACCCTGTTCCGGAAAATCAGCGAGAAAGACTGGGCCAATACCTGGAAACAATATTTCCATACTACGAAAGTAGGGAAGAAAATCGTGATCAAACCCTCCTGGGAAACCTATGCTCCCCAGGGTGAGGAAAAGGTTATCGCCCTGGATCCGGGTATGGCTTTCGGCACCGGTACCCATGCGACCACCAGCATGTGCATCCAGCGGCTGGAAGAGCTGGTGACATCGGACTGTGATGTATTCGATGTGGGCACGGGCAGCGGTATCCTGGCCATGACAGCGGCGCTTCTGGGAGCCAGATCCGTCCATGCGGTGGACATCGATGAAAAGGCTGTGGAAGTGGCCAGAGAGAACATCGCCCAGAACGGTCTGACGGACCGGATCGCTGTGACCCAGGGAAATCTGCTGGACGGTACCGACGGCCAGGCGGACCTGATCATCGCCAATATCATCGCTGACATCATCATCATGGTCCTGCCGGAAGTGGTGGCCAAACTGCGGCCCCAGGGCCGGTTCCTGGCCAGCGGCATCATCGAAGAACGGCTGGGGGATGTGGAAAAGGCGGCAAAAGAGCACGGCCTCACTTTCCTGGATGTGAAGCGGAAGGCGGGCTGGTGCGCCGTCACCATGGGAAAGGAAGCCTAGCATGTACCGGTTCTTCGTACCCCGGGATTTCGGGGAAACCATGTCCATCGACGGGCAGGACGCCCATCATATCACCCATGTGCTGCGGATGAAGCTGGGGGAACAGATCCAGATCGTCAGCCTGGATCAGGTGGCTGCTGTGATGAAGATCACCGGTTTTGGTGAGAACAGGGTGGACCTGGAACTGGTGGAAACTCTGGAAAAAAGCCATGAACCCAGCGTGAAGGTGACTCTGATCCAGGGCCTGCCCAAGCAGGACAAGCTGGAATGGGTGATCCAGAAAGCCATCGAGCTGGGTGTTACGGACATCCGGCCGGCCATTATGGACCATTCGGTGGTGAAGGTGGATCCGGCCCGGGCTGCCAAAAAGCAGCAGCGGTGGCAGAAAATCGCAGAAGCGGCAGCCAAGCAGAGCAAGCGTGACATCATCCCCCAGGTGGCCCTGCCGTCCAGGTTCAGGGATATCGTCACCGGCTGCGATGCGGAATTGAAAATTGTGGCCTATGAAGTGGAAGACACCCAGGGCATCCGGGAAGTACTGGCGGCGCACAAAAACGTCCGGTCCGTCGCTTTCCTGATCGGCCCGGAAGGGGGCATCTCCAAGGACGAATTCACCCTGACCCAGCAGCTGGGCTGGCATTCGGTGAGCCTGGGACCCCGGATCATGCGTACGGAAACGGCGGCGCTGGCCACGTTGACAGCCATTATGTATGAAACAGGCAATTTGGGAGGCTAAGGAAAAACAGGCATGAAGAAAATCGCTTTTTATACACTGGGATGCAAGGTGAATCAGTCGGATACCGCATCCATGGAGAAGCTGTTCCGGGATGCCGGCTTTGAAATCGTAGGCTTTGAAGACGATGCCGACATCTACCTGATCAATACCTGCGTGGTAACGAATATGGGGCAGAGCAAGAGCCGGAAGATCATTCACAGGGCGGCCCGGAAAGAACCCAAACCCCTGATCGTGGTCACCGGATGCTATCCTCAGGCAGCGCCGGAGGAAGTGGCTCATATCGAGGGCGTGGACCTTCTGATCGGCACCCAGGACCGGGGCAGGGTGGTGGAACTGGTGCGGGAACGGCTGGGAGAAGATCCCATGGAGGCTCCCATCAACGCCGTCCATGACCTGCCGGTGGGCAGCGGATTCGAAGAACTGGATGCGGCCGTAGATGCCAGCCGGAACCGGGCCTTCCTGAAGATCCAGGAAGGTTGTGACCAGTACTGCGCCTACTGTATCATTCCCTATGCACGGGGCCATCTGCGCAGCCGGTCCCTGGAAAATATCCGGGAGGAAGTGGCCCGTCTGGCTGCAGAGAACTATAAAGAAGTGGTGCTGATCGGCATCCACCTGGGCTGCTATGGCAAGGAGATCCCCGGCGGCCCCCGGTTGTCGGATGCGGTGAAAGCCGCTCTTTCGGTGCCCGGCGTGCCCCGGTTCCGGCTGGGCAGCCTGGAAAGCGTGGAAGTGGAGGACAAGCTGCTGAAGCTGATGGTGGAAAATCCCCGACTGTGTGCCCATCTCCATCTTCCCCTGCAGGCCGGCTGCGATGCCACCTTGGCCCGGATGCACCGGCCCTACGATACGGCAAGATTCGCCAAGCTGCTGGAGCGCATCCGCAGCCTGGTGCCAAACGTGGCCATTACCACGGACGTAATCGTGGGATTTCCCGGCGAAACAGAGGAAGATTTCCAGAAATCCATGGATTTCATCCGGCAGTGCCGGTTCAGCAAGATCCATATTTTTCCTTATTCCCAAAGGAAGGGGACACCGGCGGCCACCATGCCCGGGCAGCTTTCCAACAAGGAAAAGCAGGAACGGGTACACCGGCTGGAAGCCATCGACCGGGAAGGGAACCTGGCCTACCGGGAAGCCCAGCTGGGCACAGAATCCTCCGTACTGTGGGAACGGCGCAACAAGGACAATGGCCTGTGGGAAGGCCTGACTCCGGGTTATGTGCGGGTCTATGCTCCCGGCAGCGAGGAATGGAAAGGAAAAATTTCTGCCGTTCGTCTGGAAAGTATCTTTGAGGACGGGCTGAAGGGTGCTATAATAAAATAGTATATTGGGAACAGGGGGTGAGACAAATGACAGACTGCGTATTTTGTAAAATCATTTCCGGGGAGATCCCCAGCAAACGAGTTTATGAAGATGACAAGGTAATCGTGATCAACGATCTGAATCCGGGTGCGCCGGTGCATGTTCTGGTGATTCCCAGGGAACACACGGAAAACATCCTCACGGCATCCCCTGATATCCTGGTCCATGTGAAGAAGACCCTGCCGGATCTGGTAAAGAAACTGGGCCTTGAAGAACACGGCTTCCGGGTCGTGGTGAATACAGGCGACTGGGGCGGACAAAGTGTCCCTCATCTGCACTTCCACATTTTGGGGGGCAAGGAACTGGGCTGGCCTCCGTGCTGAGAATTTTTTATTGACAACCTTTCCATATTTACGGTATAATAGCAAAGTGTTAATGTTAAATTACACTTCCCGAAAGAGATCGTGGAGGGAGGGATATAGATGACTGAGATCAGAGTTGGCAAAACCGAATCTTTGGACAGCGCTCTGCGCCGTTTCAAACGCGCTACGCAGAAAGCTGGCGTTCTGTCCGAAGTGCGGAAACGCGAACATTATGAAAAACCCAGCGTAAGACGGAAAAAGAAGTCTGAAGCTGCAAGAAAACGCAAATCCAGATAATCTTTTCAGGACTTGATTTGGGGGCGTAGAAAGTGTCTTTACGAGAACTTCTGCAAACCGATATGAAGCAAGCCATGAAAGACCGGGAAAACGGCAAGCTTCGGCTGGCCGTTTTGCGTATGGTCTGGGCTGCCATTCGGAATAAGGAAATAGACGAAAAGACCAACCTGGATGACAATGCCGTTCTGGCTGTCATCATGAAGGAAGTTAAGCAGAGAGAAGATACCATCAAAGAGATCAAGGATGCCAATCGTCCGGATCTGGTTGAAAAGAACCAGCAGGAAATCGACGTACTGAAGAAGTATCTGCCGAAACAACTGAGCGACGATGAGCTGAAGAAGATCGTGGAAGATGCCATTGCCAAGACCGGCGCCAAATCCATGAAGGATATGGGCAAGGTCATGGGCACGGTCATGGCACAGACCAAGGGCCAGGCAACCGGCCAGCGGGTCAACGCCATGGTAAAGGCTCTGCTGGGCTGACGAAATTAGGGGACTGTCACGGAAGTGGCAGTCCCTTTTTGTGATATAATAAGACTAACTCTCAGAAAATCAGGTGATACCATGGTTAACGAAAAAATGTATGAACTGGGTTCCAGGAAATCCACCATCCGCACCATTTTTGAATACGGCCAGAAACGGGCCCAAGAAGTGGGAGCGGAGAACATCTGCGACTTCAGCCTGGGCAACCCCAACGTGCCGGCTCCGGAATACATCAAACAGGCCGTCATCGACATCATGAATGAACTGCCGCCCCAGGCCATCCACAGCTACACGGTGGCACCGGGCAACCCCCAGGTGCGGGAAACCCTGGCGAAGGATATCAACCGCCGTTTCGGCACCCGTTTTACCGGCGCGAACCTGTTCATGGTCAGTGGTGCCGCGGCTGCCATTACCATCTGCTTCAAGGCTCTGGCTGAGGAGGACGATGAATTTATCGCTTTTGCTCCTTTCTTCCCGGAATACCGGTGTTTCGTGGAATCCACCGGCGCCAGCCTGAAAGTGGTGCCTGCCCGCACGGAAGATTTCCAGATCGATTTCGATGCCTTTGAAAAAATGGTGACGCCCCATACGAAAGGGGTCATCGTGAATTCCCCCAACAACCCCAGCGGTGTGGTGTATTCCGAAGATACCATCAGGACCCTGACTGCCATCCTGGACAAAAAAGAAAGGGAATATGGTCATCCCATTTTCATCATCTCTGATGAACCCTACCGGGAAATCGTGTACGGGGACATCAAGGTCCCGTATCTGCCTCTGTATTACAAAGATACCCTGGTGTGCTATTCCTACAGCAAATCTTTCTCTCTGCCGGGCGAACGGATCGGGTATATCGTCATCCCCGGCGAAGTGACGGATTTTCATAAGATAGCGGGCGCCATTGCCGGGGCTGCCCGGGTGGAATGCCATGTAAACGCACCTTCTCTGTGGCAGCTGGTGGTGGCCCGGTGCGCCGGCAGGCCTTCTGATGTGGAACCCTACCGCCGTAATGGAGAACTGCTGTACAAAGGCCTGAAAGAAGCCGGGTTTACGGTACTGAAGCCCCAGGGAGCCTTCTACCTGTTCCCCAAATGTCTGGAGGACGATGATTACGCCTTCTGCGAACGGGCCAAGAAGTATGACCTGCTGTTGGTACCGGGGACGGATTTCGGATGCCCGGGCTATTTCCGTGCCTCCTACTGCATCAGTTATGAAACCATCAAGAAATCCCTGCCGCTGTTCAAAAAACTGGCAGAGGAATACAAGTAAGGAGGGAGCAGCTTGAAGACAGTCATCCTGATGGTGGCGTCTTATTTCGTCAATTTCATCCTGCTTTCGGTCTACAGCCCCTTTGCCATGCTGGTGTTCGGACCCTTCCTGGATCCGGCCACCCTGCAGCGGCTGAACAGCAATCCGGGTTACTCCTACTGGTTCATGAGCGTCCTGGTGCTGGTACCGGGGCTTCTGATGCAGCTGTCTCCGTTCCAGCGGCTGATGATCTTTTTTAGCGGTTATAAGCCGATCGAAGGAGCGCAGCGGGACATGTTCGAACAGGCCCTGCAGCCAATCCTGCAGCGGGGCGGCCTGGAAGGACAGGATTTCCATTTGTATGTGAACCCTGATCAATCCGTCAACGCCTGCGCCCTGGGTGACAACAACATCGTGGTGAACGAACCCATGTTCCGGTATTTTACTGTGGATGAGCTTTCCGGGGTGCTGGCTCATGAGATGGGACACCTGCAGAAAGGGCATACCTGGAAGCTGCTGCTCCTGTGGGGCATGACCCTGGCCAACCGGGTGGCTTTCTGGTGCTACCGGATGGTACTGATGTTCATGACAGTGCTTCAGATCATCCCCTTCATCGGCTGGATTCTGGGCTTCTTCTGCCTGGTCATGAACTTTTTCCTGCAGATCGGCAACTGGGTACTGACCTATCCGCTGATCCTGTTCAACCGGTACTGTGCCCGGCAGGACGAATATGCGGCAGACGCCTATGCCTGCAAGGTGGGGCTGGGCCCGGAACTGTACGAGGGACTGGCCAAGATCGACACCATGTATCACAACCCCCGGCTCAGCTTCTTTGGCCGTATGCTGTCCGACCATCCGGCAACGGATGAAAGGCTGCGGCGGATCAGGGAGTATGTGGAAGAAATGGGTACGAGGTAAAAAGAGTGTGGAATCATCCTTCGCGGGTCCAGTATCTTTGCCTGCATCAGCTGGTGATCAGTGAATGGTAGCGAGTGACGGGGATGTGAAAAATGTTTTTTCACATCCCCTTTTTCTGTCGGGTTTGAAAACCCCACGCTATGCGTGGGGTTCTGGAAAGCTTTTAGCTATACCAAAAAATCCTCCTTTGGTAAAATGAAGATGGCTACCAACCACTTCATTTTGAAAGGAGGATATCCTGAATGGATATTTCAAG
>NZ_JBNMIU010000079.1:0-6875 GCF_050873445.1 Acidaminococcus sp. | reverse complement strand
TATATCGCCATCTGGAAGGCTGTTTCATTTTGAAACGGCCTCTTATCCATGGCGGATCCCTCCGAATCGGTATGCAATATAGCAGGCATGGGAGCAGAACTTCCGATGGCTGTTGCCGTAGACCATGAATCCCTTCCCGCAAGCCAGACAGGTATAGGTGTAGACTGCCTTCCGCTTCACCAGCTCCAGATGTGCGTTCCACCACTTATTCCGGCAGGCATCACAGCAGAACTGTTTCCACTTCCATCCCGAATTCTGCTCAATCGGCTTGCCGCACTGCTCGCAAACTGAGGCTGCCGACTTCGCCGCCAGGCTGTGCCGCCGACAGAATGACTTCACCGTGTTGATGGAAAGCTGGAGCTGTGCCACTATCCTTCCATACCCCGCCCCATCCCGGCGCAAGGCAATGATCTGTTGTTTCTGTTCGTCCGTCATCGAGGACACCTCCTGAAAATTTAGCTTTCAGGAGTAATAGGACAGAACAGCTATCGTTAAGTACTTCTGGGCAAAAAATACGGATGCCCATGTGAGCATCCGATATTTTAAATATCTTGCAATCTTTTCTATACTCAGATCCCGGTACACTTTCATATACAAGTAGCCACTGCTGGTATTTGCGTACTTCTGCAACGCTTTCTTTATATTGTTTATCACGAAGCCAGTCTATATTGGTCAATTCAGCCCTTTCATATAAATATCATTTATTATTTCATTCAGTTGTGATGAAACACTATCTAAAGCAGTACCATTTTGGCTTTCTGCATAATTTATTGCTTGCTCCACTAACTGGTTTATTTCTAACAATTCTTTATCAGAAGGCTTCACAAATGGTATCTGTTTTACGTAATTTGATGAGTTATTTGCAGTCGGATTAATCATATTAATAATATCATAAACTATATCAGAATTCATGATTGTGAGAATATAGAAAAAGTACTTCTCTTCTCGTGGGAAAATACCTACAATTGATTGGTCAAAAACCCGATTATTCATGTATGTTGCTCTTAGCTTACTTGCTTTTACCATTGGGATGGCAATGCCCTTTTTGAAGTAAAATGCTGAATTCTGGAATCGTGATTTCTTGTTCTTAATATAAAAATCGATGGCGCCTTTATCCCATTGAACAAACCAATCATCAGTTGGCCTTGCATACCGGATACTAGATGCGCTTTTAATATATGGAACATAATGCTTATTCAGTTCTTGGATGCCTGTTAAGTCTGCCTTTTCTGATATTTCGTTTGGATCTACGATACTATAATTTTTTGCTCTTTTTACACTTTTATCTCTAGAGGCAATAAAGCGTTTATTATCTCCCGTATAAAGGCCTGTGACAACATCGGCTATGTCACCCAAATGAACGGTTGCCCTTGTAAGATTAATGTCAGGATTGTCCGATAATAAAGAGCGTGAATTTTGATTGGCTAAAATTTCAGACTGTCTCAATATATAAACATGAATATAATCTGAAAATTTATTTTCAAGAACATCTGGGAGTTCATTAACATCTTTAAAACCCTTAATAATTCTAATCTTGTTATTGAGCGCTTTTTCCTCCGAAGATGTTTTTATTAGCGTTATAATGCTCAAATTTGAATATCCAAAGCTTACCCCTGGAAAAAATTTTGAAGGAAATATCAAAATCTCCTCAATGCATGAGTTCTGTAACAAAGTTCTTCGAATCTCTTTATGCAAATTCAAATATAAAAAGGTGTCTGGAATAATAAATGATAAACGTCCCCCCTCCTTTAATAGAGTTAAGCTGCGTAATAAAAATAGTGTGTAGGATTCCTTAACATAATAGCCAGGATATTTTTTCTTCAAAGCCTTTCTTTTAGAATACTCCTGCCAAACCCCATACGGGGGATTGCCGATAACTTTGTCATAATATCCCCCGACCATTGCATAAATATCAAGTTGCTCATCAAAAAGAGTATTTGTTTCTTTGATATTGACTACACCAATATCGTCAAATTTCTTGTGTAATATATTTATAGCTGTTTTATTTATATCGAGTGCATCAATTTGTAAATCCGTGACATCCTCTGAAAGAACAGATTCAACAAACACGCCTTCCCCGGCACTTGGCTCAAGCATTTTTTCTCCGTCGTTCAAGTGCAGCATTTTAACCATATATTTATTAATGGGTTCGGAATTTGTATAATAGGCACAGTATAGATTCTTCAAAAGTGGGTCCTCCTATATCCTTAGTTTTATCTTGAGTAATAGTAGAGCTTATATCTTACCAAATCAAGTAATTTAGGATATTCTGATCTATAAGCCGTTTCCTAAGTTGATCATCAACATCAGCTTCCCATATTGCATTATTATCAAGCCAATTTCTGAGGTTGAATCCTGTGTAAGCGTAAATTGCCTGATAAGTATCTTGAGCGCAATAAACATCCCAGTAACCCGAATTTTTTAAAGTTTGAAGGTAATGGTTATTTTGCGCTTCTGGTTGTCTAACAAAAAGAATCATCTGTTCATTAGCATCAAGAAATTTGTATATGCTTGCTACAAGTAAAAGGCGGTTTGTATTTCCCTTTTCGTTCGAGCTAAAGCCACTCTTGAAATCACAATTATGATTAATGCCGTTTTGATTAAAATGGAGGTCAAGAGCCAGTTTGATGCCGCCACTATCGACCATTTTCCAAGGAATAGAGTAATAATAATGCAAATTCCTTTTAGTAGCAGAGTCAACATTAAGGCTATTAACATATGCAGATACATTTTGCTTAATATTGGCCTGCACATCATCAAATTCTGGAGGAGTAATAATCGATAGCCGTTTTACCGGGTAATAGAATGGTTCCTTGCAAAACGGTTCCCACAATTCACCAATTCGACGTGCGAATGCCATATATTCATATGGCCAAACCTTGTTTCTAAACTCAAGCATAACCACATACATTGTGTAATCTAATAATAGAATTGAATTAAGTTTTCGTTCATTCGACCAGTGTTCTATCTGGGCGGTATTATCCAATCGAGATAACAACAAATCCTTGTAGTTCTTAATACTGGAATTAATAGCAGACGCCTGCTTTTTATAATCTTTGTTATGCCTTACTATTTCTGTTAATTGTTGTTTAGCATAATACCGGAATGCTTCCAAAAGACTTTGTTTATCTTCATACATAGCTTATCCTCCTTAAGACATGACTTGGTGCGGAAGTGATGATAATAGATATTCACATTTGTTTTTTTACAATAGCTGCCGCTAGTAGTTAAACAAACACTGTATTTCTTATTTTTTCATTATAACAGAAAAAGCCGGTATGGAATATCCCTCCCGATGTCCCGTACCGGCTCTTTTCATGCAATCTTCTGTTTTACATCAGCCACAATGGCTTTGACCGCCTGCTGTATCAAGGTGATATACAGCCTGTTCCTAATCTTCACCCACCAGCTGGTGGTGGTCTGGATTTCTGCTTCCAGCGGATCTGTGAGGTTCTTCATCTACGCTTCCACCAGCTTCTGGACGTCATCCAGGTCGATGGACTTGATGGCTGCTTCGGCTTCGCTCCTGGCAAAGCCTACGACGGCATCGGCGACAGCTTTCCTGATTTCTTCACGGTTCATGGTCATTTACCTCCTAGAATCAGCTGTTCATAATCGGTGACGCCCCTGGCCACGGCTCTGACCAGGGCCTCCTGAGCATTGGCCAGGATTTCTTCATCATCTGGATTGGTGATGAAGACCAGCTCGACCAAGACAGCGGGCATGTCGGTGTTCGTGAGGACATACAGGCCCAGGTTTCCGTGCCGTTGGCTTCTTCAGCTTCGGCGGCATTGCAGTGGATGAACACGAAGATGTCGGCATCACTGGCATTGGCGGCCTCGCAGATTTCCGTCAGGCTGTTAGACCGGAGCAGTTCTGTTGCTACTCCTGCCGCATTCAGGTAACTTTCCGCAGATTGACCGACTGCCAAAGCAACATCGCACTCACGCAGACCGCTTTCACTATTGACGGCTCCCGGGTCGGAATGGCCGGGATTCAGGAATACTTTCATGGTTTTTCTTCTCCTTTCTGATAAACGGCGGACTTCACAGTGCCGCCGATGTAACCGAGCAAGCAAGAGGCGATGGACATGACCAGCTCGTTGAGGGTATAGAAAATCGCCAGGATCAGTGCTGTGACCAGCCCGATGATAACGATACAGTCGGGGATATTCACTTTCTCAAACATGACTTACACCGCCTTTGGCGTAACGGTCACGGCGCCGTCCTTGCGGACGATATCGAAATCCTCTATGGCCAGGATACGGTCAGACGCTACACTCCAATGGCTGTTTGTTTTGTAGGTACCTAATGCGGCCCGGGGAACTAGGATTTTTGTCTTGCCAGGAATGCCGCGTTCGACATCGTTCACATTCTCTACAACAAAGTCCACGTTCACCTTGTCCAGGACAAGGTATTTCAGGTTCTTGCAGGTCGAAAAGGTATAATACGTATTGGGTTCGCCCTTCCCGGCATTACACAAAGTATCAAAGTGCACACATTTCAAGCTGGTGCAGTAGGCGAACAGGCTGTAAAGCGCATTAATATCGCCGAAACCGCTCAGATCAGCCGATTCCAGATTACCGTTACCCAGGAACACTGAACCCAGATTGGTAATATTGCTTTTCGTGATATTGCTGAGATCCACACAGATTTCATCGCAGCCAACGCCTGCTTTGTTTTCGCTGGATGGCTCCAGCAGCTGATACAGGGAGGTAGCATCATGAGAAATATCCACCACATAAAGGCTGCTTCCTGATGCAATCTGCGATTTGGATGTCAAAGGACTGTCTAGGGATTCATCCATATACAGTTTGTTCTGGTACAGATACACCGGGGTATATCCATCCGGAACGGTGATATCCGTCGGGATGTGCGTAGCATCCGTCACAGTTATCACTGCATCACCACAAATCAGGCCCTTCTTTAAATTTCACGATACGGAAGCCCTGCCACTAATCCAGCCTTTATCTACCTTCACCCGGATCTGGAACGCATATCCCAGGGCCACCTTCGTTTCCGATGCCAGATTCTAGGAGGTACTGCCAGACCGTTCCAAAGACAATACCGAGCTGGTAATCTGCGGCGTAAAGACAGCGGAAATCGTCTGATGCTCCGACTGCTGGATGGTGACTTTGTATGGTGCCGCTTCTCAGCGGAATCAGGACGGATGACACTCCGCTGTAGCTGTTCCTGGCCAGTTTCACATCCACCTTACTCGATGGTCAGCACCGTCCTGGGATACCGTCACCGTCGTCAGGCTCCCGGTCACCTTGGTGCCATTGACGTAGGCGGTCTTGCCGCTGATGATAGTGCTAGCTGCTGCTGTGGCATCACCTGTATCAACGACGCTGGATTTGACAGACACGCCAAGAACCGTCACGCCGGTCTTGATGTTCCCTCTGACCAGTTTGCTCTGCTCCTCGCTGCTGATGCTGACAGTTCCTTTGCCGTTATGGAATCCGGCTTGGATGGCATACGCGCCGTCGGCCTTGCTGATACCGCCGCTGACGGCTCCGTTATTAGCCATAGATCCGGCGACGAAGCCATTCCCGATAAAGGCAGATTTCCCTGTCAGGATATCCCCAGCTGCCGCCGTGGCCCCAGTCGTATAAAAAAAGACAGCCGTCCCCTGCCCTTCTGCCAGAGGGATGGAAACCTGCGGCACTTCCGCATACACGACCGAATTGATCTTTACGTTTTTCGCCATTCTGATTGCTCCTTTACTCAACTTTCAACTAATAGCCATTAAAGCTGCTCCTGCCATAGTTCGACAGGATGGCAGCTACCGTCACCCAGGAAAGGGCCGCATGGCCGCTGTCGGCGATGACAACCTGCTCCTCATCGGACGGGACGATGCGCTTTCCCTGATAGTCCCCGGATGGGGCCTATGGCATGGAAAGGATGCCTATAAGGCTATTCCCCTTATGTGCCATCGTCTGTCACGCCCCTCTCCAGGAAGAAAGGCCGTGGCAGGATAAGGGTATCGGTGTACCCGTTCTCCCGCACCAGCTCCGCATCATAGACATAGCGGCCGCAGGGAAGCCGCCGCGTATCGTCCGGCCAGAACACGAGGAAGCACTCCGTTCCTTCCCGGCGGATGCCCTGTCCCAGAGTCTTGGTCAGGACAGGCTTTTCATCAGTAAGGCAGCGTTTCAGTGTGAAGGTCAGCTCGTCCCGTTCCCCCAATGTGAAATGTTCTCCCGTCACCCTGTCCCAGATGATTAGGCGGATTTCTGCTGAATCCATGCGGATCCGGTTCTGCACTACAGAAAAACTCACATCCGTCCCCCCTGTTCCGGCTGCCGCTGTTCCATGGCATCCAGCCTGCGGTGGGCATATTCCGCCAGGGCTTCCACCCGGGACAGCCGTTCCGCCATCTTCTGCCGCTTGGCTTCCGTATCCGACAGCTGGCGGCGCAGTTCTGCGATACAGTCCAGGAGGCTCCGTACCGATTCATTCAGCGGCTTGATGACACTGAAATGGAAAATGACGCCACAGAGCATCAGGACCGATACCAGAGACGCGACCATCTGTAACCATTCAGCCATATTCCTCACCCCCTATCCTGTCCGCTGGAACATATACACGACGATGGACGGCTGCATGTTGTTGTGCGGCTGGCCGCCACCCGTCTGGGAAAGGTTGTGGGAATGATTTCCATCCCAGGACGTATGCTCGTCCACCTGATTACCATGCCAACAGCCGTCGCCATAGCCTACGGCCACAGGTGCATCATTGCCTTCACAGACATCCCACTGGAAGTTGCGAGGCAATGCCCCGCAGGACCAGTGACGATGATTTCCGCTGTCTCCGACTGTATGTCCATGAGCCGGAGTTTCTGGAGTCGTAAGATTGTGCTTCTCTTCCCCCAGC
>NZ_JBNMIU010000078.1:0-6891 GCF_050873445.1 Acidaminococcus sp. | reverse complement strand
ATAACGAGACATATCTATGCTCCTTTCAGTTCTTCGTGGTGGTTGAGTTGAAATTCAGTTTAGGTATGTCTTATTTTATATAAAACATAGGGGTCTTGTGAACAGGAAGTCCACAAGACCCCAACATTTATTATAGAACCTCTTTTTTATTTTAAATAATACACATCCATCCGGTCTTGATAGATGATTGCCTCGTTGATTAAAGTTTCAATGGGCTTGACTTGATATTCTTTGTCTTCTGAGTTATCTGCAAAATGGTGTAGAGGAAGAACTCAACACACAGGGAATCACCATAAGTTTATAAAGCAGTCGGCTGGACAATAGGTGATTTCTTGTTTTTTTCTTTATCGGACAAGGATTTATTGATGATGTCTATGTAACTTCCCGTTCTTTGCTTTGAGTCCATTGATGAGGGTAATGACAATCTTCATATCATCCGGAGATAAACCTTTGTTTACGTCGAGGAGGACACGACCATTGGGATTATCCATCAGTTCTTGGGCTATCCGTGTTGTCTCCAAGTTTACGTAACAGTGTTCCTTTTCTGGTGAGTCGAATCCCATAAGCCAGCTGGGGCTGACGTTGAGAGCTTTGGCAATGAGAGCAATCTTATCTTGTTTCGGCTCATATTTTCCTTTAGAAGGAAACTTGTCTATAACAGAACCGCTTTTTGAGAAAATGAATTTTGCTTTTACTGCTAATCAGATAATCATAAATTGATTTTGCAAGTTATAACTGATAAAATACAACTAAACATATACTTTAACAGTTATAATTGAATAAAGGAGAAAATATGATTCAACGAAAGTTATACATGAATCGAATTTTGCCTTTTATCGATACAAATTTAGTAAAAATCATTACGGGAATCCGCCGCTCCGGAAAATCCATTATGCTGCAATTAATCCAGCAGGAGCTGGAGAAACAGGGCGTTCCTAAAGATCACATGCTTTCTTATAATTTTGAGTTCCTGGCGTTTGCCCCTCTTTGCACGGCACAGTCACTGTATCAGGAAGTAGTAAAGAAAACAAAGTCATTATCGGGAAAGGTGTATCTTTTTTTGATGAAATCCAGGAAGTGCAGCATTGGGAAAAGGCAATTAATTCTTTTCGGGTGGATTTGGATGCCGATATCTATATTACAGGGTCAAATGCGAAACTTCTGTCTGGTGAATTGGCAACCTATTTAGCCGGGCGATATGTGGAATTCGTTATGTATCCTTTTTCATTTCGTGAATTCATGAAAATGGTCCATACGCTTACTCCATCTACTTCCGTAAACGAAGATTTCCGCCAATATTTGTTGTTAGGGGGCATGCCTTATCTGGGAGAACTGCAGTACAACCAGACAGCGGCAAAGCAATATCTCCAGGATCTTTATAACGCAGTGGAACTGAAAGATATCATCAAACGGAATGCCATCCGGGATGTGGATCTTCTGGAACGGATTCTGATGTACGTAACTGCCAATATCGGCCAGACTTTTTCGGCCACCACCATTTCGAAGTACCTTAAAAATGAGGGACGCAAAGTAGCACCGGAAACGGTTATGAATTATCTTCGCGCAGGGGAAGAGGCTTTCCTGTTTTATCCCGTCAAACGACAGGACCTTGTGGGAAAGAAACTGCTCAGCGTGCAGGAAAAATACTATATCGCTGATCATGGAATCAGAGAGGCTGTTTTCGGAGGAAACCTGCGGGATATCAATCTGGTTTTGGAAAATATCGTATTCCTGGAATTGCTTCGGAGAGGGTATCAGGTCACAGTCGGTAAATTCAAGGATAAAGAAGTCGATTTCATTGCCCAGAAACAGGAAAAGAAAATCTATATCCAGGTCACCTATCTTTTGGCTTCCGAGGAAACCGTCCGGCGGGAGTTCGGTGTCTATGAGAAAATCCGTGACAATTACCCCAAATACGTTATTTCTATGGATGAAATCGACAGGAGTCAAAACGGGATCATCCATAAAAATATCCGGGATTTCCTGCTTGATGAGGAGTGGTAACTGCTTTGCCAGCGCCTGCTGGCTTCCTTTGGCTGAGGACTAGTGACTAGAGACTGACTTTCTCTTGACAACTCCCGCCGGATTTGTTATAGTTCCTCTGTAATACGCAATGAGGGGGTTGGCATCCCTGAGCGTTCGCTTCACAAGAGAGGCTGCCTTGGGCAGCAAACAGGGTGGAACCGCGGAACAACCTCCCGTCCCTGTAATGTAGAGTATCCTGTCTATATTACAGAGACGGGAGTTTTTGTATAGGAGGAGAGAAAATGGATTTTCAAACCATCATTTTGAACTTGCAGAAGTACTGGGCCAGCCAGGGCTGCATCATGGCACAGGCCTACGACGTGGAAAAGGGCGCCGGCACCATGAACCCTTCTACTTTTCTGCGGGTACTGGGGCCTGAACCCTGGAACGTGTGCTATGTAGAACCTTCCCGCCGCCCGGCTGACGGCCGTTACGGCGATAACCCCAACCGGCTGTACCAGCATCATCAGTTCCAGGTCATCATGCAGCCGTCTCCCAGCAACATCCAGGAACTGTATCTGGAAAGCCTGAGAGAACTGGGCATCCATCCGGAAGAACATGATATCCGGTTCGTGGAAGATAACTGGGAATCCCCTACTCTGGGCGCCTGGGGCATGGGCTGGGAAGTCTGGCTGGATGGCATGGAAATCACCCAGTTCACCTACTTCCAGCAGGTAGGTTCCATCGACATCAGGCCGGTGGCTGTGGAAATCACGTACGGCCTGGAACGGCTGGCCATGTACATCCAGGGTGTGGAAAATGTCTACGACCTGCAGTGGGTGGGCAACGTGACCTATGGGGATGTATTCCATACCAACGAAGTGGAGCAGTCCCGGTACAGCTTCGACATCGCCGATATCGATTTGCTGTTCGATCTGTTCGACAAGTACGAAAAAGAAGCCAAACGGGTCATCCTCACCGGCAATATCCGTCCGGCTTACGACTATGTGCTGAAATGCTCCCATACCTTCAACCTGCTGGATGCCCGGGGCGCCATCAGCGTCAGCGAACGGACCAACTACATCTCCCGGGTACGGGCATTGGCTCGTCTGTGCGCTGCGGCCTATGTAGAACAACGGGAAAAACTGGGTTTCCCCATGCTGAAGAGAGGGTAAAAGATCATGGCAAATTTATTATATGAAATCGGAACGGAAGAAATGCCGGCCCAATACATGCCCGGCATCTTGAAAGAATACAAGGAACTGGCTGCCAAAAAGCTGGAAGAAGCCCGCATCCCCTTCAAAGATGTCAAGGTGTATGGCACGCCCCGGCGCATGGCTTTCGTGGCTTCTGACGTAGCTGAAAAACAGGAAGACAGCACGGTGGAAAGCAAGGGGCCGTCTCTGAAGATTGCATTCGATCAGGACGGCAATGCCACCCGGGCTGCCCAGGGTTTTGCCCGTGGTCAGAAAGTGGATGTGAAGGATCTGGTGCAGAGAGATGGTTATGTATACGCCATCAAACATCTGGCAGGCAAGAAGACGGAAGAACTGCTGCCGGCCATCCTGGACGACATCCTTCATTCCCTGACCTTCCCCAAGACCATGCGCTGGGCTGACTACGACTTCGGTTTTGTCCGTCCTTTCCGCTGGATGGTAGCTCTGCTGGATGACAAAGTGATCCCGGTAGAAGCCAATGATGTAAAGAGCGGCAACCAGGCCAGAGGGCACCGCTTCCTGAGCAATCACCTGATCACTATTCCTGATGCTGCCTCTTATGTGAAGACCATGGAAGACAACTTCGTCATGGTGGATGTGGACAAACGCCGTGCCATCATCAGGAAGCAAATCGAAGAACTGGCCGCTGCTGAAGGGGGCAGAGCCGCCATTTCTCCGGATCTGCTGGAAGAAGTCACCTTCCTGGTGGAATGGCCCACGGCTCTGTGCGGCCATATCGATGACAAGTACCTGCGCCTGCCGGACTGCGCCATCATCACTCCCATGCGGGACCACCAGCGGTATTTCCCCATGTTCGACAAAGACGGTAAGCTGATGCCCAAGTTCATCACTGTCCGCAACGGTGGCAAAGAACATCTGGACATCGTGACCCACGGCAACGAACGGGTGCTGCGGGCCCGTCTGGACGACGCCGTATTCTTCTTCGACAACGACCGGAAAAAATCCCTGGCACAGCATCGGGAAGCCCTGCATGAAGTAGCTTTTCAGCATGGACTGGGCAATATGTACGACAAGACCGAACGGCTGCAGAAACTGTGCGATGAACTGGTGAAGGCAACCGGTCTTCCTGTGGATGCCAAAGCTGTGGAACGGGCAGCACTCCTGTCTAAGGCCGACCTGGTCACCGGCATGGTCACCGAATTCACTGAACTCCAGGGGACCATGGGCAGGGAATATGCTCTGCTGGACAACGAGGGCGAAAAAGTGGCCCAGGCCATCGGGGAACAATACATGCCCCGGTTTGCCGGTGACGAACTGCCGCAAAGCAGCGAAGGCCGGATCCTGGCCGTGGCTGATAAACTGGACAATATCGTGGCCACCTTCAGCCGGGGCATGGCTCCCACCGGATCCCAGGACCCTTACGCCCTGCGTCGTCAGGCTCTGGGTATCCTGAATATCGTGGCTGATGGCAAGGTGCATTTCCCCCTGCGGGCCGTTCTGGCAGAAACACTGAAGAATCTGCCGGTGGAAGTGGCAAACGAAGCCAAGCTGCTGGATGAAGTGGCAGATTTCTTCGCCCAGCGGGCCAAGAATATGCTGCTGGATCAGGGTGTGCGCTACGACGTAGTGGACGCTGTACTGGGAGCCAGCGGGCTGGATGACCTGGCTGAAATCTTCGACCGGGCAGCTGCCCTCACCGGTTATCTGGAAAGCACCAAGGCTGCAGACAGCATCCAGGCCTTCACCCGGGTGGAGAATATCAGCAGGAACAATGTAGTAGAAGCATCTGTAGATGCCGCACTGTTCCAGGATGACGCGGAAAAGGCCCTGTTCGAGGCTGTGGAAAAGGCAGCAAAAGAAACGGCTGCCCTGGCCAAAGAACGGAAATTCGCCGACCTGCTGGCTGCCAACGATGTGCTGGCTGCACCGGTGAACGCCTTCTTCGACGCTGTCATGGTCATGGATAAGGATGAAAAGGTGAAGAACAACCGTCTGGCCCTGCTGAATCAGGTGAAGAAACAGGTCAACCAGGTGGCCGACCTGAGCCAGCTGGTGATGAAATAAAAGACTGGCCAACCTAAAAAGCTGTGGAGAAATGGATTGCCATTTCTCCACAGCTTTTTTTTTTCAATAACGGTCAATCGGATCCTTTGGAGGATAGATAGTGCTTTTGTCTCCTTGCCAGGATGAACTGTTCCAGTACATTGAAACAGGTCTCGATTTCTTCTGCAGTACAACGCTTCTCCATAAGAGCCAGTGTGGAACCGAATACCCTGTCATCGTATTTCACATGAGCATGGTTCAGGTCTTTTCCTTTTTCAGTAGCATAATACAGCTGTTTCCTTCGGCTGTCAGGCGCATCTTCTTTTCGTACCAGGCCCTTATTTTCTATTTTTTTCATCATCTGGGAAATCGCAGCTTTTGTTTTATCAAAATCCTGGGAAAGCTCCGTTACAGTTTTACCGGGATGGTCGACGATATATTCCAATAAATGGACTTCTGCCGGGGTATATTTTTCCCCGGTTCCATAATCTGTGGGAAAGTTCCCTGCCATATAAAGCATGGACGTTTGGGACAGGATATCCGCCTTTTTTGCAGCTGGATGAAGTTTTTTCACCTTGAAGGGGCTCCTTTCTTTTTGTACTGTAGATAATAGCATACCAGATTTTTTCGAGAAAAACTACAGAAAATCCGCTGCTATAGAAAGTAATAAAAGAGTGGATCCGCAACGGAAACCAAATTGAAGTGAATTTAGAGAAAATTCTTGATAACCGATGGATATAATGTTAAGATTCTAAATAATAAGTTAATCAACTTAACAAAATAAATGGCCATTTCTATTCCAGTTTGAAAGAAGGTATTTCTATGAGTGAAGTTCGGCAGGAAAACAAGCTGATCCGGAATCTGGGCTTCTGGGATCTTATGGCGATTGCCGTTGGCTAGATCGTGGGAGCGGGCATTATGTCTTCCACAGGTGTTGTCATCGGCATGGCCGGGACAGGGATTGTCCTTGCCTATCTGTTGTCGCCTATTTTTACTATCATCAGCATTTTTCCCTCTGTAGCAGACATGGAGCTGGAGACAGCCCCGGAGATCAAAGAAGCGTTGAAGCGGGAAATCGATACCACCGTGCTGGGGTACGCCAATCCGATATTTTTATTCCCAATGAACATTTGAGGGCATAATATATGGACTATCTGCAGAAAGAAAGTATCAATGCCAAATGCAACATCCTCGGCTATGTGGCCTGTGAAGCAGCTTATCGGCACTGTGCAGACTGGCTGGATCAATGCATCGAAGTGATCGATACCAACCGGAAGCTGGTTACCCGGTTCCTGGGAGAGAAGTTCCTGCAGATCAAGGTAAAGGAACTGGAAGCGACTTACTTGCTCTGGATGGAATGGAACGGACTGAGCCTGGATTATCGGGAACTGGAACGGATCAATCATCAGGAAGCCAAGCTGTTCTTCGATGAAGGGTATGTGTTCGGAAAGCAGGGCGAAGGTTATGAACGCTGGAATCTGGCCTGTCCAACCTGCTATATCGAGGAAGGGCTGGAAAGATTGGAGAAGGCTTACAGAAAGTATATAAAGTGAATCAAAAACAGGGGGGTGTGAAAAAATAAGCCCCCAAAAAATACGAAAAAGGACTTCCGATTCTCGTGAACCGAAAGTCCTTTTTCGTGTTAGAATTTAACTGACATGAAAAACCTAACTGTGTATTATAATACTCCCAAGCAGGGAATTTT
>NZ_JBNMIU010000077.1:0-7037 GCF_050873445.1 Acidaminococcus sp. | reverse complement strand
ATCCACAGGTGTCTGTGTGCTTTCCGCTACGGCCCTCACATAATCAGCAATCGGCTGCGGCAGCGCATCGACCGGGAATGGAGCCATTGTGAAACGTGATAATGGCAGTGGCTCGCTCCATCCGGGATAGGGATTGTTGAATTCCTGCGGAGGCACATACCCTTCACTGCCTTCAATCTTGTCCCTGTAAAATTTCAGGGCACTTTTCCAGATGGTTCCCAGTTCCTTCTCCGAAAGAGGGGGGTCGCAATTCTCGGCCCTCTGCAGGTAGGCTTCATAGGCTTTGTCCGTATCCCCATACCGTTTCAGCACCCGGCCGGCAAAGTGGGACATGGCATTGTTGCGGCTGCCTTCCGGGATGGAGCTTCCTGTATAGAAGGGAGCTTCCGTCCGGCTGGGTTCCGCAGGTTCCAGTCCGGCCAGGAATTCCATAATGGTGCGCTCCCCTTCCTGCCAGAAGATTTCTTCCGGCACCACTTCCGTGCCATACAGGAACCGGGCCGCATCCAGGGCCTGGCCGTCAAAGAAGGGAAACTGCTCCCGGATTCCCTGTTTCAGTGCCGTATAGGCTTTTTCGTCCTGCACTTCCGGAATGGGAAAATACGCATGGAACCGGGGCCGGGCTTTCCGGCCTTCCTTGGCTTTCCCGCTATTCCGGGACGGGACGATGGCCACAGCCACGTTTGGCAGCATGGCAAGGAGCTTTTCTCCCGTCACCCACTCCTTCGGATTTTCCGTATGGTCGTTGTCGCAGTCCATCACCGCCACATCGGAAGCCAGGAAGTTATCCCGGCTCCGGTAGTTGTCCTTATAGGCCGCACAAACGTGGTCGAAAGCAGCAGCCGTCCCCAGTTCCCTGCTGCTTGTGATGACTGCTTTATTAGGATATATGGCATTTCGTTCGTTGCCGGTACAGTCAGCCGTGTAAATCGTAAATCTCATCTTTCTGCCTCCTCGAGGGTTTCGTTAAAGAATCTCAGCCGATAGTTCTTCCATCTGGCCCGCCGAATCTCCGCATCCATGCCAGGAGATATGGTATCCCCGAACACCCACACTTCCCGGCAAAGACTCATGAGGATGTTGCCGAAATGGAGCCCTGCCTCCCGTTCCTTTGGATCCCGGTCATCCAGGAACTGAGGAAAGAGGAGATGCGGAGCCAAGGGCAGGTACCCTTCTTCAAAGGCAAAGCGGCAGTACCGCCTTGCTGCCAGGATATTTTTATCCGTTGCCCCGGAATACGGGGAACAGATATATACGAGAGGCCGGTAAGCCCGGAGTGCCTTCCGCTGGGCTTCGACAGCACTGAGGGCTCTCTGCGGAGTAGGATCCTGATAATGCTCCTGGTTAAATTTCTCCACTGTCGCCACGCCCCTTTTCGATAAGCGGATAGTTGCCTTCGGACGTCATCAGCTGATAAATAAACAGTCGTCCCTTCTGGGTCCAGTACATATAAGTGCGGTTATGGGGAATGCCATAGCTATCGGGAACACTGTATGTCTTGGTGCTGGTGTACCCCATGGGAGCGTATTTCTGGTAGAGCAGCCATATTTTTCCCTGCTTGTACTGGATTCCGTGTTCATGGAGCCAGTTATTCATATGCCGGGCAGACCATCCATAATCCTTTGCAATGACCGAAGTCGGAACCAGATCTTTGCATTGAAGGACCAGATCGTAGTAGCTTGCCTTCGGCTGGAGCTCTGCGATCTGCTGCTTCTGAGCAGCTGCCAAAAGTTCCATGGATTCACGCCGTTCCCGTTCTTCCTTGAGCTTAGTAAAGACTGCAATGGCAAGGTCCGGATTATCAAGGATAGCTTCCGTTGCATACAGACCGGATTGGCGGATAGAAGGAATGACTTTGTGTGTTACCCATCTTTTAAATGCCCTGGCTTCAGGTTTCCGGCTGCTGAGAATCAGGGTGTAGAGTCCCGGCTCATTCACAACACGTTTTTCCGGATTGCCAGGAATACCCTCGGTTAAAACTAGGGTATTCTTTTCATCGTCATCCAGCCTCGAAAGAGCATCGCTGGGGTTGGCAATACCAAGGATGCGGCACACATCGGCGGCCACGAACCATGGCTCTCCGTTCACAACAGCCGTCCGCACATTCATCCCGTTATAAATGAAGTCTTTTGTTGTAGTCATTTTGATGACCTCCTTGAAAGTAAGTTTGGAATTGTTTTCCTATTCATTAGCCAGGAGAACCCGTCAAATCTGACGGTTTCCAAAAAATTCCTGTAATTTTTTCTTTGCTCGCTTCAGCTTCTGGGTGATATTGTTTTCATTGGCACCTGTTCTGGCAGCATATGCCCGGACGGATTCTCCATCGATATAGACAGCAATGACAGCTTCTGCCCATTCCGTTTTCTTGGCCAATGCGATCCTGATGGTTTGCTTGGTCTCTTCATCGCTGGCTTCGCGATCCCGTTCCACTTCATCCCGGCTCACAAGACTCATATCCGGCATTGCCTTTCCATTCCGTTTGCATCCGCTCCCAGCAACTGCACAACCGCAGGTATCAGGAGCATCTTCGATGGGATTCGCCAAGCTGATATCTTCTTCATCCCTTCCCTGATAATTCGGGAACTCACTTCTTCTCCGATGTTCCCTGCGCCAGTCGTTATAGAGGGGCTTGTTGAATTCTTCGTCCATGATTTCCTGGGCGCTGCGCCGGGTAACTTCTTCCCCTTCCTTTGCCGCCTGTTTTCTCAGTTCGTAATCCCGCTCGATCATGATCTGGCAGTCACCTTCAGGGACTTCCACTACCGTGACCACTGGTGCTTTCGATTCGTCCCAACTGTAGTGTTTGACTTTGATTTTCATTTTTGGCATCCTTTCCGTCCGTGCCAGGGGACGAAGGGATGCCAAAAAGACCTGCGGGGAATGTCCCCACAGGTCCCAAACGGCCAAAATGGCGCACGGAAACAAACGGTGGGGGCATTTCCAGTCCTGCCCACCGCATCACTGCGGTGATCCAGGACTGTCTATGCATCCCATCGTCCTCATGCGCATCTCGGACTACAGAGATTTTTTTCGAGTGCCTGAGCACTCATATGGAAGCAGGCTTGCCTGCTGCCGTATCAATGTTCAGACTGTATTTCTTTATAAACCACAATGCCATCAATCATGTCTTCTAATAAAAACTGATCAGCTAAACGATAAACAGATGTGATTGCATCATCTTTTATTAGAAAGCATGTCCATGTTATAATGGATGAGAATCAGTGCATCATCTTCCGATTTCACATCTATCTTAAGAAATTATGGCCGAAAAGTATTTGCCTTCGTTTTGCCATCATTTTTCCGTCTTTTTTCCATTCAGACTAAGAAGGGAGGTTCCAGGTAATGGAGGAACTAAACTTATCTTCCTATATAAAAATTTTGCGTCCTGGATTAAAACAAAATGACAAGCAGGAGTCTGCTGGTAGACTTTTGTTGAATTCAATCAATGATCAGGATTATGTCATTAATCATGGCTACCATATTGACAGCCTTAGTTCAAAAAAAATCAGTCAACTGGCAAATCAGATAATCCCTGTCCCTGATAGTCTCAGACAAGCATCTATGGAAAAAACGGTTATCAACCAAACAATTGATTATTTTCGTGACGAGGTAATGAATGATCTCAACCCGCATCTGAAATTTGACACTATTGATGCCCTCATAAGGCTTATTGACTCAGATGAAACTATTCCCCCTGATAAACGAAAAGACCTCATGAAATATCATGAGGCTGGTGATGATGCACACTTTCTAGCTTCAACTTTTCTCTATGCATTAAATCGGCCTAATAAAAAAGCCGATGATTCTGTTTCTGATGAAGACATTCCCCTGCTAGCAGAAGCAAATTTTGAATGCCCCGTTTGCCAACGAAAGTTAGTCGAAACCGTAAAGGGCCATCCCGTAAAAAGATATCGGATTACGCAGATTTTTCCGGATACTCTTGATAAAGTTACAGCATCAGAATTCGAAGATGCTGTGCCATCACCGGCTAAGGGAAATAAGCCTGAAAATCTTATTGCCTTGGACAAAGATTGCTCAGAGCGCTATCTTCTAAATCCTACTCTTGAAGAATACAAAAAGCTTCGTGAAGTCAAAGAAACACTTTCACGAAGCTATAAAGCTAAAACAGCAATAAGCACTTTCCAACTAGAAGATGATATACGAACGATTCTCTCTTCCCTAAATCAAATCAGAGATGATTCCGATTTAGTTGATCTGGAATATAACGCTCTCCATATCGAAGAAAAATTTGCTCCTGAGAATTTTATTTTAAAAAAGCAAACACAGATGCAAGTAGTCCAATACTATCGATACATTGAAAAAACGTTTTCAGAATCCGACTGCGATTTTGACATTATCGCATCTGAAATACGGATAAGTTCTAATAAACTAGAAAAAGCCGGACTCTCACAAGCAGAAGTTATCAACTATCTTTCAGAATGGATACGGAACAAGGCCGGCCTAGATAGTGAAAGCAAATTGGCCAGCGATATCGTTGTATCTTTTTTCATCCAGAATTGCGAGGTGTTCCATAAATGAAAATACCAAGTAAAGTAACACCCTATAAAGAAAGTACGATTGCCAAATTTCCTATAGTTCTTGGGCTCCTTGAAAATACCGACATGACCCCCAAAGAAGTTTATGCGGCATTAAAGAAGAAAAAGCTCAGCGATATTAGTGAATTCATCGAACTACTCGATTGTTTATATGCTCTGCATAAAATAGAGCTTCGCGAGGGGGTGCTTCATTATGTTGGTTGAAATCCAGTGCGATAAATTTATGACCCATAATAAACAAAGAAAGCCCATCCGCTTCCATCCCGGTCTAAATGTAGTTATTGGGGATGATAACGGATCAAATTCAATAGGAAAATCTACTTTCCTTATGATTCTTGATTTCGTGTTTGGAGGTACAGACTATGTGAAAAAATGTACGGATGTCCAAGAAAACGTCAAAGAACATACAATAAATTTTACGTTTGAATTTGACGATCATCTGTATCATTTTGCCAGGAATACAATTCATTACCAAGATATCATCAGATGTGATTCCAACTATGTGCCTCTTCTTAATGAAAAGCCAATGACCGTGCAATCATATGGAGAATTTCTATCGGATAAATATGGATTGACAGCTCCTGGGCTTAAATGGCGGGGAGCTATTTCCCGATTTATCCGCGTTTATAAAAGGGACACTCTGGACGTAGAACATCCTTTGCAAACCCATAAAAACGAAAAAGCAGCGGATTCAATTAAAAGTTACATGCGTCTTCTCAATCGATATGCAGTAGTAGAAAAACAGATCAACCAGGCCGCTGATGCCAAAGATGAAAAAGAAGCATTCCGTAAAACAACGCTGAAATATAATCATATTCCTGCTGCCAAAAATGAACGTCAAAAAGCAGAAAATGAAAGCCGTATTGCGGAATTAGAAGAACAAGAAAAAAAGCTAGATACAAATAACAGCCAGGGCCTTTTAGATCTTGACAGTATGACTGCTTATAAAATTTCTTTTCTAAAAGAAAGGCTTGTAAAGTTTCGTCGTCAGCAAGCCCTTGTCCAATCACAACTGACCGATGTACGAAGAGATATGACCGGCAAGCGAAGAAGTTTTAAGCGTACTTTCACCGAACTTGAACATTTTTTTCCGAATGAAAACTTCCACGCCCTGGAGGAAATCGAAAAGTTCCATCAACAGCTGTCAAAAATACTTTCGGAGGAATTCGCGGAAACAGAAAAAGATCTTGTTACAACGGACAATCTGCTGACTATCGAAATCAAGGGCTTGGAAAAAGAAATAACAGATATTAAAGAAATCCCGAATGTTTCTGATGCAATATTAAAGGAATTTGCTAAGATAAGCACAGAAATCAACAATCTGCGTGAAGCCAACAAAAACTTTGATGAACTGAATCGGCTGAGTAAAATTGCCGATGATTATGCAAAAACAAGAGATGCTGTTACTCGAGACCAGTTACTTTCCATTGAATTTGAATTGAACCATGAAATGAGCAAAATCAGTCTTAGGATTTTAAATGATAGTAGTCATTTGCCGCCAGTTATTCATCTTGAAAGAATGGATAAATATACTTTTCATACACCAAACGATGGAGGTACAGGAGCTGAAACCCGAGGCCTTATCACCTTTGATTTAGCCAACTTGAATATCTCATCCATTCCATTTTTAGTTCACGATTCCCTACTTCTGAAAAATATTGAAAAACCTGTTTTCAGCCGAATTATTGATGTTTATGACCAACAGAAAGAAAATGGAAAACAGGTATTCATGGCTTATGACACCTTAGATTCCTACAGCCCGGCTACCCGACAGCTGATTGAAAAAAATGCTGTTCTCAAGTTATCCCCTGGCGGCAATGAGCTTTTTGGATGGGCCTGGAATAAGGAGAAACAAGATGACGAAACCAAGCAGAAGTAAAAAAGAACTACAATCTAAATTCTCTTATAATAAATTATGGAAAATGCTGATTGACAGGAACATCAAAAAGAAGGAACTTCAGAAGATGAGCAATGTCAGTTCAGCTTCCATTGCAAAGATGGGTCGTTGTGAAAATGTGACTACCGATGTTCTTTTACGTATCTGTGAAGCTCTGGACTGCAACATTGGAGATATCATGGAACGTGTCCCCGAATGTGAAAATCATCAAGATTCTTGATAAATCCATCGTGTCTTACTCCGTGCAAACTGATAAAGTCTGCACGGAGTCTTTTGTCATCTAAATCATGAACGATTACCAAATTATAGAACGATACCCTTTAACCTACCGTTCAAATGTTGTGCATTTTGATTTTCAGAAAATTTGATACGAAAAATGTGCAAATGAATTTTTGTCGAAGGCTATGTCACAACAAACAGTTGATAAATAGCCATTTTTATAAGGGAGTATCAGAACTCCCCTACAAACTGTTATTTGCAGTTATCTATACTCATTTGGAATTTCGATATGAAGTGTCTCACACAATAACTTCACATCATGTGCATCATTTTCATCAAACTCGTATCCCAGATGGAACATTACT
>NZ_JBNMIU010000076.1:0-7143 GCF_050873445.1 Acidaminococcus sp. | reverse complement strand
GCTTAATTAAAAAAGCTGATTTTTGGGGAAAGGGGGAAGTATGCTCTTTTCTCCTCAAATTTTGTTGAGGGAGCCATAGAGATAAAAAAAGAAGGGGCTGTGAAGAAATGAATTCTCATTTCTTCACAGCCCCTTTTTATGCTTTTTTTTCCAGCTGGTACAGCAGATAATCCAGGTTCGTCAGCCGCGCCTGTTCCTTGTGCACCTTTTTCAGCAGACAGCGCCGGTACCTCCGCAGTTCCAGGGTCTGCTGCGTTCCATCCAGCTGCTGGATCTTTTGGATCACCTCTTCCGGACATCCGGCTGCCACCAGATTCTCGCGGAATGTTTTATCCATAGATGTTTACCTCATTCCCCATAAACTTCCTTCGCCAGCCGGAATGCAGCCCAGGCTTTGGGCCAACCGGCGTAGAAGCCAAGCTGGGTAATGATCTGAACCATTTCTTCCTTGGTCACACCATTGTTCTTTGCAGAGCTGATGTGGTATTTCAGAGAACTGTCCGTAATGCCCTGGGCAATCAGAGCGGATACAGTGACGATGCTCCGGTCGTGCAGGCTCAGTTTGTCGTTGGCACTCCACACTTCTCCAAACAGGATATCATCATTGTACCGGGCAAAGTCCGGGGCGAAGTCCCCCAGTGCGTCTCTGCCTGCAGTTTGTACGATCTTGACCGGTTTTTTCGTTTTGTTTTCCATGGCTGCCGCCTCCCCAAAATGTATGCCCATACAGGTCGTCATGACCAGGGCCAGCGCAAAACCAGAAAATTGTTTCAAGCGTTCGTTCATCATGATTCCTCCTTTGGGTCTTCCTTCAATCCTATCATAGCAAATCCTTTCAGCTATGTTAAATGCTTATCATTCATTGCTTGAAATAGCAAAAATGCATAATTCTTTATTTTTCCTCGGCCATACCCGTTACCGTATCTGTTTTTCCTACCCCGCAAAGGGTTTCACATCCTTCACCGCATCTGCCAGAGTCAGAGGCTGGCTTCCATGGTCCAAATCCAGCAGCACATACCGGTCGCAGCCCATGCCCAATTCTTTCATATAACTCAGCTGGCGCAGACCGTGACGGCTTTCCATCCGTTCCACCAGATCATGGCGGTCTTTTTCCGGCAGCGCATAGACCAGATCCACCGAGGCCTGGTCGACCGCCAGGATGTCCGCAGAAGCCAGGATGCCAATATTGGGCGTTACCACGGGCTGAGCCCCTGTCCCTTCGCAGTCACAGGAGACGGACATATTGCGCAGCACATTGATGTAGGCAATGCGGCTGCCGAAATGATCTGCTGTTGCTTTCGAAGATTCTGTCATCCGTTCCATGAATTCTTCCTTTCCAATGCCCCACTGGCTGCCGCCTTCGCCGGAATGGATCATCTTCTTGCCGATTCGGCCGTCCGCACAGCCAATGCCGATGTTCTTGTCGGAACCGCCGAACCCGCCCATGGTATGCCCCTTGAAATGGGTCAGCACCAGCAGAGAATCATAGTCCAGCAAATGGGATCCCACAGACATTTCCGTAAACCACTTGCCTCCCCTAACGGGCAGCATGGCAGTTCCCTCTTCATCAAGGATATCCACAGGAGCAAAATCCCAGCCGTTCACAGCCAGCGTTTTCCTGTGATCTTCCGTAGTATAGCGGGCACCTTCATAATAGGTATTCGTCTCCACGATTTTGGCTCCAGGCAGTTTCGCTTCCAGCAGCCGCTTCACCCAGGGCCGGGGAATAATATTAGGACCGTGTGGTTCTCCCGTATGCAGTTTGATGCCCACTTTACCAGTCATACTCCCGGCAATGGTCTCATAAGCCTTCAGCAGGCCCGCCGCAGACAGGTCGCGCGTAAAATAAACAACGGATTCGTTGCCCTGCCGTTGTTCTGGCGGAATATACCTGTCGCCGCCGGTACCGGCTACTTTCTTTTTACTGCCGACCAGATTTCCTCCGGAAAGCTCCGAAGAAGAACTCGCCTGCTTTGAGAATCCGCAGCTGCTCAGGAGCAAGGCCAAGGCCCCCATCCCGGAAGTTTTAAAGAATTCTCTGCGATTCATACCATTTCCTCTCTTTCTTTGCATCAATGTACAAATCCAGATACCCAGTGCCCAGGTGTCTCAAACTGCCGTTGATTTCCCATTGGATGGACTCTTTCGAAAGCCGCCCCGGATTGAAGTAAACCTTAGAAGCGTCGTGCATGGATGCCCGGATTCTTCTCTTTTTACGAGTTACAGATTGGCCCCCAGTTGTTCTGCCTGATTGCCGAAATCTGAGCTTTCTACCAGAGAACGGGAACCACAGCCGATTCCCAGAATCTTACCGGCATCCTGCCATTCCATATATCTCACCAAAGTATCATAGTGATCCACCAGCGCACTCATGGTCCAGTCATTGCTGTTGTAAGCCGTAGCCATCAGGATGGATTTCTTGCCATGGAGACGGCCGGTGCGGGAATAGAACCGGTCCACAATGGTTTTCAGCTGGGCCGACATGCCAAAATAATACAGGGGTGTGGTCAAAACCAGCAGATCTGCTTCCAGCATCTTGGGCATCAGGGTGTTTTCGATATCGTCTTTGAAAACGCAGGGACCATCCATATGGCACTGGTCGCAGCCCCGGCAGGGGTGCGTGCTGCTGTTGGCCGCATCAAAGGTGAATACTTCATGGCCGGCTTTCTGCGCCCCGGCAGTGAACCGGTCAGCCAGATAGATAGAGGTGGATTCGTTTTTCGGATGAGGACTGCTGGTAATCACAACGATTTTCATTTTTTTACCTCCTGATACCTGTCCAGGCTTAACCTGGATTGTCGCTTTTCCCTGTTTGGGTGCCATGAGCGTTCCGCAGCCGCTGAGGAACAACGTCAGCATGCCGGCACCCGTTACTTTCAGAAACTCACGTCTGTCCATGTTCAAGCTCCTTTGTTTCCCGATGATTCCGCCATGCCATCAGGCCCAGCATTGCCGTGACTCCCAACGCCACGAGACAGCTTCCGCCGCAGGCTCCACAACTGCCCGTACACCCGGGCAGGCCACTGTTCCGTTCCGCCAGCTGCAGGACAAAGGAAGTACCGGCGGCCCCAGCACCTCCCAGAAGTTTATGGCATTCCATGGCTGTTCCCTTCCTTTCTGTACGAAATGGCCTTTTGGGGGCACACAGCCTGGCAATCCTGACACAGGTTGCAGCGCCAGGGGTCGATGACCACTTTTTGTTCCTTCAGTTTCATAGTCCGCATGGAACACACACGGACGCACCGGCCGCATCCCACACATTTGTCTTGATTCACCTTCATCCGGGGCAAAAAAGGGATGCGCCTGCGCAGCACATACAGCAGGTTATTCATGGCCCCCACCGGACAGAAGAAATTGCAATATCCTCTTCCTCCCATGGAAAAGATGCCCAGGATTACAAACCACACCAGGAAGTTCACCAGAAGAGAGAAACTATAGTACGGCAGCCGTCCATACCGGATCACCCCGATCAGGTTATCGAACACGGCGAAATTGCAGTAGGAACAGTGTTCATCGATACCCACCAGGACAGCTGCCAAAAAGCCGATAAAGAAGCCGTACCGCAGCGTGGTGATGGGGACATGCCTGCTCCAGTCGATTTTCAGCTTCCGGGGCACCAGATAGGAAAGATACTCCGTCAGAGCTCCCGCCGGACACAATTTGCCGCAGAACAGCGGTCCCAGCAAAAAAGCCGACAGAGCCAGCAGGGCGATTCCTGTCAGCGAAACGGGACCTGCCAGGTCCATTCTCCCCTCCAGCAGATAGTGGAGAGGAATGCGAAAACAGGGTTCGTGGAAACTGTAGCGCCGGGCTGGCAGATAAAGGATCCGGAACAGCCGGGCAAACCCTTCAAAGGGTGCATAGAACAGCAGGAACCCCATAATGTAGCCGAAGAACCGCCGACAGCGGTTCAAGATGACTTCATGCATGGGACACTCTCCTCCTTTACAACCGTCCTGCCATGGCCGTGTTGATGGCCTGGGCCATGATCTGTTTCATATTCCAGTCACCATGTATGCCGTCCAGAGCCAGTTCCGTCGGCAGATCCGCCGACTGGTCGAACTGGGCCGCCACATCGATATGATCCTGCCTGCGGATGAAGTCATTGACCTGGGCAAAGGACTGCCGCCAGTTTTCATACGTAGGTTCGTCAAAAGCCTTATCGATATTGGCCGGGTTAATGGGCGGCAGGGTCAGATAGATGGGAGTAATGCCCCGTTCCCGGGCTTTTTCCCCAATGGCGTCCAGATCCCGGATTACATCTTCCGCCGGAACGCCGGCCCGCAGACTGTTTGACCCGCCCATGATCAGCAGATATTTCAGCCGGAAGGCCGGTACATCCCTGTCAAACCGTTCCAGCATCATGGCACTGGTGTCTCCGCTTTCCGACAGATTGACGGTGGGAAATTCCAAATAATGACTGTAACTGTAGGCGTAATCCACTGGACTGTAGGAAAGATGACCGCCCCCGTGGGAAATACTGTCACCATAGATGCCCACCTTGATGCCCGGTTTGGGCAGAGTCGTGAACTTCTGGGCCTTGCTCCATTCCCCTACCGGATTGCCATCGTCATCCATCCCCCGCACTCGCCAGTAATAGGTGCCAATCCGGGGCTTTTCGTCGTACAGATCCGTCAGCTTCGTAGTCTGTGCGAATACCCGATACCGGGAAGGTGCCGTGCCATTGGAATTTTCCGGACGATGATCCGTCACCTCCACCTCATACTGGGTGGCACCAGGATTGCCCGTGTAGGCATATACCGGGTACAGCAGCTCCGAACCGTTGCTGTCTTCCATCCTGCTGCGGGGCACGGGAGCATTCCGGGTCACCGTCTGCAGACTGCCCCTTACCGGTTGAAGCTGGGAATAAGGGCCCACCGGATTGCCGTCCAGATCGTAGGCCCGTACCCGATAATAAAGAAGGGGCTGCTTCTGCCTGCTCTTCAGTTCATCCATGGGCAGCAGGACGGCACTGCCGTACACACGGCCGTTCCGGTAAATGGCAGCCGGACTGGGTTGATCCGGATCCAGGCTGGCAGGGATCCCATCCAGGATTTCCACTTCGCTGCGAACCGCATCCAACCGCTGCTGCCACTGAAGCAGCCCCAGATCCACACGAGCCGCCTGGGCTGTTTCATCCTGGGAAATCGTAGTATCTGTAGAAAGCCCCAGACTCCGGCGGACGGTACAGCTGCTCCCCAGGAGCAGCAGCACCACCAGCAGAGCCAGCAAGCTGGTCTTTAAAGAGTGGCGCAGTGCCTTTTGCATAGTTTTTCAGCTCCTTCCTTTTGTTGCCTATAGGATAGCATGCCGTCATTGTCATGTTAAATACTTATAATATATTATTAAAAATACGATTTTTCTATTATAAGTGTGAAAATCAGATGTATGAAAATCGGGGTGTGAAAAAGGCATTTTTCACACCCCGCTCCCTATCTTTTCAGCCCAAACCGGATCATGCCGTAACTGAGTTCATAAAGCAGGATCAGGGGTACTGCCAGAAGGCTCTGGGTCACGATATCCGTAGTCGGTGTCAAGATACCGGCTGCCACGAAACTGCCGAAAATCACGAACCGTCTGGCCTTCCGCAGCTGATCGGAACGGATCAGCCCGGCCAGGGCCATAAACAGCAGTACCAGAGGCAGGTTGAACAATACCCCGAAGGGCAGCACCAGCATCAGCATGAAGTCCAGATAGTTTTCCAGGGAAAGTAGCGGCTGTACCGCCGGCGATGTGAACTCCAGAAAAAAATCCAAGCCCCGGGGCAGTACGATTTCAAAAGCAAAGATACAGCCCCCGGCAAACAGCAGCACCGAAAAGGGTACGAAAGCCAGCAGCATCTTCTTTTCCTTCCGTGTCAGAGCTGGCAGCAGGAAGGCCCAGATCTGATAGAACCACACAGGCGAGGCCAGCAACATTCCAGCCACTGCCAGTACCTTAAAATAGGTCATGAAAGCTTCCGCCGGCTTTAAAAAATACAACGTGCCTGCCGACCTGGTAAGAAAGATCATGATCGAGTCCATGAAGAAGAAAGCCACAACCATGCCGAACCCCACGGCCAGCAGGGATTTCAGGATCCGCCGGCGCAGCTCCTCCATATGCTCCACCCAGGTCATATCATCAGTCCTGCTTTGCTTCCGGCTTTCCATCCTTTCCACCTTCTTTTTCCCGGCTTTCCACGGGAGCATAGAAGGCCTCCTTGAACTCCCGGATGCTCTTGCCCAAAGCACTGCCGATCGTGGGCAGCTTGCCCGGCCCGAACACAATCAGCCCGATGATCAGGATCATCATCAGTTCCGGTACACCCAGTCCAAACATCATTTCCTCCTTCCGGATTCCCACAGGATCCACACTGCAATTTAGCTGACTTTACTGGACACAGTACGACCTTTTTACGCCAGGCTGGCTTTCACTCGTTCCAGCCAGGCTTCCACCTGCCTCTGGGGCATCACCTGCGTACTGTCGCCTTCCGAATCGAACTGCACCGCCAGCTCCGGTCCGAACTGGGCTCCGGGGCAGGCTTTCTTCAGATCGGCCAGGACATGGGCCGGCCAGCCGCCGTGGGTGGCAAAGGGGATGACCAGTTTCCCTTCAAGATTCTCTTCATGGAGGAAGGTCTTCATGGCCGGAGCCATGGTATACCACCAGGTAGGTGTCCCCAGGGCGATGGCATCATAATCCTTTACCTGGAAGAACCGGGGCGCCAGGACGGGTTCATACCCTCTCTCCACATCTTTTTCCGCCTGATCCACCACCTGCTGGTAGTCCTGCTCCTTATAAGCAGTCTTGGTATCGATCCGGGCCAGGTCACCGCCGGTCACTTTCTGTAGTTCCTCGGCGATTTTTTTCGTATTCCCGTTCGACCAGGAATAATATACAATCAACAATTTCTTCATGGCTTTTCCCTCCTGTATCTGTTGCCACCAGCATAGCAGAAATTCGCTGTAATATAAAATGCTTATTGATTCTCGTGCATCATACAAAAAACGTATAGGCAAAATCATCTCTGACCTATGAAATCAAAAGGGGCTGTGAAATAATGGCCCCATGAACACGAGAAAGGACTTTCGATTCTTGCGAACCGAAAGTCCTTTTTCGTGTTAGAATTTAACTGACAATGAAAAACCTAACTGTGTATTATAG
>NZ_JBNMIU010000075.1:0-7176 GCF_050873445.1 Acidaminococcus sp. | reverse complement strand
CTGTGATATCTAGGCACTCAGAAAAAAATGCTGGTAAAATTCCCTGCTTGGGAGTATTATAATACACAGTTAGGTTTTTCATGTCAGTTAAATTCTAACACGAAAAAGGACTTTCGGTTCGCAAGAATCGAAAGTCCTTTTTCGTTTTCATGGGACCATTATTTCACAGCCCCTTTTTTATCAGAATCCCAACTGTTTCTTCAGTGTTTCCATGTCTTTTTCGCTCAGGAAAGGATGAAGGATATCCAGGAAATACCGGGCATTTTCGTCCCGACCCTGGCTGTGCAGGTACTGGGCGTTGCCGGCGGCAATCCGCAGCACGTCCACATTGGGCCCCAGCGGCAGCTGGTACTTTTCGCCAAAGGCCTTCAGCTGGTCATGGGTGGGCGGTTCCGGTTTCCTGCCCAGTTTCTCTTCTATGGATCGGAGGGTATCCTGCATCTCCGGCTGGGCTTTTCCGAAATTCAGGCTCAGGAAATAGGCATTGGCCGAGCCTTTATAGTCATCCTTCAGGAACAGGTACAGACCGATGTTCTGGTAGCAGGCGGCCAGGTCTTCCGGATGGCAGGCCAGGCGCAGGGCCTGCAGGGTGGTCTGATAGAAATCTTCCGTCCGGGATTCGGCCAGCTGGGCCTGGGCCAGGGTCATCAGCACAGGTACGCTGGCTGGATCCCACTGGCGGGCTTTTTCCAGGGACTTCAGGGCTTTTTTCGTGCTGCCCCGGGCCAGTTCGATGCTGCCCAGCAGCAGGTACACGATGTGGAACGGGAAAGGGGCCTGCTGCAGTTTTCTGTCCTTTTGGGCAAAAAAGAAATCGTACAGACTCATTTCCATGGGCTCGGCAAAACTGCGGACATCCGTTTCTTTATCGGACCGGTACAAGCTGGAATTTTCCGCATCCTGTTTCATGGGTTCCAGCAGGGCGACGGCCTTGTCGTATTCCCTGTTTTCCTGGAGCTCCCGGGCCTGCTGCAGCTTGGCACCGAAATCGGCAAACGCTTTGCTGAACATGTCCGCAAAGTGCTGGCGGCTTTCTTCCGGCATGAGCTTGTACAGCAGTTCACCGCAGGCTTTGGTGATTTCCCTGTGCAGCGGGTGGTCCCGGTACAGGGTCATGCAGCCCTTTAAGTAGGCGATGTCCTTCTGGTTGTTGCCGGAAAGGCCATCGGTAATGTTTTTGATGATGGTATGCAAGTCTTCCATGATCATTCCTCCGATTGTGGTCGTATCTACTTTATTATACAGGAAATAAAGGGCAGAGTGAAGAGAAAAACATAACGGCTGGTGGTGGGTCCCCTGACTGCTGACCACTGGCTCTTCACTCTGCATTGAATATGCTTTATAATAAGCTACATAGCTATGAATCGAGAAAGAGGCGCAGAGTATGGAATACTGGGATATTTATGATGTGGACAAACAGGTGACCGGACGGAAGATGAAGCGCAATGACTGGCACATGCATCCGGGAGACTACCATCTGACGGTACTGGCCCTGGTGTGTGACGAAACGGGCCGGATCCTGATCACCCAGCGCAAGGCCGACAAGGAATGGGCGGCGCTCAAATGGGAAATCCCAGGGGGCGGCGTCCGGGCCGGTGAAAGTTCCCAGCAGGCTGTGCTGCGGGAAGTGGCCGAAGAAACAGGCCTTCATTTCCGTGCGGAACAGGGGCAGCTGATCCATACCTACCGCAGCGACAGCCCGGCAGAACAAAACAACTACTTTGTGGATATTTACCGGTTCCAGGCGCCCTTTACGGAAAAGGATGTGACCATCCAGCAGGATGAGGTAGAAAGCTTCAGACTGGTCACGCCCGATGAAATCCGCTCACTGGGAGCCAAGGATGATTTCCTGCACTTCAAACGGCTTGAAGGGCTGCTGCCGGGTGCTGTCCGGAAGGTCACCATTGCCGGGGCGGGCACTATGGGGTATTCCATGGCGGACATCTTCGCCCGGAAGGGGTATGATGTCATTCTGTGGAACCATCGTCAGCCCACCCTGGATCGGGCAAAGACCAGGATTTCTGCCGATGCAGCGGACAAGATCACTTATACCACCAGCCTGGACGCCTTTAAAGGCCGGGATCTGATTGTGGAAAGCATTGCAGAAAACCTGGACATCAAACTGGCTTTCTACCGGGAGATGACGCCCCTGGCGGACGCCCGTACCCTGATTGCTACCAATACCTCCGGCCTGTCCATCAACAAGCTGGCGGAAGCCGTCACCGGGCCGGAACGGTTCCTGGGCATGCACTGGTTCAACCCGCCCACACTGATCCCCCTGATCGAGATCATCAAGAATGACCATACCCGGCCGGAGGTGGCCAGAGCCATTTATGACCTGAGTCTTGCCATTGGCAAGAAACCGGTGGTGGTGGAGCAGGATGTGCCCGGGTTCGCCGCCAACCGGATCCAGCTGGCCGTGCTGCGGGAAGCCCTGAGCCTGGTGCGGAAAGGCGTGGTCAGCGTGGAAGGCATCGATGCGGTCATGAAATACGGCCTGGGCTTCCGTTGGGCCTGCCTGGGTCCCCTGGAGACCATCGATTTCGGCGGGCTGGATGTATTCGAACACATCAGTGAATACCTGATGCCCGACCTGGAGGATTCCCATGACGTGCCGTCCCTGCTGGCCGAAAAGGTGAAGGAGGGCAATCTGGGCGTCAAGAGCGGCAAAGGTTTCTACGACTACAGCGGGGAAAGGGCCGGGGAGGCTGTGAAAGCCCGGGATGCCAGGTTCCAGGCAGTCTATGGGGCCCTGTACGGAGAAAAGAAATGAAACCGGAAATCCCTGCCCACTGCAAAAAATGCGGAGGCGAATGTTTACGGAATGTGGAGTTCCTCATCGGACTGCCCCCGGAAAAGGTGGCGACCCTGCTGCAGCGGGCGGAGCGGCTGCGGCTGCACAAGGGGGAGTATCTGTTCCACGAGGGGGATCCCTGCAATGCCATCTTCATCATCCACAGGGGAAGGGTGAAACTGAGTGCCTATGACCAGGACGGACTGGAGCGGATCGCCGGCATCTTTGTGGAACATGATACCATGTGGGAAGGCGTACTGGTGCCCAACAGCCTGTACTCAGCCTCGGCCATTGCCATGACGGAAGTGGACTGCTGCAGGCTGGCCCGGAAAGACTTCGAGGAGGCCATCCATGAACCGGAAGTGGCGCTGCGGATCATTGGCATGCTCAGCAAGAAACTCCACGATGCCAACCGGCGGAACCTGCTGAAGAGCATCGCCGATCCCAAGGAACGGGTGGCAGGTCTTCTGCTGTACCGGTACCGCCGCCAGACAGGGGACGTGGTGACCCTGCGACTGGAGGAGATGGCCGGGCTTATCGCCCTGCGCCCGGAGACCATCAGCCGCAAGCTGAAGGAGCTGGAACGGGAAGGATACGTAAAAAAGACCGGCCAGAGCAGCATCCGGCTCCTGGATCCGGATGGGCTGATGGAGATGGTGAACTACTGAGAAACAAAACCGCCTGGATCTTTGACCCCAGTCAAGGATTTCTTCTGCAAAACAGCATACAATGACTCTGCCAAAAGGTTTCAGTACGACCCTTTGACAGGGTCATTTTTTTTTGCAAGAGAGGAGACTGCCATGCAGGGACGTATCCATTCCATTGAATCTTTCGGGTCCGTTGACGGGCCGGGAACACGATTCATCATTTTCGTACAGGGGTGCAGCATGCGCTGCCTGTACTGCCATAATGCAGACACCTGGGACTGTCAGAAAGGCCAGCTGCGCAGTACGGACGAGCTGCTGGACCAGGCGGAGCGGTACCGGCCCTACTGGGGACCGGAAGGGGGAATTACAGTTAGTGGAGGCGAACCACTGCTGCAGATCGACTTCCTGCTGGAGCTGTTCCGGAAAGCAAGGGCCCGGGGCATCGGCACCTGCATCGATACGGCAGGGCAGCCTTTTACCCGTCAGGAGCCTTTCTTCAGCAAGTTCCGGCAGCTGATGGAAGTGACGGATATCCTGCTGGTGGACGTGAAGCATATGGACCGGGAAGCCCACCGGAAGCTGACCGGGTGGGGGAACGAGAACATCCTGGACCTGTTCCGGTATCTGTCGGACATTCGCAAGCCCATCTGGGTGCGCCAGGTGCTGGTCCCCGGGTATACGGACGATCCGGCCAGCCTGCGGCGGACCCGGGAATTCCTTGACACTCTGACCAACGTACAGCGGGTAGAAGTACTGCCCTACCACAGCATGGGGCTGTACAAATGGGAAGAACTGGGCATTCCCAACCAGCTGAAGGATGTGGAGCCGCCCACTCGGGAACAGGTGGACGTGGCGCGCAAGATCTTACGGGCAGTCTGACCTCGTAAGGATTTACTGAGAACGGCGCAGCCGTGTCGCCCGGTAAGCCCGCAAAAAAATTGAAATTTAAATAGTTAGCCTACACAAACTTGACTGGAATCAAGGTTTCAGGATTCCGGATGGGATATGATGGAACCATCGCAAGATTCAAGAACTGACAAGGAGGAGCTTTATGGACAAGCTGACTGAAAACGTTGCCTGGAGAGGTTTCAAGGGTGTGAAATGGATGGACGATGTGGATGTCCGCGATTTTATCCAAAACAACTATACCCCTTATGACGGTGACGAAAGTTTCCTGACGGAGCCTACGGAAGCTACGGACAAACTGTGGGGCCGGGTCCAGGAACTGCAGAAGGAAGAACGGGCCAGAGGAGGCGTACTGGACTGCGAAACGGAAGTGGTCTCCAGCTTGACTGCATACGGCCCCGGCTATATCGATGAAAAGCTGAAGAACCTGGAACAGGTGGTGGGCCTGCAGACTGACAAGCCTCTGAAAAGGGCCTTCATGCCCTACGGCGGCATCAAGATGGCGGAAGAAGCGGCAGAAACCTACGGGTACAAAGTAAACCCCAAGTTCCACAAGATCTTCACGGAATACCACAAGACCCACAACCAGGCTGTATTCGATGCCTACACGGCTGAAATGCGCAGGGCCCGCCACAGCCACATTGTGACTGGCCTGCCGGATACCTACGGCCGGGGCCGGATCGTCGGCGACTACCGCCGGGTGGCTCTGTACGGCATCGATTTCCTGATCGACAGGAAAAAAGCCGACCTGGACAACTGCGGATGCGGCGTCATGACTGACGACATCATCCGTCAGCGGGAAGAACTGGCCGAACAGATCCGTGCCCTGAAGCAGATGAAGGAAATGGCCAAAATCTATGGCTTCGACATCTCTGCTCCGGCCAAAAACGCCCGGGAAGCAGTGCAGTGGCTGTATTTCGGCTACTTGGCTGCCGTAAAGACTCAGAACGGCGCTGCCATGAGCGTGGGCCGCATCTCTACCTTCCTGGACATTTACATCAGCCGTGACCTGACTGAAGGCACTCTGACGGAACAGCAGGCCCAGGAACTGATCGACCATCTGACCTTGAAATTCCGCATGGTGAAATTCGCCCGGATCCCGTCTTACAACCAGCTGTTTTCCGGTGATCCGGTATGGGCTACCCTGGAAATGGCCGGCATCGGCATGGATGGCCGTCACATGGTCACCCGCAACGACTACAGGTTCCTGCACACCCTGGAAAACATGGGGCCTTCTCCCGAACCGAACCTGACCGTGCTGTATTCTTCCGCTCTGCCGGAAAACTTCAAGAAGTACGCAGCCCACATCTCCATTACCACGTCTTCCATCCAGTATGAAAACGATGATGTGATGAAGCCGGTATGGGGCGATGATTACAGCATCTGCTGCTGTGTATCCGCCACCCAGACCGGGAAGGAAATGCAGTTTTTCGGCGCCCGTGCCAACTTGGGCAAATGCCTGCTGTATGCCATCAACGGGGGCAGGGACGAAAAGTTCCTGACCAGGGACGGAAAGCACATGCAGGTGGGGCCGGAATACGCTCCCATCACGTCCGACGTGCTGGACTATGGCGAAGTGATGCACAAATTCGACCTGATGATGGACTGGCTGGCCGGGCTGTATGTGAACATCCTGAACCTGATCCAGTACATGCATGACAAATACTACTACGAAGCTGCCGAAATGGCCTTGATTGACACCGATGTACGCCGGACTTTCGCAACGGGCATCGCCGGATTCTCCCATGTGGTGGATTCCCTGTGCGCCATCAAATATGCCAGGGTGACCACCGTACGGGATGATTCCGGCCTGGTGGTGGACTATAAGGTGGAAGGGGACTTCCCCAGATACGGCAACGATGATCCCCGGGCCGATGAAATCGCGGTATGGCTGCTGAAGACCTTCATGACCAAGCTGCGGAAGCACCACACCTATCGGAATTCTGAACCCACCACTTCCATCCTGACCATCACTTCCAATGTGGTGTACGGTGGTGCCACCGGTGCCCTGCCCGATGGCCGCAAAGCCTACACGCCGTTCGCACCGGGTGCCAACCCTGCCTATGGTGCTGAACAGAATGGCCTGCTGGCTTCCCTGAACTCTGTGGCAAAGCTGCCCTATGAATATGCCCTGGACGGCATTTCCAACACCCAGACCATCGCTCCGGAAACCCTGGGCCACAACGAAGAAGAACAGAAGGCTACGCTGGTCCGTGTGCTGGACGGCTACTTCGACCAGGGGGCCCACCACCTGAATGTGAATGTATTCGGAGTGGATAAGCTGATCGACTGCATGGAACATCCGGAAAAACCGGAATACGCCAACTTCACCATCCGGGTATCCGGGTATGCGGTGAAATTCATCGATCTGACGAGGGAACAGCAGCTGGACGTTATTGCCCGCCGGGCCCATTTGAAGATGTAATGATACCCGTCAGCCACTGCTTACCACCCATTCAAACTGTTCCCGCTCCGGTTACAAAAAACTCTTGACAATCCTATCCACTTACTATACAATACGGATTATAAATTCATACCCTTCATCGAGAGCAGCTGAGGGATTTGGCCCTATGACGCTGCGGCAACCCCCTTTTACGGGAAGGTGCCAATTCCAACGGGAATCCGGTTCCTGGCAGATGAATGCGAGATCAGTCATCAAAAAGCACCATCTGCAAAGGCAGGTGGTGCTTTTCTTGTCGGGTTTGAAAACCCCACGCTATGCGTGGGGTTCTGGAAAGCTTTTAGCTATACCAAAAAATCCTCCTTTGGTAAAATGAAGATGGCTACCAACCACTTCATTTTGAAAGGAGGATATCCTGAATGGATATT
>NZ_JBNMIU010000074.1:0-7458 GCF_050873445.1 Acidaminococcus sp. | reverse complement strand
TATGGCAGCTTAATTAAAAAAGCTGATCTTTGGGGGAAAGGGGGAAGTATGCTCTTTTCTCCTCAAATTTTGTTGAGAGAGCCATAGAGATAAAAAACATAGGGGGTGTGAAGAAATGAATTCTCATTTCTTCACACCCCCCTGTTTTTTCCTAGTCTCGAGCCTTGAGATCCGAAACTTATCTCAGTCTGGGCTGCTTACTTACATTTTGCAAACGCCTGTTCCAGATCATCATGCAGGTCTTCTTTGTCTTCCAGGCCTACGGAGAATCGGAGCAGGGTGTGGGTGATACCCTTTTCTTCGGCTTCTTCCGGGGTCAGGTCCGCATGAGTCTGGGTGATGGGGTAGGTGAGCAGGCTTTCGGTGCCGCCCAGGCTTTCAGCGAACTGGATCAGCTGGATGCTTTCCAGGATGGTCTTTACATAGGTTTCCTTCTTCACATAGAAGGAAATCATGCCGCCGAAGCCGCTGGCCTGTTTTTTCTGGATATCATAGCCGGGATGTCCGGGCAGGCCCGGGTACAGCACTTTTTCCACGATGGGCTGCTTTTCCAGCCACTGGGCCAGATACAGGGCATTTTCCTGGTGCTGTTTCATGCGCACGGGCAGGGTCTTCAGACTGCGCAGTAGCAGCCAGCTGTCAAATACACTCAGCATGGCGCCGGTGGTCTTGTAGATGGCGCGCATCTGGTCGGCTACAGCCTGTTGCCGGCTGATTACGCAGCCGGCCAGCAGGTCGTTGTGACCGGACAGGTATTTGGTGGCACTGTGGAGCACGATATCCGCTCCCAGCGTCAGAGGCCGCTGGAAATAAGGGGAAAGGAACGTATTGTCCACGATTACCAGCAGGTCATGCTGATGGGCCAGGTCGCTGAGGGCCTTCAGGTCCGTGATCTCCATGGTGGGGTTTGTGGGAGTTTCCAGGTAGATGGCCTTTGTGTTGGGCTGGATGGCCTTTTCTACAGCTGTCAGGTCACTGGTATGTACTGCTGTGAACGTAAGGCCATAGGGTTCGTAGGTGTTCTCGAACAGCCGGAAAGAACCGCCGTACAGATCAAAACCGGTCACGATATGATCGCCGGATTTGAACAGGCGCATGACGGCGTCGATGGCAGCCATGCCGGAGGAAAAGCACAGGGCATCGACACCGGATTCCAGAGTGGAAAGGACTTTTTCCAGACGGGCATGGGTGGGGTTGGATTCCCGGGTGTAGGCCCAGCCGGTGGATTTCCCCAGACCGGGGTGGGCGAAGGTGGACGTCAGATACAGAGCAGGGGAAACGGCGCCAGTGGCATCATTGGGGCCGCTTCCGTGGATACAGGCAGTAGTGAATTTCATGATTTTTTCCTCCTTGGAGGGTGCTGGACACACCCAATATATACTATTGTAATAGACAATCGACTATCCTATACAATACTGTTTCCCAAGGGCGTTTGTCAAGAGGCGGGGAAGTGCATGGAGACAGGGAAAAGCCCTGCAAAGAGTTTTCTATTTGCCCGACCTGTGATATAATCTTTGAGTAAAACTGGTTTCAGCGGGTATTGACGGCCCGCTGGAATAGATTTTCGATAGGCGGTGAAAAAATGAGCGTTACAGTCAATGATGTAAAGCATATCGCGAATCTGTGCCGGTTAAATGTTCCGGACGATGAAATGGACAAGTTCGTTGAACAGTTCAACCAGATTTTGAATTATGCTGAAATCTTAAAGAAAGTGGATACCACGGGAATCGAACCTTCTCCTTATGTACTCCCCATCAGCAATGTGCTGCGGGAAGATGTTCCGGTCCAGAGTCTGTCCCATGAGGATGCCATGAAGAATGCACCGGAGGAATATGAAGGCGGCTTCAAAGTTCCCCGGGTGATCGAATAAGAGGAGGCAGAACAGTGGCACTGTATAGAGAAACTGCACATGAGCTCCACGATAAGCTGGTCAAGAAAGAAATCAGCTCCGTGGAACTGACAAAAGCGGTCTATGACCGGATCGATGAAGTAGAAGATCAGGTCAAGGCCTATATTACTCTGGACAAAGAAAACGCACTGGCCCAGGCTGCCAAAGTGGACAAGATGATCGCTGACGGCGAACCCATCAAACCCCTGGCCGGGATTCCCGGTGCCATCAAGGATAACATCAGTGTGAAGGGTGTGCGCATGACCTGCGCTTCCAAGATCCTGGAGAACTTCATGCCGGTGTACGATGCCCATGTCATCGAAAACCTGCGGAAAGATGAGGCCATTTTCCTGGGCAAGACCAATATGGATGAATTCGCCATGGGGTCCACCACGGAAACGTCCCGCTTCCAGATTACCCATAACCCCTGGAATCTGACCCGTGTACCGGGCGGTTCTTCCGGCGGCAGCGCTGCTTCCATCGCAGCCGGTGAAGCCATCTGGTCCCTGGGTTCTGATACGGGCGGTTCCATCCGGCAGCCGGCCTTCTTCAACGGCTGTGTCGGTTTGAAACCTACCTATGGCCGGGTTTCCCGGTATGGCTGCGTGGCTTTTGCCTCTTCCCTGGATCAGGTTGGTCCCATTGCCCGCGACGTGACGGATGCGGCTCTGGTACTGAACACCATCAGCGGGGTGGATGCTCATGATTCCACCAGCTATAATGCTCCTGTCCCTGATTATACCAAGTCTCTGCGCCAGGATGTGAAAGACCTGACCATCGGCCTGCCCAAGGAATACTTCGGCGAAGGCACGGATCCCAAAGTGGCTGCCCAGATCAAAATGGCTGCCAAGAAGTTCGAAGAACTGGGTGCCCATGTAATCGAAGTGTCCCTGCCCCATACGGAATATGCCGTCATCACTTATTACATCATTGCTCCGGCAGAAGCTTCCGCCAACCTGGGACGGTTTGACGGCGTACGGTATGGCTTCCGGGAAACCGCTGCTGAAAGCGCTCCGGAAATGATGCGCAAGACCCGTACAGAAGGCTTTGGCAAGGAAGTCCGCCGCCGGATCATGCTGGGGACCTACGTACTGAGTTCCGGTTACTATGATGCTTACTACAACAAAGCCATGCAGGTACGGACCTTGATCCGTCAGGACTTTGCTGACGCCTTCAAGAAGTGCGACCTGCTGCTGACTCCCACCTCTCCTGTGGTGGCTTATCCGCTGGATGCCAAGATGGATCCGCTGACGGTCTACATGCTGGACGTGACCACCATTCCGGTGAACATGGCCGGGCTGCCCGGGATTTCCATCCCCTGCGGTTTTGTAGACAACATGCCTGTGGGCGCCCAGCTCATCGGCAAGGCACTGGGCGAAGAAACCCTGCTGCGGGCTGCCTACACCTTTGAACAGGCTACGGATTTCCATAAAGCCGTGGCACCTCTGGGAGGGTTGAAATAATGACAGAATATACTACCGTAATCGGTCTGGAAGTCCATGCAGAACTGAAAACCAAGACGAAGGCTTTCTGCTCCTGCTCTACGGAATTCGGCGGTGCTCCCAACACCCACGTATGCCCGGTCTGCCTGGGTATGCCCGGGGCTCTGCCTGTAATCAACAAACAAATGGTGGAATATGCCCTGCGTTTCGCACTGGCTGTGAACTGCGAAATCCAGCGCTACAGCAAATTCGACCGGAAGAACTACTATTATCCGGATCTGGCCAAAGCCTACCAGATTTCTCAGTTCTATCAGCCCATTGCCCTGAAGGGCCATCTGGACGTGAACGTGGACGGGAAGACCAAACGGATCGGCATTACCCGGATCCATATGGAAGAAGATGCCGGGAAACTGGTGCATTCCGGTGCCTCCATCAGTACTTCCGACTTCTCCGCAGTAGACTACAACCGGGCGGGCGTTCCCCTGATCGAAATCGTATCCGAACCGGATATGCGTTCTGCGGCTGAAGCTCGTGCCTATATGGAAAAACTCCGTGCCTATCTGCAGTACACCGGTGTGTGCGACGGCAAGATGCAGGAAGGCTCCATGCGCTGCGATGCCAACATTTCCATTATGCCGGCAGGTGCCAAGGAATTCGGTACTCGTGCTGAAATCAAGAACCTGAATTCTTTCAAAGCCCTGGAACGGGCCATTGAATACGAAGTGGAACGGCAGAAGGAAATCCTGGAAGACGGCGGCCATGTGGTTCAGGAAACCCGTACCTGGGACGATGCCCAGGGCATGACCTTCTCCATGCGGAGCAAGGAAGAAGCCCATGACTACCGGTATTTCCCGGAACCCGACCTGGCTCCCATCATCATCGAAAAAGAATGGGTGGAAAAAGCCAAAAGCGAACTGCCGGAACTGCCGGATGCCCGGAAAGCCCGTCTGATGAACGAAAAAGGCTTGGACGACTACTCTGCTGAACTGATTGTAGCCGATAAGAAAATGGCCGAATACTTCGATGCCGCTGCAGCGGAAACCGAAGATGCCAAAGGCGTGGCCAACTGGATCCTGGGCGATGTGTCCGCTTACCTGAACAGCAACAACTGCGGCATCGGTGACTTCCCTGTTTCCCCGGCTCATCTGGGACAGATGGTTGCCCTGATCAAGAAGGGCGTGCTGTCCAGCAAGCTGGCCAAGAAGGTTTTTGCTGAAATGCTGAAGAAGGATGAAGATCCTGCTGCACTGGTGAAGAAACTGGGCCTGGAACAGGTCAGCGACGAAGGTGCCATCCAGAAGATGGTGGACGAAGTCATTGCCGCCAACCCGCAGTCTGTTGCGGACTATAAAGCCGGCAAGGATAAGGCCATCGGCTTCCTGGTAGGCCAGATCATGAAAAAATCCCGCGGCAAAGCCAACCCGGGCATGGTCAACAAACTGATCATCAAAACCATCAAAGGCGAATAAAATATCAGGGGGCTGTGAGCAATCACAGCTCCCTTTTCTGTTATAAAAAAATCACAGAACAGACCTCCTTTTTTCAGGGGAATTTGGTACAATAAGGCATTACGAAAGGAGGGATGGAGATGTTTCAGTCCATTATGAAAAACGGCCGGCTGTGGCGGTTCCTGCTGGTAGCATTCTTGCTGCCAGGGCTGTTTGCCGGTCAGTTCAACAATACCCTGCAGCATCGCACCAGCCGGATCCTGAGTCAGTACAGCCAGCCAGCTCCGCAGCTGGCCTTGCTCCAGTGGCCAGCAGATCTGCAGGCCGTGCGCTATGAACTGGAAATCTTCTCCCGCGTACCGGAAGAACTGGAACCCCAGCAGCCTGTGGAAGCTGCTGTTTACCGAAATGATGAACTCTATGGGAACCAGCTCCTGCTGAAGGAGAACCAGCTGCCTGATCTGGAGGGGAATCTGCCGCTTTTATGGCGGGTACGTCCCCTGGATATGGATGGAAATCCCATCGGTGCTTTTTCTCAGCCGGCTGAGCTGGCCTCTTCTCTGCAGCGGAATCAACGTTATGCTCCAGTGCCGAAACCGGTGGCACAGCCGGATAACGGTACCCGGCTGCTGTATCCGGTGTATTCCTATACGGCTCTGCCCGGAGCTGCCCTGTATGAAGTTGAAATCCTGGATGATATGCCCCAGCATCTGGACGGGATCCTGCCATCAGCCCATCGGGTCTATGCAGAGACCACCAGCCTGACGGATCTGTATGACAAACAGCCCCGGATCGGTACCTATTACTGGAGAGTTCGAGGTCTGGACAAGCGGGGCCTGCCCGTGGGTGAGTGGAGTCTGCCCCAGAAAGTTTCTCTGGATACGGATGAAGGAATCCAGGTAGGCGTCTACGGAGACAGCATTTCCCACGGGGGCGGGCACATGTCCTTCAGCCCTTCGGATACGGCCTACAGCTACAGCTCCTACATCCAGGTACCGGTGGTGAACCTGTCGGAAAGCGGAGACACCAGCGAAATGATGGTGAACCGGTTCCAAAAAGATGTACTGCCCTTCCATCTGAAGGTCCTGCTGATCATGGGCGGGACCAACAGCCTGCGGGACGGGGTTCCACCGGATGATGTCATCGCCGACCTGAAGAAGATGCAGAATCTGTGTCGGACAAATGGTATCACACCGGTGCTCATGACCTTGGCACCCATCAATCCGGCCAATATCCGGAAGGCTTTCGACGAGGATTCGGATCCCCATTGGCAGGAAGCTTTTGCCAAAGTGAATGCGTACATCCGCAGCCAGCCGCACATCGATGTGGCAGCTCCCTTCGAGGTCATGGCACCGGAACTCCCTGCGGAAATGGCTTTGGACGGACTCCATGGAGATGTTACAATGAAGCAGATGATGGGAGAGATTATCAATGGCCATTTGCAGGAATTCCTGTGAATCTTTACGATAATCAAAATGGGGTGTGAAAAACATTTTCCACACCCCATTTTTCAAAGACTTGAAAATGTCAGAAAGGAGATACCCATGGACAGCCAGCCTATCAAAGAGTACTGCCGCAGCCTGGGTCTGACGGCCGTGGGCATTGCTCCCAATCGGCTGACGGAGCCGGAACACCGGACGGATATCTGCCCCCTGGCTGCCGGAAAAGGTCCGGAGCGGTATGATCTGGCCGGGGTACTGCCCGGCTGCCGGGCGGCGGTGGTCATCCTGTTCCCTTATTACCAGCTGCCGGCGGAGGGAGCCAATCTGTCCCTGTACTGCCAGTTTCCCGATTACCATGGGATCATCCGGCAGTATCTGGAGAAAATTACCGCCTGGCTGAGACAGAACTGGCCTGAGAGCCATCAGGAAGCTGTCGTGGATACCTCGGTCCTGGCTGAACGGCAGCTGGCCGTAGAAGCTGGCCTGGGCTTCCAGGGGGATAACGGATGCCTGATCAACAAGACCTGGGGTTCCTGGTGTTTCATCGGAGCAGTGCTGACTACCCTGCCGCTGGAACCGGACCTGCCGGATACGGGAGAATGCTGCCACTGCGGCGCCTGTACCCGATGCTGCCCGGGGAAGTGTTTCAGCAGCGGAAGGTATGATTACAGAACCTGCAAATCCTACTTGACCCAGAAAAAGGGGGAGCTGACGCCGGAGGAAATCATCATCCTGCGGAAGACGCCCCTGGTGTTCGGCTGTGACGAATGCCAGCGCTGCTGCCCCTGCAATGCCCAGGTACCAGTGACTCCCGTTCCGGAATTCAAAAGGCGGCGCCAGTCCCGGCTGACTGTGCAGGAACTGGAGCCGCTGACCAACCGGCAGTTTAAAGAAAGATACGGAGAGCGGGCCTTTGCCTGGCGGGGAAAGAAACTCCTGCTGCGGAATCTGGCCCTGCTGGATGCGCGGGAGTGATAAGTAAGCGATAAGGAAATGGAATCAAGCACATCTTGACTTTGCTAAATAATTTGCAAAAATGAAATTGTATACAAGATACAAAAAATAATTGCGTATTTTCAGAATCATGCTATAATGAACTCGTAAGGGTTCAAAGATAAGAGTTTTAGGAAAGTTGAAAATTTTAGGAGGCGTTACAAATGAGTTTGTTCGAAATGGCAAAAATCCCTATGGAAAAAGCTAGCAAGCTGATGAATCTGGATCCCAACGCTGAGGCTGTC
>NZ_JBNMIU010000073.1:0-7489 GCF_050873445.1 Acidaminococcus sp. | reverse complement strand
AATAAGCCCCTCGAGTGAGGGGCTGCCAGGAAATGTAGTGCGGTTGGTAGCCTTTAAATCTAGGGCCTTAAGGCCGAGGCAGGTAACGCGGCTTATAGCCGCAGAGCAAACTACCCGTTATACGGGTAGTTTTGATTTGTCAAATTTTATTACTATATTTCTGCATGACGGAGGTTATGATGAAGACTACGAAACAAACCATTCCCCCGCTTCTGAAGGAAACCACGAAAGAAAATCTGGAGCAGATCGATGACCAGGATTTGAAGCTGCTGTTCCAGAAGGCTCCCATGGAAGTCCTTTTGAAGCCTATGAAAAGCAACAGCCGTCCGTATCGCAAGTATATTGCCCAGCTGGGCAGGCTGGACCGCCATTCTCCCAACGTGAAGCGGAAAATGCTCCCCTTTGCTGCAGAGCTGTATCGCAAGGGCGATAAGCAGTACCGGCTGATCCTGGTGGCAGCGCTGCATGAGTTGCTGTACCAGGTGGAAAAGGGCCTGGAACAGCTCCTCAGTGACAAACCGGCCGACTGGAAGAAGCTGCAGGGGTACAATCCGGCTACCATGGCGGACTTCCTGCTGCGCTTCCGGCAGTTCTGTCAGGAACACCATGCTGCGGTAACCTTGGATCAGTTCTGGGCGGCCCTGCGGCTGCTGGAAATCCCATATCCGGTGGGGCCTCAGAAAAAGGTAGCCCTGCTGTTGGAAAAGAAGGAAAAGGAAGCAGCGGCATCCAGGGAATCTTCCAGAGAAGAAATTGTCAAAGAAGCGGCCAAACCGGAAGGGAAGGAACCGGAAGCGCGCCAAAAGGAGAAGAATCGGGGAACCCGCAAAAAAGAAAACAGGAAGGATAACAAAAAGGACCGGAACCGGAAACGGGAAGTCCAAACTGGAAAAAAGAGCGGGGAAGAGTCCATTCCGGCAGCGGTGACAGAAACGGAAACAAAACCGGAACTGGCACCCGAACCGGTACGGACGAAGAAAGAACATTTTTATGTCAGATCGGAAGATTCTCAGGCCAAACCGGAAATGGCAGATTCACAGCCTGAAACGAAACCTGCGGCCGCTGTACCCGCTGCTGTTCAGGAAAAAGACTCTGCTGCCGAAAATCCGGAATCTGCTGCACTCACCCCGTCTGTCTCCCGGACCATTGTGGGCCGCATCAACATCGTGGACAGTTTCTATAACTTCACTCCCATGGGTGTATGGAACGCAGGCCAGTATCGGGCCCTGACCCAGGAAGAAATCGACGCACTGATCCCCCGGGCGGAGCAGTATAAGAACATCAACCTGTGGTACAGTCTCCACAGTGACCAGAAATTCATGGAGGAGCATTTCCACGAAAACGACATTGTGTTCCTGGACCTGTCTCCCGATGATCTGGTAGAAAATAAGGACAGCCAGGGGAACCTGCGCTCCACGGCCTACCGGGTATTCTGCATCGATGCCCTGAAGGCGGGCAAACTCCGCTTCCCGTATGAAGAAGGGCTGTATGCCCTGGTGGAAGAAAAACAGCTGCTGGATCCTCTGGCTACGGATACGGTGCTGCGGCTGCAGGAACCGAACCTGTTCGTGGGCCAGCAGCTGCTGCTCCATCTGGAAAACGGCTGGATTGCCGGTCCCTACGAAGTGCAGCGGAATGTGCGGTTCGGGTTCTATCTGGAAAGTGATGTGCCCGAGAACCAGTATCTGCTCACCGCCTGCCCGCAGGATGCCTGGAAGACCGAGACATTCTATCCGGCGGAGGGGACCTGGGCCAGTCGGCAGGAAAAGACCGAATGGGTATTCTACCATCGCCTGGCCGGTACCCAGAGCCAGCTGGTGGATCTGGCCACTGACGAAGTGCTGGTGCGCAGCCTGGTGAACTGCTGCCGGGCTGAACAGGGTGATCTGGTGAAACCGGCGGATTTGAAAGCTTTCCTGCAGCGGGAAGAAGAGAGGCTTTTCACTGACCTGCCAACTGCGATCCGCCAGCAGCGCCTGGACCGGCTGGAAGCCATCCTGGAAGGGGATGACATTGCCCGGGACAGCTATAAGGCTGTAGGAGACTTCCTGTATCAGCATCTGCTGGAGAATCTGGACAAGCGCTGGAGCCAGGATTTCATCACCGCAATGGTGGAGCGGGTACCGGATCTGTGGCGGCAGCTGGGCAGCGCAAAAAATCTCAGCAGCCGCAACCGCCGGACCATTGCCCAGGTGCAGGAACGGCAGGCCCGTCTGGCTCAGCCCCAGAGCGAAGAAGAGCTGGCCCGGCGGATCAACGCTCTGCCTGCGTCAGGCAGCAGCAACCGCAAATGCCTGGATTACCTGGTGGAAGCCATCCAGAAGGAACGGCCCCAGTACAGCCGCAACCTGATCATGAACCTGCTTCTGTGCACCACCCAGGGGTTCCTTACTGTATTTTCCGGAGCCCCGGGCAGCGGCAAGACTTCCTTCTGTAACCTGCTGGGCAGGGTGCTTGGACTGACCCAGTTCGACCGGAAAATCGGCGGCCAGGATTTTATGAGTACTGCAAACCGGTATATTCCTGTGTCTGTGGAACGGGGCTGGACCAGCAAACGGGATCTGATCGGCTATTACAATCCCCTGAATAAGACCTTTGAAGAAAGCAACCGGGACGTGTACGACGGCCTGCGGCTGCTGGACTGGGAAAAACGGCATGGGGTGCGTCAGTATCCCTATTATATCCTGCTGGACGAAGCCAACCTGTCGCCCATGGAATACTACTGGGCCGACTTCATGAACGTATGTGATGACTGGAATGGGGAACACACCATCAACCTTGGCCACAGTCACCGGTTCCAGCTGCCTGAGACACTGCACTTCCTGGCAACCATCAACAACGACCATACCACCGAGACCCTGTCGCCCCGGCTGATCGACCGGGCCTGGATCATTACGCTGCCTCATACGGAATTCGTGCCCGAAGTGGGACGGGGAATGGGCAACGGGGAGATCCAGCGGATTTCCTGGCTCCAGCTGAAAAACCTGTTCGATGTGGCTCCCCGGGAGAACTGTGCCCTGACCAGTGTGGAGCAGAATGTATACGACCGGGTGAAGGCCCGCCTGGCTGAACAGAATATCTACCTGAGCATGCGGATCGAACTGGCCATCCACCGCTACTGGCGGGCGGCTTCCCGGCTCATGGAACCCGAAGAACACATCCGGCCCGGCATCATTGCCCTGGACTTTGCCGTGGCCCAGAAGATCCTCCCCAAACTCAGCGGCAATGGGGCGGAATACGAAAAATGGCTGATCCAGTTCCGGGATGACTGCGCCAGCAACAAGCTGCGGCAGAGTACGGCCCTGCTGGATCAGATCCTGGAGTGGGGGAACCGGCGGATGAAATTCTTCCAGTTCTTCCATTAAATCATCATGATGAACGAAATCCGTCTGCTGGAACAAAATGGCCCGGTGCTTACCCTGCCCGTAACGGCGCAGCAGCAGCCCTACGGAGCCGAACGGATCCTGGCGGCTACCAGGCACCCCGGCGTGCGGGAAAACCAGCACTACGACCTTGGACTGCCCCAGGCCGGGAATCCGGCCGAGGTAAATGTAACGCTGAATGGCAAGCCGCTGAACGGGATGTACGACCGGCGGCACCGGCAGGTGCTGTTCTCGTATCCCATCTTTGCCTACCATATGGGCCTGGTGGAGCTGGAAATCACCCTGCAGCAGGATGATGGCATCACCGAAACGTATTACACGGATCTGCTTCCTGTGCTGATCCAGCCTTCCGCCCGGCAGCAGAATCTGGCCGCCATGCTGGAGTTCGTATATGATCATCAGGCACCTCTGCTGGAAGAAGATTCTCTCCAGGCCGGTGGATCCGGCTTCCAGGATTTCCTCAGCCAGCTGACCCTGGCCGAAGAAATCCTGCAGGTGTATGAGGAGAACTACGGGTATTTCAAAGCCAACTGCCGTCATACCCTGGAAACGGAAGAGGTGGTGGACTGGACAGAAAAGGTCCAGATCGTCAATTCCCACACCCTGCAGTATATGGTGCGCCATCCCGAATACCTGCGGAAGGCTCCTTTTGGGGTGGACTGCGCAGGCGGTCACTACCTGCCCGAAAAGCTGCTCATGACCCAGGACAGGATGAGCCGGGACGTGTACGAGAATCAGGTGGTACTCAGCTTCCTTCAGCGCCTGTGTTATGATTTGGAGGAGGAACGGAAGGAAATCACCGACGCCCTGAATCGGCTGCAGCTGCCCGGCCCTTCGGCGGACGGCTACCTGCTCAGCAGTGAAATCTTGTATGAGAATGCTGCCAAACTGCTGCGGGGGTTTCTGGAGCGGTGCAGCAAGGTACAGGAACAGCTGCAGGAGATGTTCGTTTCGTACCGGCAGATCCTGCCGGTGACGCTTCTGGACGCCTCCCAGCTGCCCCTGCCTACGGAGCCTTTTTTCCGGGTACCCCAATATTACCGGATCTATCTGTGTATCCACCAGTGGCTCCAGAACGCTACCCACCATTTCCCACGGGAGCGGATGCTGCTGAATCTGTACGAGAACACATTCGTGTTCGAAATCTACTGCCTGGTGAAACTGCTGGATCTGGCCCGGAAGGCCGGATATCAACTGGCGGAGAGCCGCCACCAGACCTATAGTGCAGGGGAACGGGGCTTTTATGGTGCCGGGGGCTATCAGAATGTATTCACCCTGGAAAAGGACGGGGCCACGCTGACCCTGTACTTCCATCCCGTGCTCACCGATCGGGACGAGAGCGGACAGACCGGCATCCATCTGTACCGGAACAGCACCTACGCCTTCAAAGCCCTGGAAGAGGGTCATTATTATACTCCCGATTACCTGCTGCGGTGGAAAGGGAAGGGGAAGGAGAACTACCTGGTGCTGGACGCCAAGTACAGCTACAAGAAAAAGGTGCTCCAGGAGCTTATGCCCGAGATGGCCTACAAGTACCTGCTGTCCTTGAGCCCCATTTCCTATGAGGAACAGGGACGGCCCGTGAAGGTGGCCATAAAGGGGCTGGAAATTTTGTACGGCCTCACCAACGGGGACCAGCAGCTGGAATCTTTTTATAACTGTCAGCTGCCCGGCAGCGCCATTGCACCGGCGGCCAATGCGGTGCCCTGTTCTGAAGAAGTGAAGCCCGAAAACCAGCAGCGGAACATGGCCGAATTGCTGCGGGAAATCGAAAATTAAAAAAGTTGTTGACAAGATCGGCTGATTGGTGTATTATAAACGAGTCAGCCGGTTCTAATGGAGTGGTACTCAAGTGGCTGAAGAGGACGGTTTGCTAAATCGTTAGGGGGGTTAAACCCCGCGAGAGTTCGAATCTCTCCCACTCCGCCATTTTTTCTAGTGGTTAAGTTCTGTACTAGATTAAAGGTACACGAGAAAATCGTAAACCTAGTATTAATCAGTAGTTCAGAGTTTAGTCACCCTTGAAATTCTACATACGGTAGACAATTAGGCATCCCAAAAGGGGTGTCTTTTTTGTTATATGTGCTTAGGAACACGCAAGATTAAAATCTATTTGGGTTCTTATGTATCTGTATTCCATGCTGATTTTCCCTATTTCTTCTATAAAATCCTGTAAAAACCTGTGAAAAAGGGTCTAAATGAGCCTCTAAAGTGTGAATAAATTGTGAACAAAATTTATACCTAACACAGGAGGAGAAAATGAGAAAGACGAAAAGGGGAGGAGAATCAAATGGAATTATCAGTACAAGAGTCCTTAAATGTTTTCTATCGGCATTGTATCAGTAGTAATTTAGCGGTCAGCACCATAGACAACTACAGGAGGAGCCTAGTACCCTATATGTTATTCCTTACACAGGAGGAGCATATAGAGACTATAGATAAAACGACTCCTGACAGTGTCTTAAAGTACCTTGAATACCTCCGTAAGAGGAACTTAGCAGGAGTGACCATAGCGGACAAATATATGGTACTCAAAGTATTCTATAACTTCCTGACAGAGTGGGAATACATTGCAGAGAATCCCATGAAACATATCAGGAAACCTAAATACCAAAAGAAACACGCAAGGACTTTCTCTACACAGGAAGTCTTAGAGATTCTGAAAAGTTTTGATAAGAACACCTTTATTGGCTATCGTAATTATATGCTCATGTGCCTTCTCTTCAGTACAGGAATGAGAAAGACAGAGGCAATGAAGTTATCTGTAACGGATATTCACATTCATGAAGGCTTTTTGGTGGTACAGCATGGAAAGGGGGATAAATCAAGGGAAATTCCTTTAGGGGTCTCCTTGCGGCGTATCCTGAAAAGGTATCTTAGGGAGAGAGATACAGTTCTTCAAGAATATGGGGCCTTTACTCCTAGACTCCTTATAACCTACTATGGGACTCCCTTAGGCAATGGGGGCATTGATACGGTATTCAAGTACCTGAAAGAACACCTAAAGGGCTTAGGGATACCAGAGAAACGCCTATCAGCTCACACATGGCGACATACCTTTGCAAAGACCTTTCTTCTCAATGGGGGAGACCTCTTCACTCTTCAAAAGATACTAGGGCATGAAGATGTATCCACTACAAGAATTTATGTAGAGTATACCAATAAGGAAATGAAGGTACAGAATGAGAAATATAATCCTTTGGATAACCACCAATGGCAATATTGCTAACTTATTAAGAAGGAGGAATCATTATTATGATGAATAACACCATTATCAGACGTAAAGGGGAAATCAAGACAGAGGCCGAATTAAAGACCCTATTAGAGAACAGAGGGGGGAAAAACTTTGCAGAGAGAATCTTTATTGAATCCTGTGTGAATCAGATAAGCAATAAATCATTACAGAGACTCCTTTTAAAGGGCTATTGGGGTACCCATGCGGCCTTAAAATATGCTAGAGACAAACAGAAATTCTTTCTTATTTCTTCTCATGGTTCCATAGATATTACAGAGTGTCTTTATGATGAAATAGAAAGAAATTGGCCTACAGATGATATGACTCTATTTAATTCTTGTATTGATCTTATAGAGGATGATAGGGCTAGAGAAAAGAAGTGCTATGCAGAAGATGTACTAGAAGATTTAATTAGTATGAATATATGGGGCTATACAGGCGGTGTCTTTATCGGTGTAGATTATGATGATAAGGATTTTGATACCATATATGACCAAATATGACCACTTTACAAACTTTACCTTATAAGGAGCTGTATAGAGCGATATAGAGAGATATAGAGAGAACCATACAGGGCTATATATAGGGGGACTACTTCAGATACATAATAAGGGGGTAGTCCTCTCTTTTTCTTTTGTTTATTTTTAGTTCTTCATATATAATAAATAACGATTAAAAAAAAGCCCCTATAGGGAGTACCTGAATAAGTTAAGATACCGCTATAGGGGCCATAATAAGGAAGACAACAACACTGAAGTGGTAAACTAAAATTGGACACGGAGGGGGTAATTTTTGGACATACGGTGTATACTGTACGGATAGTACGAAATTAATTATCGGACAGAAATTCTCCCTCACAGGACAGGAGGTT
>NZ_JBNMIU010000072.1:0-8313 GCF_050873445.1 Acidaminococcus sp. | reverse complement strand
GTCATGGTCTCTCCCCTCCTTTCCTTCGGTTTCGGCCAGATTCTGGGACCGGGCCATTTCCTGATAGATGGCATTGGTCCGGAGCAGCTCACTGTGGGTGCCGATACCGTCAATGCGTCCCTTGTCCAGGACCAGGATCCGGTCAGCCTTTTCCACCGAACTCAGCCGCTGGGCGATGATGAAGGTGGTCGTACCGGGCAGAGCGCTGCGCAGGGCATCCCGGATTTTCCGGTCCGTCCTGGTATCCACGGCGGAAGTGCTGTCATCCAGGATCAGGATTTTTGGTTTTTTCAGCAGGGCCCGGGCAATGCACAGACGCTGTTTCTGGCCGCCGGAGAAATTGCTTCCGCCTTGTTCCACCCGGGTGTCATACCCCCTGGGCATTCGCTGGATGAATTCGTCTGCACAGGCCCAGCGGCTGGTCTCTTCGATTTCTCTACGGGTGGCCTGGGGGTTGCCCCAGCGCAGGTTTTCCGCCACAGTGCCTGAAAACAGCAGGTTCTTCTGCAGTACCATGGCCACACTTTCCCGCAGAGGTTCCAGCCCGTACCGGCGCACATCCACGCCGCCCACTTTCACGCTGCCGGCCGTAACGTCATACAGCCGGGGAATCAGCTGCACCAAAGAGGACTTGCCGCTGCCGGTCCCCCCTACGATGCCAATGGTCTCCCCGCTTTTTACCTGCAGATTGATGTCCTGCAGCACCGGTTCCCCTGTACTGCCTTCGTAGGAAAATTCCACATGGTCGAATTCCACTGATCCATCCGCTGCTGTTTCCACCGGATCATCCGGAGAAACAAGCGTGCTCTGTTCTCTTAATACCGCCAGGACCCGCTGGACACTTTCTTCCGTAAAGGTCAGCATGACCATGATCATGGACAGCATCATAAGAGAACCCAGGATCTGGAAGCTGTAGGTAAGCAGGGTAGAAAACTGTCCCACGTCCAGGGCCTGTCCCCGGGTGGTCAGGATCAGCCGGGAGCCCTGGGTAAGCAGGAACACCATGACCCCGTAAATGCAGATCTGCATCAGGGGATTGTTCAGGGCCACATACCGTTCGCCTTTGGTAAAGAGCTGCTGCACCTTTTTGGCGGTTTCGTCGAATTTGGAGATTTCCTTTTCTTCCCGCACAAAGGATTTCACCACCCGGATGCCCTTGATGTTCTCTTCCACCTTATAGTTCAGGGCATCATATTGGGGAAAGCCCACCCGGAACTGAGCCACGGAAACCATAGCGATCTTATACAGCCCCACCGCCAGGACAGGGATCACCACCAGGAAGCACAGGGCCATGCTGCCGCCCATGTACCAGGCCATAAAAAAAGACGCCAGCAGGTTGAAAGGCGCCCGAAAGGCCGTGCGGACCAGCATCATAAAGGCCATCTGGATATTCTGGATGTCAGTGGTGAGCCGGGTCACCAGGGAAGCGGAAGAAAACCGGTCGATATTGCCGAAGGAGAATTTCTGGATCTGGTAGAACACATCCCGGCGCAGGTTCCGGGCAAATCCGCAGGAAGACTTGGCACAGGCCAGCCCTGCCACATACCCGAAGAAAAGGGCGGCCAAAGCCATGAGCAGTAGGATCCAGCCGTAATGGAGGATCCGTTCCAGGCTGCAGCCTGCTTTCACGTCGTTCACCAGCAGGGCGATTTCATAAGGGATCATGGCCTCAAACACCACCTCCCCCATGACGGTGACAGGCGTCAGGAGCGCAGCTCCCCTGAATTCCCGCAGTACCTTCAGGAGCCGCAGCCAGGAGGTTCCCTGGCTGAACCCGACAGCCAGGAGGGATTCTTTCTTCATGCTTTCTTTCTCCTTTCTGTACAGTAGACATGGTCTTTCGGGCAGCCCGGGATGCGCTGCACGCAGGACATTCCTAGTTGCTGCTGGCCAGGGCCAGGCCGTACACCTTCTTCACTCCGCCCTGTTTCAGCACTCTGGCCGCCTCTTCCAGCGTGGTGCCGGTGGTGCAGATGTCATCGCAGAGAAGCACGATGTCAGGCAGCACCGCCTTGGGCGCCAGGGCGAAACAACCCTGGATGTTCGCTTTCCGCTCTGCCGGGGTCAGATTGAACTGGGGCCGGGTGGATCGCACCCGCTGCAGCAGTGCTGCCCATCGGTAGCCGCTTTTCCGGGCCCAGGGCCGAAAGATTTCCTCGGGCACATCATAGCCCCGCTGTTTCCGCCGGGCCGGATCCGTGGGAATGGCCGTCACCGCAAGCTGCACTTCAGCCGGCAACTGCCAGCTGAAGCGTCCTTCCTTCTCCACCCCTTCCTGCCATTCCCTGGCCAGCCGGGGCAGCAGATCCTCCCGTTTGTCGAATTTGGCTTTGTGGAGTGCCTCCTGGATGGCTCCGGCGTAGTCGAACAGAAAAAAGAGTCCGTCCAGATGGGGACACCCCAGGCTGCCCGGATGGAAAGGCCGGGGATGATAGACTCCCTCCCTGCACCGGCCGCACAAAGCCAGCATCCCCGGGACACCTTCCCCGCATCCGGGGCAGGCATGGGGGTAGAACAAATCGGAGAGGAGAGAGAGCAAAGCGGATACCATCAAGGACCTCCTTATTCCCTTTTCAGCCGTTCTGCAAGCAGGCTGTACCGTTTCCTTGTCTTGTCATTTTCCACAGCTGTGCGCATGGCCCTTTTGCTGCCGGCCAGGTGCACCTTTTTTTTTGCTCTGGTAATGGCTGTATAAAACAGATTCCGCTGGAGCATGATGTAGTGGCTGGGCACCAGGGGCATGATCACCGTAGCGTATTCACTGCCTTGGGATTTATGGACGCTCATCGCATAGGCCAGCCGCAGATCCGCTGCCTCGGCGCCTTCGTAGGTCACCGACTCTCCTTCCGGCCGGTCGGGGAAATCCACGGTCACATAGGCCCCCTGGATGCGGATCACCTTTCCGATGTCCCCGTTAAACACATTCTTGTCATAGTTGTTCCGGATCTGCATCACCTTATCCCCTTCCCGCAGGGTCAAAAAGCTGTTGCGGAATTCTTCCTTATGGGGAGAATGCGGGTTCACCCGGGCCTGGAGGAGGCCATTCAGGTTCTCTACCCCGCACAGGTTCTTATGCATGGGGGTCAGTACCTGGACGCTTTCCAGGGGTGCCTGTTTCGAAAGCTGCTCGTACAGATCCACCACATACTGCATGGTTTCTTCTTCCGAACCGCATTCCCTAAAGGTGAAATCCTTCTCCCCTTCCCATTCGGGCATGAGCCCCTGGTTGATCCGGTGGGCATTGCGCACGATGGGACTCTGCTCCGCCTGGCGGAACACATTCTCCAGACGCACCACGGGCATGGTATCGCTGCGGATGATGTCCTGCAGTACAGAACCCGGGCCCACACTGGGCAGCTGATCCACGTCCCCCACCAGGATCAGCCGGCAGCCCAGGGGCAGGGCCTTCAGTAAATTGTACATGAGCACGATGTCCAGCATGGAGGCTTCGTCCACGATCACTGCGTCAGCCTCCAGGGGATTGTCCTCGTTGCGCCCCCAGAGGGCATCCCCTTCCTCCCCGTTGGGGGTGTATTCCAGCAGCCGGTGCACGGTCTGGGCCGGTTTTCCGGCACTTTCCGCCAGCCGTTTGGCCGCCCGTCCCGTAGGCGCCGCCAGCAAGATCTTGCATCCGGCCTGCTCCATCACCGAAAGGATGCCCTTTACCACAGTGGTCTTCCCGGTACCAGGACCACCTGTGAGCACGAACACCCCGTGGTCCACAGAAGCCTTTACGGCTTCCGCCTGTTCCGGGGCCAGTTTGATCCGTTCGTCCTGTTCCCATTCCTGGATGATCTTCTGGTAATCCACTTTCCACAGCTGGTTCACGTTATCCCGCAGGGCCAGCAGCCGATGGGCCACTCCGGTCTCCGCCCGGTAAAGGTATTCAGGGTACACGCACAGATGATCTCCCACATCCTCCGTCCGCAGCATATTGTCTTTCAGTAACTGCTGGAACACCTGGCTCACTTCCAGGGGATCCACCTGCAGCACTTTGGCCGCCATGGTCACCAGCCACCGGTCAGGCACACAGGTATGGCCCTGGCTGGCTCCCTGGAGCAGCGTAAAATGGATACCCGCCCGGATCCGGTCTTCAGAAAGCTCATCAAACCCCAGATTCCGGGCCAGGGCGTCCGCCGTGCGGAACCCGATACCGTCCACGTCCTCTGCCAGGCAGTAGGGATTGTTGCTGATCCGGGTCACCGCTGTATTGCCGTACAGGGCCTGGATACGGGGTGCATAGTTGCCGCTGATGCCGTGGCTTTCCAGGAAGAACACCAGCTCCCGGGTATCCCTCAGCTCCCCGTAGGAAGCCACGATATCCTCCGCCTTCTTTTTGCCGATGCCGCGGACTTCCTGCAGTCGTTCCGGGGTCTTTTCCAGGACTTCCAGTGTTTTTTCCCCGAACAGGTCCACAATGCGCTGAGCCATGGACGGGCCCACACCCTTCAGGACACCGCTGCCCAGCATCTTCACCAGGCCTTCCGCCCCTTTGGGCTGGACTGCCTCCCATTGGCCTGCCTGGAACTGGCGGCCGAACCGGGGATGCTCGCCCCACCGGCCGCTGAGCCGCACCTGTTCCCCTGCAAAGGGAGCCTGGCCCTTATAGACTACGGAAAAGGTGCCGTTCTCCGGATTCTCTCCCCGGAAGACACAGAATGTTCCGGAAGAGGCCTGGAACACAATATTTTTTACGGTGATTTCTATGGAAACTGCCTCGGACATGGCCTTTCTCCCTTCTGAACAAATGTTCCTTTTATTATAGCATAGATTTTCATTTTTTTGACAGTTTGCGCCAGATTACGGTATAATAGAAAAGCTGAATTCGTGAGTATAATGCTATCAAATAAAGAAAATATAAGGATGTGAAACGCGCGTGATTGGAAAAGGTACACAGGCAGCTCTGGACATGTACCGCTGTGCAGAGGAAGTTGTATTCGACAAAGAAAAAATCCATGAAATCCTGGAAACTGCGGCTGAGCGGTTCGGTCTGAAGGAACTGTCCCTGTACTCTACAGAAAATGAAGAAGGAGACGATTTCTGCTTCGTCATGCTCTGCACCAGCGGACATGTATTCCTCCATGTATTCCCCACCTATGGCTATGTGGAGGCAGATATCTTCACCCTGGAAAACGCTGCCAACCCGGAACAGGTAGCCGTGTTCCTGCGTCAGGAGTTCACTCCGGACCAGGCCAAAGTCACCACGCTGAAGCGGGGCGATTACGGTTCCATCAAGGACATGAAGCCACGGCGGAAGAAACTGGTGAAACCGATGCGTCGGGCCAAGAATGCCGGTGCCAAACTGAAGAAATTCATGCAGTGGAAAAAAGACAGATAAACTGCAGCAAGAGGCACTGATTCGGTGCCTCTTGTTTTTATAAAGGAAGAGAAAACCATGTACTATATTTGCTGGGATATCGACGGGACCCTGCTTTTGACCAACTACGCCGGGGTTTCCGCCATGAAAGAGACCATCCAGGAGCTGTATGGCCTGGATCATTTTGAATTTACCTACGGCATGGCCGGCCGGACCGATACCTACATCGCCCGGAAAGCCATCGAGGGCATCCAGGGCCGCTGTACCGGGAAAGAGGTGACAGCCATGCTCTCTGCCTACGGCAGGAAGCTGCCTGCTTCCCTGGTGGAAAAACACGGCCACCTGCTGCCCCATGTAAAGGAAACCCTGACGTATTTCGACAAGGCCCCCGACTGCACCAATGTACTGCTGACAGGCAACTGCGAACCGGCGGCCCATGCCAAACTGGAATATTTCGGCATCGATCGGTATTTCGATTACAGGAGCAGTGCCTTCGGTGAAATCAGTGAGCTGCGTGACGACCTGTCCAGGGCCCTGCTGCAGAAGCTGCAGAAAAAAGACCCCTCCGTCACGCCCGAGCAGCTGATCGTCATCGGGGACACTCCCCACGACATCACCTGTGCCCGGGCCGTAGGCGTGCGGAGCCTGATTGTAGAGAAAGGTTCCAGCTATACCCGGGACCGGCTGGAAGCCTGCCATCCCTGGAAGATCATCCCGGAACTGCCGGCCCGTCCGGAAGAGCTGCGGGCCATCGTGGAAGAGGTGTGACCCATGAAAATCAAGAAGATCCTGGCAGGGCTGCTGCTGGCTTTCAGCTGTACCTCCCCTGTCCTGGCCTACCAGCAGGCCGATGTGGACCGGCTGCTGGCCACCCGTTCCTGCCCCGGCGGCGACCTGCGGGGCGCTTTCCTGCAGAACGCAGACTTGACCGATGCCGACCTGAAGGGAGCCGACCTGAGCTATGCCAGTCTGACCAATGCCATTCTGGAAAATGCAGACCTGCGGGATGTGGACTTCCAGAAGGCCAATCTGCGGAATGCCTACATGGCCAGTGCCAACCTGGAGGGGGCCAACCTGACCAATGCCAACTTCTCCCACACGGTGCTGAACCACGCTTCCCTGGTGGGGACCACAGCATACCGGACCAATTTTTCCCATGCGCTGCTGACCTTCGCCAACCTGTACACGGCGGACCTGCGGGAAAGTACCTTTGACTTTGCCAACGGGGCCATGGCCAATTTCTTTTCGGCCAACCTGGCCCGCAGCTGGTTCTTCGGCACCCAGCTGCGGGGTGCCAATTTCACTTCAGCCAACCTGTACAACGCCCGGCTGCGGAAAGCAGGACTCACGGAAGCCAATTTCAAGAACGCCAATCTGATGAGTGCCACCCTGCGGGACAGCAACCTGAGCAAGGCCGTGCTCACCAACACCAATCTGGACGATGCGGATCTTTCCAATGCCAATATGGAAGGGACGGTCTTCACCAGTTCCGATCTGGCGCTGGCGTACCGGAAATAAAAAACTGCTCCCCAATTGTCAGCTGTTTGATCTGACAATTGGGGAGCAGTTCATTTTTCAGCCCAGTACCAGTTTCCCGATTTCTTCCGGCTGATCCACCAGTGCCGTGGGTTCCAGGGCTTTCAGCTCGCCCCGGTCCCGGAAGCCCCAGGTCACCAGGAAGCAGTCCATGCCCACGTTATCCGCTGTGGCCTTGTCCACTTCCGAATCCCCCACATACACGGCCTGGCTCTTATCCACACCCAGTTCCCGCAGGGCCTGCAGCACCGTATCCGGTGCCGGCTTCCGCCGCACCTGGGTACTTTCACCGATGGCCACCTTCATGGTCTCCGGAAAATACCGGTCCCGCAGTTCCTGTACCGCCGGATGGGCCTTGTTGGACACAATGGCCGTCTTTACACCTGCCGCCTGCAGCTGCCGCAGCAGTTCCGGGATTCCTTCATAGGGATGGGTTGCCTCATTGCAGTGATTCAGATAATACTGCCGGAAGGCCTGGAAAATGCACTTGAACCGGTTCTCGTCCACGTCTTTGGGCAGAGACAGCTTCAGCAGCCGCTGCAGCCCGTTGCCCAGGTCCCGCCGCACCTGCAGCCGGGTCCGGGGCGGAAAGCCTTTGCTTTTACAGGCTGCATTCACGGCATTCCACAGATCCGTCAGGGTATCCAGTAGCGTCCCGTCCAGATCAAATACAACCGCCTGATATTTCGTCATGCTTTTCCCCTCATTTCTTGTCTTCTCTCTACCTATAAGATGATACCACAACCTGTCAAACTATGGTACAATAAAGGGAATCAAACCAAAGGAGAGTGCGTCCATGAAACTCGTACGTTCGTTATTACTGACCGGCCTCATGGTGCTGACTGCCGCCCTGACTGCCCTTGCTTCTCCGGAAGCACCTACGGACCAGGAAGTGGCCCAGGCTTTCCAGCAGGCCAACACCGTTTATGAATGGTTCGAACATCATCCCCTGCACACTGACGGCAAAGGGGAAAAAGACACCGGCTATATGATCTACTACACGGTAGCAGATAAGGAGTTCCCCAACATGATGGCCCTGAAGACCAGGGTAAACGCCTCCTTCACCGAAGCCCTGGCCAGCTTCATCATGAGCGACAGCCGGATGTACCGTGAATTCGACGGCAAACTATATGTGGCTCCCAGTGCCAAAGCCAGGGGCCTCCACAAAGGGACCAGCACCATCAACATCGTCCGGGTATCCCCCACCAGGATCGACCTGGAAGTCAGCACCCCCATCATGGAAGATCCGGCCCATGGCAAGACCAACGTGGTGAAGACCTACAAGGTGACCTTCCCCTATGTAAAGACCCTGAAAGGCTGGAGATTCTCCTATTTCGAATCTCTTGAATAAAAAAATCCGCTGCCCGGCGCAGCGGATTTTTTTTGCTTTTTTTCACGACCCACAAACCTCTGGCCGCTTACAAAAAAAAGGTTCTATAATAAATGTTGGGGTCTTGTGG
>NZ_JBNMIU010000071.1:0-8338 GCF_050873445.1 Acidaminococcus sp. | reverse complement strand
TTCATAAGTAAGGTGAAGTCTCCCTTTTTTATGCACCTCTCAGCCCCGCCAGTACAGCATCGGTGAAGCCGTCCATCAGATCATCCAGATCCGCGGCGTTGTTGATATCCCCGTAGTTGTTGAAGGTGGTGGCCACTTCCCGGTTATCACTGGCTTCGGAAGAATTCACAATGCCTTCGGCAATGCTGTCGAACACCGCCCGGTTTAGGGGCAGAGCCACTTCATCTCCCGCATCCCCCAGGACCCCAACCAGAGGCCTGGTGAAATACCCGCCTTTGGCGTACTTGGGAGTCTTGGCTCCTCCGGCTGTTCCTGCTGCCGTATTCGTAGCAGCAGCCGCTATGCCGATGCCTACTGCCGCAGACGTGCCCCCTGTCAGAAGGCCCGTGGCGATAGGACCTGCAGACGGGTCGATGACCAGTTTCAGCCAGGCCGCGGGAGCCAGAGCCCCGGCAGCTGCCGTACCTTGAGCTACGGTCTTGGCTGCACTGGCGGCATTCAGCTTGTCCCCGAAGAGAGCCGTCACCAGCATCCCGGAAAGCATCTGGGAAAAGTAGCTGGCGATGGTCTTCAGCATAGCCTTCCCCAAATCCATAAAGGCGTCTTTGGCATTTTTGGCCCCGGTCAGGATATCCGTAAAAGCCGTCTCCAGCCCGCTCAGGGTGGTGGACGCCATGTCGGCGATGAGTTCCAGGGTCCCCATGTGGGCATTCATATAGGCTTCCTGGTAGGTATCCATCAGGGATTTTTCCGCATCGATGTTGCTCTGCCGAAGGGCCATCTCCGCCGTCAAGGTTTCCTGGAGCATGGCCAGGGAATTCTGGTTGTAGGCTTCGTCAAGAGCTGCCTGGATATCTTTCCCCTGGGCAAAGTAGGCATTCTTCTCGTCCAAGTAGCTTTTATAGGCTGCAGCTTTTTCCAGGTTGGCCTGCTTGTCAAAGGCGATTTCATTGGCACTGGCCTGTTCGTAGGCGATGCCCTTTTCCTTCAGGGCATTCAGGAACACAGCTTTCTCGCTGGCTGTCAAAGAAATAAAGTCCTGGGAAAGTTTGGCGTACTTGTCGTCAATGGACGCCACCGCCTTTTCCATGTCGGACTGCATCTTCATGACTTCCTGTTCCTGTTTGGAACCATACAGAGTGAGTTTAGCCGTCACCGCATCAAAGGACAGGTCCCGGGCCTTGTTCATCAGTTCCCGGGCTTTGGCCTGTTCCTCAGAAAGGGCATCCTGCCGCTTCTGGGCATACAGTTCTGCCAGACGGGTCTTGTCCCGTTCATAGTTCTCATTAGCCGCCTTGGATTTCTCCAATTCATCCGTTTCTTCCTTGTACCACCGGTCCACCAGGGCACTTTTCGTCTGGAAGGTCCGGAACCATTCTTCCTCGATGCTCTTGCTGGTTTGGGCCGCAGCAGTGGCCAGCTGATTGACACCACCGGAGCTTCCGCCCCGTCCGCCACCGCCACCACCGGAACCACCACTGCCTCCTCCCCCAGCAGGAGCCGGAATGTCCGTACCCCCGCCCCGGAGGTTGCTGAAGTCCGGCAGCTTGAATTCCCGTTTGGCAGGAGCACTGCCGCCACCGCCGCCTCCTCCACTGCTTTCGCCGCCAATGGACCCCAGGGCATTGTTGGTTTCCAGGATCTTCTGGATCAGGCTGGAAAGCCAGCTGATGGCTTCGCTGACGAAATTGGCAATGGTGGAAAGGCCGCTGGACGCCCAGGAGGGAAGGATGCTGCCTGCCATATCCGACAGGATGCTTCCCACTTCATCGATGCAGGCCCCGATGCCTTCCACCAGATAGGTGAAGGCATTTAAAATCCAGGTCACACATTCACTGAGGACACTGATGAAGTTCAGCACCCCGTTCACCACGGCTCCGATGATCTGGAGGGACGCATAGAAGGCGGCTCCCATCACGGCAGCCACCAGGGTGAACACCGGCTCCATTGCCTGGAGATTGGCGATGATGGTCTGGGCCGCGGCACTGATCATTGCCTGCACAGAATCCACAGCCCGGGTGACCGTTTCCATCTTGATGCCCATAGTCCCCAGCACATCTTCCACGGTCATCCCGCTTTTCCAGATGGCATAGAGGGCCGTAGCCACCGCTGCCGCAGCCGCGATAAAAGGAGCTGCAGCCGCTACTGCTGCCACAAAAGGAGCCGCCATCAGGGCCACCTTGGCCACAAAAAGTCCAATGGCCGGGATGGCAAGGCCGGTCAGTGTGGAAACAATCAAAATAATGCCGGCTTGGAATTCCGGAGGGATGGCGGTAAGCAGTGCCTCCGTAAGGCCGGAAGACTGGACCGTTGCGGCAAAGTTGGTCAGTATATCCCCCAGGGACTGGAAAATCCCCGTCAGGTTCAGGGCTTCCGCAAGCTGGAGCCCTACCTGGGCCGCAGACTGTTCCAGCCCATCCATCAGGGTGGACCAGGTGCCGCTGATGGTCTGGCTCTGCTGATCCATCATGCCGCCAAAGGATTGTTCCATGCCGCTGACCAGCGCTGTGATCCCGGTTGCCGCGTCAATGGCCCCTTTGGACACCATGCTCATGGCTTCCGGCACGGAAACCCCGATCTGGTCTGCCAGCATTTTCCAGGCCGGGATCCCGGTTTCCGTCAGCTGCATCATTTCACCGGCCTGGACCTTGGATTTGGCGGCCATCTGGCCCAGGGCCAGGGTGATCCGGTTGATGCCTTCCGCCCCAAGACCGACCCCAGCCGCGGCATCCCCAACTGCCGTAAGGGTCGGTATAACCTGTTCTGCAGAGAACCCAAAGGCGATGAACTTCTGGGCCGCCTGGGACACCTGGCTGAACTCAAAGGGGGTCTTGGCCGCAAAGTCCTGCATCTTGGCCAGAAAGTCCTGGGCTTTTTCCGCGCTCCCCAGCATATTGGTGAAGGCGGTCTTGGTACTCTGGAGACTGGCCCCTGCTTTTACAGAAGCCACTCCCAGGGCAGCCAGTCCGGCCCCGATACCACCCAGAACGGCCAGGGACTTATTAGAAAGGTCGAGCGCATCGCTCCCAAAGGCGGTCTTGATCTGACGTTTGGTTGCATTGAGTTCTTTCCGGAGATCGGAGGTATCCGCTCCGATTTTGATCAGAAGGTCAGCGATGGTTGCCATATCCGTCAGCTCCTTTCCGTCTGAATTCCTCGAAGAAGGCATCCCGCTCTGCCGCGATTTCACTGCCTGTTTTCTTAGGCAGGAAGGGTTTCATGAGCTTCTCCGTCCGTACCGGTTTTCTCGTATGGACGCTCATCAGGCAGGCCACCCAGTAGGCGGTCTCCCACTTTTTCCGTTGTTCATCCTTGGCCCGGCACTCGGCCATCCGGTCCAGTTCCAGTGGCGTCATGGCATAAAACTGGGCAGGCAGAAGATGAAGCATCCCATAGGCCACTTCTTCCGCCCACCCCAGCCAGTCGTTAAAAGACGGGACTTCTTCCTGTCCCGCCGTCAGTTTTTTGGCTTCGTTTTCCCCTTCGCCTGGTCTTTACCCGGGTCCTCTTCCGGGAAGATGGCGTAGTACACTTCTTTCCCCAGGATGCCAGACCCGGCGATGGCCTTCACCACCGGCTGGACGAATTCGTCCATCTCGTGGCCTTCGTCAATCAGCTCCTGCATCTTATTGGCATACCACTGGGGATTCTTGATGCCATGCTGCCGGAGGCCGATGGAGAGAAGCGCCGTCAGGATTCCCAGATTCAGTTCCTGGTTCCGGATAATGTCCCCGGCACTTTTGCCCGTGAGATTCTCCACCTGAATCAGCCGGCCGATATCGAAATACAGGTACTGGCCGGGGCCAAAGACTTCAAAGTCGATTTTCTTCATAGAATGTAATACCTCCTATCAGCCGTTCTCAATTACTGTTCCGGCCGCACTCTTCAGTTCACTGAGGGGTCCGTCCCCGGAAATGGTCCCGGAGAGGGTAGCCACGTCATCATGAGGGGTGGACAGACTGCATTCCGTCACGGAACCCCAGCCGGTTACATAGCTCTTGTCCGGATATTCGAATTTGATGTGGACCTGCTTCCCGGCCAGGAAAGAGGCTTCCAGGAACCGGGCTCCCTTGTCTCCTGCCAGATACACGGACTCCAGATCCAGGGACCAGTTCCGGAGACCCGGGATGGTGGATTTCCATCCGCTGGACGTTTTACTGCTGGCGTCGATTTCGTCTGCCTGCCGGGTCAGGTCACCGCTCCGCTGGCCCCCTAAGAGCAGCCAGGTGGGGTTAGTATCGGATTCTCCCGCGTTCAGATAAATAAGGTAATCCTTGCCGGCAGTGGCCGTGTTGGAGGCTTCGCTCCGGCTAGGAAACGTTGTAGTTGCCATATTATTCCTCCTTATGGATGTTCTGGATGAGGACTTCCAGGGTGATCACCCCGCTGTAGCCGGTCTCATCCTCCGGGTAGGTTTCGTAGAAATCCACCCCCTGGGCGTTTACGTAAAACTCCTCTCCCGTTAGATCCAGTTGTTCCGTCCCGAACAGGTTGATCAGCTTCTCCGCCAGGGTGTTGATTTCGTACCGTCCTTTGTAGCTGCTATAAATGTGGATGTGGGCCGACAGGTGAGTCATGTCCTCGGTTTTCGTGGATTTGTCCTGGACGGTCATGGTCCCCAGGGTGATAAACGGCAGCACCGCTTCCTGGGGCACGTAGTCATAGACCGCCAGTCCTGTGTGTTCTCTCAAAAAGGCCACCAGGGCCTTGTGGATGGCATTGTTGGGTAATCTCTTCATGGTTCACGGATCGCTTTCTTCACTTCCTGGATCAGCTGAGGTTCCACGTAGTCGTAGGCCGGCTTGAAGAAGGGTTTTCCCGATTGAGCCGGGATCCTGGCCCGTTTCGTAAAGACAGGCCCGCCCCGGAAAAACCGGAGAGCCTTTTTCTTCCTGGGCTTTACCGTATGGGCCCGGCTGCCGAATTCCACCAGATGGGCATAGGGCTGGTTGCTGAACACCTGCCCTTCCAGCTTCACGGTGGAAAACCGCTGCCTGATGGATTTTTTCAGCTTCCCCGACCGGATCGGGACCCGCTGCCGGGCCTCCCGGTATACCGCATTGGTTCCTCTTTTGAGGGCCGCTTCCACCCGGAGACGGGTCTTTCCATCCCAGGCGGAAATCTGCCGGATGGCTTTGCTCAGTTCCCCTTCCGGGACTTTTACCGTAAAAACAGCCATGGCTACACCCCCTGTTCATACCGATGGACGATCAGGGTGGTGCTGTCCCGGTAGGTGTTGTCCACGGTCTCGATTTCGTACAGTTCTCCAGCGAGCCTCAGTCTCCATCCCCGTTTCAAATCCTTGCGGGGCCGGATCTTCAGCCGCAGCTGCCCCCGGTTCATGGGAGTCCCCTGGGCTTCCTGCTCGGCATAGTTAGTCTGGATCACCTGGGCCCAGATCCGCTCCACCTCTTCATAGTCTGTATGAAAGCCTCCGTAGCCGTCTTCTGTGGGCTTGGGCTGAAGGAGTGTGATCCGTTTGTCCATCTGTTTGTCCATCTTCCCGATTTTCATTAGAACGCATCCCTCCGTTCCCCAAACAAAAGAGAGCGCAGGGTGAGGAGCAGATTGTGGTAATCTGCATCCTCCCTGTGCTCGTAGAGATAGGCTACCGCGAAAAGGATGGCCATTTTATAGGCAGCACTTTCTTCCGGTTTCTCTTCCCGTACAACGTCTTTGCAGAGCCGGTCCGCAGAAGCAATGAGACGAGTGATCAGCTCATCTTCTTCGTTTCCGTCAATCCGCAGATAGGCTTTTGCTTCTTCCACTGTCACCAATCCCATCACCTCCTCTGGACTTCATCAGCCGGCCTGGATTTCCAGGACCTTCACGGTTTCCGGCAGGATCAGCCGGCCGTCCACCCGTTCGCTGGCCAGGAACCCGATCTGTCCGTTGGCTGCATAGAGTTCACTGAGCCGTTTGAACTTCCGGCCCTGACGGTCGGCAATCCAGTAGTAGGAGTAGTCCCCCAGGGCAATGACCTTGTTGCCGGCCGCCAGTTCCGGCACGAAAGAAGACGTGCGATACGGCAGGCTAAGGATCCGGTCCGGCTGGCCCACCTGGACAGAAGGCTGCCAGATGTAGTTGCCGTTGTTGTCCTTCAGTTTCCGGATGGCTTTTACCGTGGAATCGTTCAGGATCCAGGAAGCATTTCTGCGGTAGGGGGTTCTCAGGCTGTGGTACAGATCCATCATGTCATCGAAGGTGATGGCCGTTTTCGCTGCCGTCACCCCTACTTCCGCTCCCTGGAATACACCCAGGGGCTTATGGTTCCCGTCCCCTACCAGGAAGGCTTCTTCTTCCTTGGTGCCGATACGTCTTGCAAATTCCTGGGTGATGTAGCTTTCCAGGTCGAAGACGCTGTCGTTCATCAGCTCTTCGGAAACCCGGATGGCCGTACCCAGTTTGTGGGCTCCCAGGTTCACCTGACTGAAGGTGTCATCGCTTTCCGGATAGGCGCTGCCTTCTTCCATCCAGGCCGCTTCCCCGTGGCTGGCTACTACCGGGATGGTGTGGTCCCCGGAAGAAGTCCGGATGGTATGGGCCAAGCCCCGGAAGAAGTTTTCTTCCAGGAGGGCCTCCACCAGGGTGTGTTCGTATTCATCCGGGACCAGATAGCCCCCTTCCGGATCGGAGCCAATGGTCAGGGTATCCTTCACTTCCTGGATGTTCCCTTTCCCCCGGAAGGCCTGCCAGAAGGCTTTGGTGTAGGCGTCACTGGCCCGGCCTTTCTTTTCGCCCGGTTTCATCAGCCCGGCTCCGGGGTTTCCCTTCAGGGCCGTATCGATGGTCTTATTCAGGTCATCGTCGATGTTCCGCTGGCGTTCCAGCCGTTCGATTTCTTTTCCCAGGGCCACCACTTTTTCTTCCATCCGGTCATAGACGGCACTGTCTTCTGCAGAGACCATGCCGTCCTTATCCCGGTGGGATTCCAGGAAAGCTTTGGCCATTTCCCAGGTGTTGGCGCGTTCTTCTCTCAGTTTCAGGATCTGATTCATGGAAATTCCTCCTTAATGCACAAGAAGGCCCAGCCGCTTCATGAGTTTGTCCGCGGGGACCTTGTTGGGTACGGGTTCTTTTGTTTTCTTCACAGACAGCTTGGTCAGCAGGGAATTGGTCACTGCCGCCCGGCTGAACAGCATGGCATCTACGTTGATGTCATTTTCCGTTTTCTCTTCGGTGTAGAGAATGGCGTCTGCAAACCCTAGTTCCACCGCCTTCTTAGCGTTGAACCAGGATTCTGCGTCCATCAGCCTGGAAATCTTGTTCCGGGACAGGCCGGTTTTGATTTCGTAGGCGTTGACGATGCTTTCCTTTACTTCAGAGAGCATATCTATGGCCTTCTGCATTTCCTTACTGTCGCCAATAGCCACCGTGATGGGATTGTGGATCATCATCATGGCCACCGGGGACATTTCCACCTGGCTTCCGGCCATGGCAATGACGCTGGCTGCAGAAGCCGCCAACCCATCAATCTTCACAGTTACCCGACCGGGATAGTCCATGAGCATGTTATAGATCTGGGCTGCCGCAAACACATCTCCCCCAGGGGAATTGATCCAGAGGGTAATATCTCCGCTGCCGGCCATCAATTCATCTTTAAAGAGCTTCGGAGTCACTTCGTCCCCGAACCAGGTTTCATCGGAGATTTCACCGGAAAGGTACAGGGTGCGGGTTTCTTCCCCCTCGTTCTTCACCCAGTTCCAAAATTTACGTTTCATGGGTTTCCTCCTTGCTGCCGGTTCCTGCAAACAGCCCGGCATCCTTTAGTTTCGTCATGTTCCCGTTGATCAGGTACAGGTCCCCGCCCTCTTCTTCCGGGATCCGGTTCATGTTCTCCAATTCCCGGATATCGTTGGCGGACAGCCACCCGTTCTGGCGGCCTACAGCATAACCGTTCATCCGGCTTTCGTAGTCACCCCGAAGGAGGCCATCCACATTGAAGTGGATTTCATACCGGGTCCGTTCTTCCGGGGTCAGGAGGGATTGGCCCATGGCCTGTTCCCACCGGGATACCCAGGGCCCCAGGGTGTATTTCACAAATTCCAGAGACTGCTGCTCGATGTTGGAGAAAGTGGATTTTTCCAGATCCCCGATCATATGAGGAGGTACCCGGAAGATCCGGGCAATCTCATCAATCTGGAACTTCCTGGTTTCCAGGAACTGTGCCTGATCCGGAGAGATCCCGATGGGAGAATACTTCATGTAGAGTAGGCAAGTGCCGCCGTGCATTGTTTCCAATGTCGGTTTGCACAAGCCTCTCCCCAAACCGTGCTTACACCTCTCGATGTACACGGCTTTCCATTTACACTATGACGAATGATGGATTTTCTTATGG
>NZ_JBNMIU010000070.1:0-8366 GCF_050873445.1 Acidaminococcus sp. | reverse complement strand
AGAATCGAACTGCGGACACAAGGATTTTCAGTCCTTTGCTCTACCAACTGAGCTACCGAGGCATTGGCGACCCAGGACGGACTCGAACCGACGATCTCCGCCGTGACAGGGCGGCATTCTAACCAACTGAACTACTGGGCCGTTGCGGCGTCTTCTTCAAGCGCCGACTTGTTTAGTATACGATAAGACGGAAAAAATGTCAAGGACATTTTTTCGTGATTGGTAAATAAAGCTTCGTTTAAATCGTATAGTTGAACGGTCATCGATTGTACGATCATTTAGACCAATCTTAATGAATCACTACCCACTAGCCACTGAAAAATGAGCTGTGACGATTCACTGCTCATTTTTCAAATCGTATGATCCGTGGAATCCACCCATTTCAGGGTGGATTCCAGATGGTCTTCCAGCCTCTGTTCCAGTTCCTGCAGGTTCCTGCTGTCAAAATCCATGGAAGCGTGGAACACGGAGTTGATCTTCACTTCCCCGAAGAACTCATCCCTCAGCCGGTTGTACATAATGATCAGCTGATCCTTCCGCACAAAGTTGGAATAATCGATCAGGATGATGGACCCGTTGATGTGCTCGATGGCATTGGCGGGCCTGATGTACAGTTCAAAGGGTCCGATTTTCTCCGGCAGATGGTTTCCGTAGTCCCAGGTCAGGATACCCTTCTCTTCCACCATTTCCCCCAGGTTCACCCTGGTGGGATGCTCCATGCAGTCCAGGATGCCGGGCAGGTAATTCTGTACCTTCTGGGCAAAGATGTCCTTCTCCTTATAGATGAACCGGATGTCCCGGTAGGAATTCATGCCCATGGTATGGACCAGGATATAGTCGAAGGTCTCGGAAGAATAGGTAATATCCAGGCTTGCCCGCAGGGCCGGGGCCTCGTACCGGCAGATGGTCAGGATCTGTCCGTCAATGGTCCCCACCCTCTTTTTGGTGAACTGGCCCACCTGCTCCGGCAGCCGATCGATGAAGTCCCAGCTCCTGGTTTCCTCCTGGATTTCCGTAATGGATTTGTAGCCCATGGCGGTCAGCCCTTCTTCGCTTTCTCGGCAGCATCACGGGCCAGCAGCTTCTCCAGCCGTCCGCAGCTCATTTTCCCTTCATGGCAGACCCGGCCGCTTTCGCAGGTAGGGCCGGCCTTCTCAAACAGGATGGGCGCCACTTCCTTCACCTGGCGCAGCATCTCCCAGGCCAGGGCCCGGATCTCCCACTGGGCACGGGAACAGCAACGCAGCTGGAAAAAGTGCAGCAGGCTCCGAGCGTTCATGGTGACCACGATCTTGGTCTCGGCGGCGTTGGGCAGGATGTACCGGGCATCTTCTGCCGGGATTCCCGCTTCTGTCCACTGGTTATACAGATCCTGGATCCTGCCGCACAGTTCATCGAACTGTTTCCTGCATTCCGGTCTGGCCGCAAGGGTGGGCGGCAGAATGGTCTCGAAGTTGTGTTCCTTCACATACCGCTGGCTCTGCTGGCTGTAGGAAGCAATCCGATGGCGCACCAGCTGATGGGTCAGTACCCGGGACACCCCTTCAATGGCAAAGGTGAAGCTTACGTGCTCGAAGGTAGAGGTGTGCCCCATCTGGCCCAGGCGCCGTACCAGGCTGGCCACTTCCCTGTCGCTGAGCTTCGTTTCCAGCTCTTCGGCCCCGATGGGTGAATAGCAGAGCCGGGCACTCATGGCCACAGTGCGATCCGGATCCGGAGTATAGCGGATCAGTTTCACATGCATCATTTCTTCTTGTTCCTTTCCGCCAGCATGGCCTGCTGAATCAGCACAAAAGAACGGTCCATCAATTCGTGGAGCCGTTCTTTCTGGTCCATGAGGTACAGATACCCCATGAGTGCTTCAAAGGCTGTCCCCTGGCGATATTCCCGCACACTGGCGCTTTTGGGCACCGTGCTCTTGGTATTCCGGCCCCGGCGGGCGATCTGGCTCTCTTCTTCCGTCAGATCCGCTTCCAGAGCGTCCATGGCTTTGGCCTGCATCACCGCAGAAACCATCCGGGCGGCCAGGTCGTGGAGTACCTGCACATGGCTGCTTACCGGCAGCAGCCGGCGCCGCACATACAGGCTGAAAACCGCATCCCCGATATAGGCCAGTTCCACCGGATGGATCTGCCTGGGATCCTGCACCGTTTTTTCGTCGATGCAGGATCCCAGCACATGGTCCAGTAGTCTTTGATATTGTTCAAATCTCACTTTCTCTTCCACCGTACTCCCTGGGGCGTATCTTCCAGAATAATCCCCTTGGCTGCCAGTTCGTCCCGGATGGCATCGGCCTTGGCAAAGTCTCTGGCTTTGCGGGCTGCCTGCCGTTCTTCGATTTTGGCTGCGATTTCAGCCTCTTCATCGCTGACAGCGCCGCCCTGGGCATTGGCCTGGGGTTCGTTTTCCAGGATGCCGATGACCCCGATCATTTCCTTCCAGGCTTTTTCCATCTGTTCCACCAGTTTGCCGTCAGGCTTTTTGGTGCCGCTCAGGATGGCATTGTGGTACACGTTGATTTCCTTGGCCAGGGCAAAGATGTAGCTGATGGCCAGGGAGGTGTTGAAATCATCGCTCATGGCATCGAAGAAGCCCTTGCGCAGTTCAGCCACCTTGTCCCGCAGGGCCATGCTTTCCGCATCCGGGCCCACGGTGATCACCTGCTGGATCTCCCGCAGGTTGTTCTGGGCAGTCCGCAGCCGTTCCAGGCTCCGTCCGGCTTCTTCCAGCCGTTCCTTACTGAAGTCCAGCGGGCTGCGGTAATGGGTGTTCAGGATGAAGTACCGGATAGTTTCCGGTTCGTATTCCTTCAGCAGATCATACACCGTCTTGAAGTTGCCCAGGGATTTGGACATCTTTTCTTCGTTGATGGTGATGAACCCGTTGTGGACCCAGTACCGGACAAAGGGATGGACTCCCGTTGCCCCTTCGCTCTGGGCGATTTCGTTTTCATGGTGCGGGAAGATCAGGTCACTGCCGCCGCCATGGAAGTCCAGGGTAGCCCCCAGATACTTGGTGCTCATGGTCGAGCATTCGATGTGCCAGCCCGGGCGGCCTTTGCCCCAGGGGCTGTCCCAAGAGGGTTCGCCGGGTTTTGCGCTCTTCCACAAGGCGAAATCCATGGGGTTCTCTTTCCGTTCGTCCACTTCCACCCGGGCGCCGGCCATCATGTCTTCCAGCTTGCGGCCGGACAGTTCGCCGTAATGGGAGAATCTCTCCACCCGGTAGTACACATCTCCGTCCACTACATAGCCGTAGCCGTTGTCGATAAGCTGCTGCACCGTATGGATGATGTCAGGGATATGTTCAGAGACCCGGGGGTAGATGTGCGCCCGTTTCACATGGAGCTTGTCCATGACTTCGAAATAAGCCTTGATGTACCGGTTGGCGATCACATCCCAGGTCACCCCTTCCGCATTGGCAGCCCTGATGATTTTGTCATCCACGTCGGTAAAGTTCTGCACGTAGGTCACATCGTACCCTTCGTGCTCCAGGAACCGGCGGATTACATCCCACACCACAAAGGGGCGGGCGTTGCCGATATGGGGATGGTTATAGGGCGTGACCCCGCACACATAGATCCCCACTCTGCCCGGATGGAGAGGGACGAATTCCTCTTTCTGCCGGGTCATGTCGTTATATACACGGATGCTCATAAAAAGCTCCTTTCTTTTCTTTACAGGGTGACACCTGCTTTGGCCAGGCTGCCGCGGATCCGTTTTGCCACCCGCTCCTTGCCCATCAGCGGAATCATTTCCGCCAGTTCCGGCCCATGCTGGTTGCCGGTCAGGGCTACCCGGACGGGCATGAATACTTTCTTGCCGCCCAGTTTCGTTTCTTTTTGTACAGCTTTGAACAGGGCCTTGGTGCCGGCGTGGTCCAGGTTTTCAGATGCAGCCAGTTTGTCCAGGAACAGACCCATGACCTGGGGCACCGTTTCTTCCTTCAGGACAGCTTCCGCTTCCGGCGTTTCGAAATCGAAGTCGTCAGAGAAATACATGGCTACTTTTTCAGGGATTTCCTTGCCGAATTCAGCCTGTTCCCTGGCAGTCAGTACCACTTTCTTCAGCCATTCCAGCTTGTCGCCGGTTTCTTCGCCGGTCATGTAGCCGGCTTCCTTCATGAAGGGCACCGCAAAGTTGAAGTACTCTTCATCACCCAGCTGGCGCATATAATGGGCGTTCAGCCAGTTCAGCTTCTTGATGTCGAACACAGCCGGGTTCTTGGCTACATGGTCCATGGAGAAGTTCTGAATCAGTTCTTCCCGGGAGAAGATTTCCTGGTCCGTAGTGGGAGCCCAGCCCAAAAGTGCCAGGAAGTTCACAATGGCATCGGGCAGGTACCCCATCTGACGGTACTGGTCCACGGAAGTGGCGCCGTGCCGTTTGCTCATCTTCTTGTGGTCCGGCCCCAGGATCAGGGAAATATGGCCGAACTTGGGTTTTTCAAAGCCCAGGGCATCATACAGCAGCAGCTGCCGCGGGGTGTTGGACAGATGTTCTTCGGCCCGGATCACGCAGTTGACCCCCATCAGGGAATCGTCGATGACCACTGCATAGTTATAGGTGGGGATCCCGTCACTCTTGACGATGACAAAATCGCCGATGCCGTCGGATTCGAAATGCACATCTCCGCGGACCATATCATGGACTACGATGTCCTGGCCTTCGGGGACCCGGAACCGGATTGTGGGCTTGCGGCCTTCTGCTTCATACGCAGCCCGCTGTTCCGGAGTCAGATTCCGGCATTTGCCCATGTACCGGGGCATCTTCCCCTGGGCAGTCAGTTCTTCCCGTTCTTTTTCCAGTTCTTCCGGCGTACAGTAACAGTAATAGGCTTTGCCTTCTGCCAGCAGCTTGTCGGTGTATTTCTTGTAGATATCCAGCCGTTCCATCTGGCGGTACGGACCGTTGGGGCCGCCTACGTCCACCCCTTCGTCCCAGTCGATACCCAGCCATTTCAGGGCTGCCTTGATGTTCTCTTCCCATTCCGGTTTGGAACGATCCCGGTCGGTATCTTCGATCCGCAGCAGCATGGTGCCGTGGTATCTGCGGGCCAGCAGCCAGTTGAACAGCGCCGACCGGGCACCCCCGATGTGGAACGGCCCGGTGGGGCTGGGTGCAAAACGTACTTTCAGTTTGTTATCCATTGTATCTTCCTCCCAAAGGTTTTTATCGTATCAGACTGGCCACGGCTTCAGCAGCAATGCCTTCTCCACGGCCGGTGAAACCCAGTTTTTCGGTGGTAGTGGCCTTCACGTTGACGGCTCCGGCAGAAATCTCCAGATCGGCCGTCAGATTCTCCTTCATGGCAGGTTCATAGGATGCCAGTTTGGGCCGCTGGGCAATGATGGTCACATCCACATTGTTCACCTTCCAGCCCTCGCTTTGGAGCCTTGCCAGGACCGCTGCCAGCAGTTTCCGGCTGTCAGCCCCCAGGAACCGGTCATCCGTATCCGGGAACAGTTTGCCGATGTCCCCCATTCCGGCTGCACCCAGAAGTGCATCCATCAGGGCATGGAGTGCCACATCCGCATCGGAATGGCCGTCCAGGCCTTTCTCATAGGGGACTTTCACCCCGCAGAGGATCAGGTCCCGACCTTCCACCAGCCGGTGTACATCATAACCGGAACCAATCCGGAATTCCATGGTCCGCTCCTCCTTTTTTTTCACTAGGGCCCGGGCCCATACCAGGTCTTCCGGGGTGGTGATCTTCTGATTTTCGTAGGAACCGGGCACCAGTTTCACCGGTACGCCCATGGCTTCCGCAATGCTGGCGTCATCTGTGACAGCCAGTTTGTTTTCCTTCACGAACGCCCCATGCTTTTTCAGCTGATCCGCCGTGAAGATCTGGGGTGTCTGTACCGCCCACAGTCTGCTCCGTTCCAGGGTGCGTTCCACCTGGCCGGTGGGATTCCCCACTTTTATGGTGTCCTTGCAGGGCACAGCCGCAATGGCTGCACCGGTTTCCCTGGCTGCCTGCCAGACCCGGGTAAACAGTTCCGGGGCGGCAAAAGGACGGGCACCGTCATGGACGGCCACCCAGCGGGCTTCCGCAGGCAGGGCCGCAATGCCCCGTTCCACCGAATCCTGCCGCTCTTTGCCGCCTGTGACCACGCTCCAGGAAAGGTCCGGGAATTCCCGTTTCCGGTACTGCCGGAGCAGTGCCTCAGCTTCCGGCTCCTCGCCGGCCGCCACGACCACCACAGCCTGTACCATTCCCGGGACCCGGGCCACCTGGTGCAGATTCCGGATCAGGATGGGCACGCCACCGATACAGGCATAGTTTTTATTATACCCCAAACCGAGTCGTTTTCCCATACCTGCAGCGGCGATGATGCAAAATAATCGGTCATCCATTGGCAAAACCCCTTCATTTCAGTTTGGCAAAAATCATCCGCCCGGCAGAAGTCTGCAGCACGGAGGTCACGATCACCGGTACGGTGAAGTTCACGCAGCGCTTGCCGCTTTCCACCACCACCATGGTGCCGTCATCCAGGTACCCGATGGCCTGGCCCGGCTCCTTGCCTTCCTTGGCCAGATAGATCTGCAGTTCTTCTCCCGGCAGTACGCTCTGTTTCAAGGCATTGGCCAGGTCGTTGATATTCAGGACCTTCACGCCCTGGATCTCCGCCACCTTGCTCAGGTTGAAGTCGTTGGTGGCCACAATGCCATTCCTCTCTTTGGCCAGACGGACCAGCTTCGTATCCACTTCCGTAATGTCATCGTAGTCCTTTTCGGCAATTTCCACCGGGTTCTTCTTGTCGGCCTGGATGGCCCGGACGATATCAAGACCTCTGCGGCCCCGGTTCCGCTTCAATGTATCCCCCGAATCGGCCACCTTCTGCAGTTCTTCCAGGACGAACTTGGGGATGACGATGACCCCCTCCAGAAAGCCAAGCCGGATCACATCCAGGATGCGGCCATCGATAAGGACGCTGGTATCCAGAAGTTTATAAGTGCGGGAAGCATGCCGGGAACCCAGTTTGCGGGCAGTTTCCTTGCCCCGGGCAAACCAGACCCGATTGAAGAAAGACTGGATATCCTCACGTTTGTTGAGAGCCACTTTGGCTCCGATGATGGCACCCATGATGCTGAACAGCAGGGAAATATAAGGCCCGATGATCGGAATGCGGGAGAATGCCGTCCCCAGGAGCGTAGCCACGATCAGACCAGTAATGACCCCGATGGACAGGACGAAGATGTCGCCGGTAGGCAGATCAGCCAGATGCCCGGCCAGGATTTCCGAGAAGTGGACCGTGTAATGGATCAGCGGCTGGGATACAGCCTTGCCGATGTACCCGAAGATCAGGGCACCGATGACCCCCATGATCAGGTTCAGCGGCGTAATGCCCAGGAACCCCACTTTCAGATAGTCTGAACTGACGAATTCCGACAGCAGCGGCGTAGCGATTTCCATCAGGAAAAAACCCAGTACAGCAAAAACCAGGACAATCAGGAATTTCAGGATCTTTTCGAACATAGTATCACCTCCTTGCATAATATCTTAAATTTTATTGTACAATAATACGCCAGTAAAGGAAAGACATTGTCACAAAAAGTTAAACTTTCTGCAAAAAAGGAGGTGCCGTTTTGCGGCACCTCCTGACAGGCTTCCAATCAGACGAACTGGTCAAGCCACTTTTCACTTTTTTCTTCATTCACACTTTCCACCAGCATGAACTCGCTGAGCAGGATCTGCTTGGCAGTGGTCAGCAGCCTCCGTTCACCGGCGGACAGTTTCTTTTCGGTTTCCTGGATGGCCAGGGTCCGGACCACATCGGCTACCTCAAAGATGTCCCCTGTTTTCATCTTGTCCACGTACATGTTGTAGCGGCGGTTCCAGGTAATCCGTTTCATCTTGTTTTCCGGACGGGCCTTCAGTACATCCTCCACCTTGGGCAGGATGGATTTATTCACAATGGGCCGCAGTCCGATCTTATCCACATTGACTTCCGGAATCATGACCTTCATGTCGCTGAGCAGCATCTTCAGGACAAAATAATTAACCGGATGTCCATTGATCTGTTTCTGTTCCACATCTTTTATCACAGCCGCCCCATGCATGGGATACAGCACCTTATCACCCACCGCAAACATTCTGCGCCCTCCTTACATACAGAATCGATACAATATCAATAACCATATATAGTGTAGCACAGGCATGGTTCAAAGTCAAATTTTATTATTATAAACCATTTCGCATTGCAATGTCAACTGTTTGATATAAATCAAAACTACCCGTATAACGGGTAGTTTGCTCTGCGGCTATAAGCCGCGTTACCTGCCTCGGCCTTAAGGCCCTAGATTTAAAGGCTACCAACCGCACTACATTTCCTGGCAGCCCCTCACTCGAGGGGCTTATTT
>NZ_JBNMIU010000069.1:0-8557 GCF_050873445.1 Acidaminococcus sp. | reverse complement strand
TCCAAAACTTTTGTATGCGGCAACCCATGTCCTTAGTTGACTATCGCTTGCTATGCCATATTTTCGCGAAATGTAACTATAGCTTTCTCGATTCTTCAAGTATTCCAACACCAATTTTTTCTTAAATCTGTAGCCATATTTCGCCATAAAAAACTAACCCCCAATCGTTAGATTTTAGGTCTAACAATTGGGGGTCAGCTCATTCACAGCCTTCTTTTTTTATTCTCTTATAATCTTATAGTACTTCTTCTTGCCCTTGCGCAGGAGCAGGCTTTCTTTATCGTTGAACAAGGCATCGTCCACTACCGTATCCACATCAGTGATCTTCACATCATCGATGCTGAGGCCGTTCTGCTGCATCAGTCGGCGGCCTTCGCTCTTGGTCTTGATGACGCTGTTCTGTGCCAGCAGATCCAGCAGCTTGCAGCCCATGGCTTCCCCGCTCACGGTGATGGTGGGCACATTGTCCATGTTGGCACCGCCGCTGAACAGGGCTTCGGCTGCTTCCTTGGCCTTGTCAGCCGCTTCCTTGCCATGGACCAGCTTGGTCACTTCGTAGGCCAGTACCACTTTGGCTTCGTTGATGTCGGCACCCTTCAGCGCTCCCAGCCGCCGCACTTCGTCCATGGGCAGGAAGGTCAGCAGGGCCAGACATTTTTCCACGTCGGCGTCGTCCACATTCCGCCAGTACTGATAGAAATCGTAGGGAGAGAATTTCTCCGGATCCAGCCATACGGCACCGCCCACGGTCTTGCCCATCTTCTGGCCCTGGCTGTTGGTCAGCAGGGTATTGGTCATGCAGTAGGCCGGCTGACGATCCTTCCTGCGGATCAGTTCCACGCCGGCAATCATGTTGGACCACTGGTCGTCACCGCCCAGTTCCATGACACAGTTGTATTTCTTGTGCAGGGTGTAGAAGTCGTAGGCCTGCATGATCATGTAGTTCATTTCGAAAAAAGTCAGGCCGTTTTCACTGGCCAGACGGGTCTTGTAACAGTCGGCGGCAAGCATCCGGTTCACGGAAAAATGTACACCCACGCTGCGCAGCATATCTACATAATTGAGCTTCAGCAGCCAGTCAGCGTTGTTGGCCACAATAGCCCTGCCCTCGGACAGATCGATAAACCGGCTGATCTGTTTCTTGAAACATTCGATATTGTGGTTGATGAATTCGGGGGTCAGCATCTTCCGCATTTCGTTTTTGCCGCTGGGATCCCCTACCATCCCGGTGCCGCCGCCCAGCAGGATAATGGGGCGATGGCCGGCCCGCTGCATATGGGCCATGACCATCAGGGCGATGAAGTGGCCTACATGGAGGCTGTCCGCAGTGGGATCAAAGCCGATATAGAACGTGATTTTCTCCTTTCCCAAAAGTTCCCGGATCTCGTCGGGATGGGACATTTGTTTCAAATATCCACGTTCTTCCAGTACATCTAATACGTTCATGAACATCCTCCTAGTTTTATTGGTCAGTGAGTAACGATTATTTTTTTGCCGGTAATTCTGACGTGCAGTGCGGACAGCGGGTAGCTTCCGGATCCACCGGCTGCCTGCAGTACGGACACAGGGTAGGTTCCGCCTTCGGTTCTTCCTTCTTGAACTTGTTCAGCACCGAAATCAGACAGAAAATCACAAAGGCCATGATGATGAAATCGATTACATTGGTGATAAAGCTGCCATAGGCGATCACCGGCAGGTTGGCAGCCTTGGCTTCGGCCAGGGTATCCACTTTCCTGCTGCTCAGATTGATGAACAGGTCAGTGAAATCCACACCGCCGATCAAAATCCCCAGTGGCGGCATGATAATGTCATTCACCGCCGAGGACACGATCTTGCCGAACGCACCCCCAATGATAACGCCGACAGCCATATCCACCACATTGCCCCGCAGGGCAAAGGCCTTGAATTCCGTTAAAAATTTCCCCATCTTTTTTGTTTCCTTTCCTTATGCGTTTTTCTTCCGCTTACTCATAATGGACATACAGGACCCGAACAGGATCAGGCAGATACCCACGATCATATTGACGGTAATGGGTTCATCGATCACCAGCCAGGCCATGAAAGCGGTCAGGATCGGTTTGATGTAAAATGCCAAGCTGGCCGTAGCCGGGTCAGTATATTCCATGGCCAGGAAATAGCTGGCATAGCCCAGTCCCGTAACCCCCACAGCGATATAGGCCAGAGCCGGAATATGAGCCACAGTCAGGCCGCTCAGGATGGGAATGTCGGTGAACACCTTCAGCCCCAGATCCAGCATCAGGGCCCGTACCGGCGCCAGGGTGGAAAGGCCGATCAATACCAGCATTTCCAGAGACCCGCACAGGAAGCTCAGACTGGTCATGGCGATGCCGCCGTAGCGCTGGGCGTGCTTCCGGCCGGCGATGCCGTACAGGGCAAAAGTCATGGCCGACAGCAGGATCAGGATGATGCTCAGCTGGCTGCCCGTCATATTCGCCGGATTCACGATGCACACGATGCCGGCGAAACTAGCAATCAGCGAGAAAATAGTCAATCTGTCGATGGGTTCACCCAGCAGGAAGTAGGCAAACAGCACCACGAACACCGGATTGCAGCTGAAGATGACCCCGTTCACCGAAGCCTTGCCGTATACAATGGCCATCTGGTACAAAATCATGCTGACCACAACGCCCAAAAAGCCGGAGAACAGGAAGAACTTCGCATCCTGTCTGTTCAGCGTTACACTTTTCTTTTTCAGAGAGCTCATGGCCATGGGCAGCAGCACCAGACCCCCGATGAGGAAACGGAGAAAGGTAATCTGGATGGGATGGAAGAGGTTCCCGAAGAACTTCAGCGCAGTCTCCATGGTCCCAAACAGAAACGCTGTCACCAATACAAAAATATACCCCTTATTCACAACCGTAAACTCCCCTCTATTATTTTTCTCCCAGGATCCGGACTTCCGGTTCCAGCCAGACACCGCTCATGGCATGGACCCTGTTTTTCACGTCATCCATCAGCTGCAGGATCTCGCTGGCCGTGGCATGGCCCCGGTTCACAACGAACCCTGTATGTTTTTCCGATACCTGGGCATCGCCCACCCGGTAGCCGCGAAGGCCAGCCTGGTCGATCAGTGCCGCGGCAAAATATCCTGGCGGTCTTTTGAACGTGCTTCCCGCACTGGGGAAATTCAGCGGTTGTTTGCTGATGCGTTTCTGTGTCAATTCATGGATCCGTTCGTGGATGGCAGCCGGGTCGTCAGGTGTCAGTTCCAGGGTTGCGGAAAGGATAATATCCCCTGTTTCCATCACCACGGAATGACGGTACCGGAAGTCCATCTGCTTCCGGTTCAGGATCCTGATCCGTCCCCCGGGATCCATCACCGTCACAGTACGGACCAGATTGCCGATTTCACCTCCGTAGGCGCCGGCATTCATCAAAATAGCACCGCCCAGGCTGCCCGGGATGCCGGAAGCAAATTCCAGCCCCGTAAGGCCTGCATCGGCCGCCGCTGCAGCAAGCCGGGAAAGCAGGACACCGGCTTCCACCTGGATCCGGTTCCCTTCGATGAAAAGGCCCTTCAGAGCGTTTCCCAATTTCAGTACCACGCCCCGGATACCCTTATCCAGCACCAGCACATTGGAGCCGTTGCCCAGAATGGTGCAGGGCACCTGTTCAGCCTGGATGGCCGCAAACAGGGTACGCACTTCGTCCTGGCTGCCGGGTGAAACCAGGATGTCCGCCGGGCCGCCCACCCGGAATGTGGTATATTGCGCCATGGGTGCGTTGATCTGAAACTGGCCGGGGAAGGCCTTCTCCAGAAAGGAAAGAAACCCCGACATACCCATCAGTCCAGGATTTCTTTGATGGTGTCACCCAGTGTCTTGGACAGGTCGGTGATCATCATCTGGAAGCGGATATAGGCCTGCAGGTAGTTGCTGGCCACAGGGTTCAGCTGCAGCACGTTGTACAGATCCTGCATTTTCTTGACTTTCGCATCATCAGGTTTCTGGCCCTGGTATTGGGCGATTTCGATTTCCTGTTTCTGTTTCAGAAAATCCTTGACCATATCATCGGCGCTTTTGTCAGCAGCCAGTTTCGGTTTGGCTTCCGCCAGCATTTTATATTCATGGGTTTCCTTGATTCCCTGACAGAGCTTGTTCATTTCATCATAGACGTTCATGATGGATTCCTCCTTTTGTGTTATCTAAATAATCATACCATATTTTTGAAGAAGTGGGTAGAGGGCGGGTATCCATGGTATGTGTCAGCAAGTTCTCGGTAAGACCTTCATCAGGGCTGCTGCCTGGGCCGTAAGTTACTTTCACATGTCCCCAGTTTTCCAACCCTTCCCGGAGCGGCATGCGAGAGTAGGTCAATCTAAAGGCACAAAATCCCTGACACCCCCGGTTCCGGCAATCTGTCCCCCGTTTTCCCCACTTGTTTTTTTATAATAAAGGCAAAGGAAAGCAGGGAGGAAAAACAATGAAAAAACTTTTTGTGACTGTCACTGGCTGCAACCATTATATGGGACTTGAAGTATTCCATAAGAAAATGGAACTGGTACTGAAAAAAGAACCGGACAACGAATATGATCATGAAGCCATCCGGGTGGAAATCCCAGGAGTAGGAAAAGTTGGCTATGTAGCCAACAACCCTCACACGGTACTGGGAGAATCCTGCAGTGCCGGCCGGCTCTACGATAAAATTGGACATAAGGCCAAAGCAAAAGTGTACCTGATCACAGATCGGGGCGTCATTGTAAAAGTAAAACAATAAGAAATCAAGGAGTCCCCGTCATCTCTCATGTGCTGGTATCCTTCGGATACCCTGCGGTTGTCAGCAAAGTACAGACCCCAACCATGGACTCGTGCTCCTTCACCTTCGCCCATGTGGTCTAAAGAGAAGGAATCGAAATCATTAGGAGAGTCGTGCCAGGCGGTTTGATAATACGACACGTTGTCTTTTTTGCCGCCGATATTCACAACTTCTCTTATATTGCCCTTTTCGTCAACGGTAATAATTGCATCGTATCCCGCTTTTTTAATTGCAGAAGTGAGGGCTTTTTTCTTTTTACAGCCAAACCGATTGCTTAAATCCGTTTTCCAACCGCCATGCCCGGTGGTTTTGAAATCTACAACCAGTGGATTGCTAAACGAAATAGTCCCGTATTCAAACCCCGGTATCGGATATTTTGCGTTTGTCGTATCTTCTCCCATGTATTCACCAGTAGGCTCAATGCTTTGAGCAAACTCATCTCCAGGAATTTTTGGTGCTTTTTCTGTGTTATGAAAATAGTCTAGTGTAATTGCTTTTCCCGTTTTGGGGGCATCACCACGAGCTTGATAAAACGTGTTTGTAGCTTTAGAATTTTTTGTTTTTTCTTTCTTGACTATGCCAAACTTTTTCTGTATACTGGCGATAGAAGAAGAATGACTACCGTTGGACACTGCGCCTTTTGGTGAAAGCACGGCGGAGCGCTCTTCTTCTATTTTTTTATCGGCGTTTTCCTTGTTTTTGAACGTGTATGCCGTATTGAACTATACCGTTCCATTATTTGCAAATTCGAGAACAACAACATAAGTATGAAGCTTCCCGTCAACTCTAGCCAACACTGCTCTTCCACCATATTGCCCTACATATTCACCTTTTTCCCAACCGGAAAGAGCTGAATTGTTTAGCTTTTTAATATTTGTTTGAATGTCGTCAAAGTCCTCTTTTGTAAGGGCGTGTTCAGTTTGGGCGTGAACAACTCTTTCTTCACTGAATGTTATTCCACTTGCTGTTGTTAATTTGATTTTGTTTTCCGGCTTACCGCCATTCTTTCGTTTATTTTGTCTATCAAGGCGGAAACACTGTTTATTCCGATGCTTCTGACATCAAACATAGCTTGTTCTAGCCTGTTGCCACGCGTTCCGTCTGGCGGTGCAATGTGCGACGCGTTTGTTGTATATTCGTGTGCACTCGCATCAATGTCCAGCATCCTGGCCACATCTTCTGCTGTGGTTTTCTTCCCCTGTGCCGTCATTTCCCGGGCAAGACTTTCGCATTCCCGGGCAAAGATTACGGCGCCTTGACGGGCCTGTTGTTTCACCTTTGCATTCGGGGAGCTGGAAAGGAGATTGTTTACGGACTGGTACACCCTGTACCCTTCCAGGGTCAGGCCTGCTAGTGGTTCGATCTGACATCGGTTGTCCGACAACCAACGATGGTACGCATCAATTCGTAGCGGCTTACCAAGACCGGCGCAGCCGTGTCGCCCGGTAAGCCTATCTCTTGCCTCATGGATGACAAACCTGGCAGGGCGCATACCCCTCGCTGATGGCCTCGTCCCGATCTTCGATCTCCACGAAATTTCCCCGGTGCCTGATGGTCCGACAATCTTCATTGTGGAATTTCATGGTCCGCGGATTGCCCAGGTAGGCCATTGTCGGTGCAGCCAGGCACAGGGTGGACAACAATGTTAAAAGAATGACCAATGTTTTTTTCATAAGACTCCCCTCCTCGTATCTCAATGATTGTGGGACATGTATACCCTTCCGTTCTCTCAATGGGTCAAAATGAACCCAGCCTTGACAGTGTTCATTCAGCATATAGATTTCCTCCGCTTCCAGATTTCAATCCACGCACCCACAAGGGGTGCGACACACGTAGCACTGGAGAAAGCCAAAGGCAACTCGCAATTTCAATCCACGCACCCACAAGGGGTGCGACACTGTCAAAGTGGCCGCACTGAATTTCTCCAGTACAGTCTCCTTGTTTGCGCGAACCGTCTTTTTTGCATCAGTTCAAGCGGCTTTTCACCACATTAGATTCGAATGTTTGCTTCCACTTCACGCTTATAAAATCATCGGTGCCGCAGGGTCATACGTTTTCTTCGCTCCCACATGGATGATTTTACTTTGATACTTGTTTCCCAAATTATAGAACCGCAGGCTGTCTTTATTCAAGTCAATAATGGATTCCAATTCGCCACGCATACTGCAAAATGAGCTTCATCCAGAGAATATAGTACGAAAGGATTCTTGTATACATCCACGGTACCCCGGGGATCATCCCCGCATACGCGGGGTACACCGGGGTTTCATGCTCTATTGTCAGATTTTATTAGGATCATCCCCGCATACGCGGGGTACACGAGGCCGGACCGTAACGACGCGGGCCAATAAAAGGATCATCCCCGCATACGCGGGGTACACCCGCTGCTTTAACCTGGCTGGGGACGCCCCACGGGATCATCCCCGCATACGCGGGGTACACAATTCCTCGTTGATTTTCGCTAACTCGTTTGAGGGATCATCCCCGCATACGCGGGGTACACTTTTGTTTTCCACCCCCTCGCAAGCACGAATCAGGATCATCCCCGCATACGCGGGGTACACCTGCTTATGAAGAAGGGGCAGATATTGAAGATAGGATCATCCCCGCATACGCGGGGTACACGACAGCACCAGCCCTGCCACCCTTTTCGGGGGCGGATCATCCCCGCATACGCGGGGTACACTAATAGCTATGAATCCTCCTAGGATGTACTATGGGATCATCCCCGCATACGCGGGGTACACGCCTCGGGCGTGCCTGCCTGGGCAGTCACCACGGGATCATCCCCGCATACGCGGGGTACACTGTATGTGCGGTTCCAACGGACGCCGCCGACTGGGATCATCCCCGCATACGCGGGGTACACGAAATTGTTTAACACGGTGGGGCGTGACACGAAGGATCATCCCCGCATACGCGGGGTACACATAGTTCCTCCTAGATCTTTGAGGTCTTGATGAGGATCATCCCCGCATACGCGGGGTACACACTTCGTTGTCCTCCATCATGACCATGATCTTGGGATCATCCCCGCATACGCGGGGTACACGGCACCAAGCTGGAGCCGCTGATCGCCAAGAAAGGATCATCCCCGCATACGCGGGGTACACATAGCACGGATAAGCCGCCCTGACCGATGTATAGGATCATCCCCGCATACGCGGGGTACACTTGTCGCCGTCCCAGTCAGATGCTCTAAAGGCGGGATCATCCCCGCATACGCGGGGTACACGTTTTTATTGTAAAAAATAAAATTTGTTGTCAAGGATCATCCCCGCATACGCGGGGTACACTCAGTCCCCATTTTCTTCCCCCTTTCTAAACTGGGATCATCCCCGCATACGCGGGGTACACCTAACTCAGTTGCCGACCGATTCGAAGCATTCAGGATCATCCCCGCATACGCGGGGTACACCGGAAACCCGCCTTTGTTGCGTTTTGGCAACGGGGATCATCCCCGCATACGCGGGGTACACCTTAATCCGGCCACGCAAAACGCTGTAATCGTAGGATCATCCCCGCATACGCGGGGTACACCGCATGATAGTGACGGCCCGGACGTTGTACCCAGGATCATCCCCGCATACGCGGGGTACACACTGGTTTTACACGAAGGAACGGGCTGTAAAGGGGATCATCCCCGCATACGCGGGGTACACCAGGGCGCCACCGCGTTTATGGACGTTATTTAGGGATCATCCCCGCATACGCGGGGTACACCAGTCGATCAGAGCTCCCAGTTTGGCCATGACGGGATCATCCCCGCATACGCGGGGTA
>NZ_JBNMIU010000068.1:0-9057 GCF_050873445.1 Acidaminococcus sp. | reverse complement strand
GGGGGAAGTATGCTCTTTTCTCCTCAAATTTTGTTGAGGGAGCCATAGAGATAAAAAAAGAAGGGGCTGTGAAGAAATGAATTCTCATTTCTTCACAGCCCCTGCTTTTTTTATCAGCCACGACTATTGTTCACTGATTGCTTTCATTTTCACTATCTCTTCATCTTTACCTCTCTAAACTATGGTATAATAATTTTTATGGAAACATCCCGGCAGCTTGCTGCCAGAATAGCGAGGGTTAGCTATGAACAAACAACAAACCGTATTGATTGCAGACGATGAACCTCAGATCCGCGAGATCCTGAGTATTTATTTCAAAAAGGAAGGCTTTAAGGTCATAGAAGCAGCCGACGGGGCTGAAGCGCTGGTGCAGGTCCAGGCCGGCAAGCCGGATATCATCCTGCTCGATATCATGATGCCCGTCCTGGATGGCCTGGAAGTGTGCAAACAGGTGCGGAAAATTTCCGATATCCCCATTATCATGCTCACGGCCAAGGACTCCGATGATGACCGGATCCTGGGTCTGGAGATCGGTGCTGACGATTATATCTCCAAACCCTTCAACACCCGGGAAGTGGTGGCACGGGTCAAGGCCGTGCTGCGCCGGACCAACGCTTCTCTGAACGCCCAGAACAAACAGGTGCTGGAATACCCGGATCTGATGATCAACCTGAGTGAATACCGGGTGGTGGCTTTTGGCCGGGAAATCACCTTCACTGCCAAGGAAATGGAACTCCTGTGGTGTCTGGCCTCCAACCCGGGCATCGTATTCAGCCGCAACCAGCTGCTGGAAAAAATCTGGGGCTACACCTACTATGGAGATACCCGTACGGTGGATACCCATATCAAGCGGGTACGCCACAAGCTGGCCATTCCGCCGGATTCTGCCTGGGACATCATGACCGTCTGGGGCGTAGGGTACAAGTTTGAGGTTAAAAAAGACAAGTGAAGAAATCATTAAGCACCAGGCTCATGTACAGTTACATGGGCCTGATTCTGGCTATCATCATCGGAATCTCTGTCGGGCTCAGTTATCTGATCACCGATTATTTCTTCCGCACCAAGGAACTGGAGCTGAACGACAAAGGCGGTCAGGTGGCCGTGATGGTGCGGTATTTCAATGCGCTGAATATGGATCAGGGTATCCTGCGGGACTATCTGACCAGTATGGACCAGCTGGTGGGGGCCCGGATCTGGCTGTTCGACAACCAGTACAAACTGGTGGGAGCTTCGGAAATCATGTCGGATTTTGAGCAGATTCACGGGGACGGCAGCAGCAAGGCGGAACAGGCGGCCCGCCGGCGGGACAAATGGATGCAGAGTGTGGCGGCCATTGACCGGCAGATCCGGAACGACGGGGCTGACCGGACCCGGTTCCACGGTATGCTGAGCAAGGTCTACAGCGGTGAAAGGGTGAATGAACGGATTTTCCATCCGATCTACAAGGAACAGGTACTCATGGTAGGCATCCCCCTGACGGATACAAACGGCAACGTAACCGGCGCCATGCTGCTGGCTTCCCCTCTGGGCGGTCTGAACAAGGTACTGAAGGATATCTACCTGTACACCATCATCGTGGGGATCATCGCCCTGTGCGTCAGTGTGGTGATTGTCAGCGGGCTGAGCCGGCGTATGGTAAAGCCTCTGATCTCCATGAAGAATGCGGCCAGGGCCATTGCTTCCGGGGACTATTCCCTGAAGGTGGCGGTGGATGGCAATGACGAAATCGCTGATCTGGGCCGCAGCCTGAACTCCTTGAGCCGGGATCTGGAGCAGTTCGTACTGAAGAGCCGGAAAATGGAGAAGATGCGCCGTGACTTTGTGGCCAATGTAAGCCATGAGCTGCGGACACCCATCACCATTATCCAGGGCTATAACGAGGCCCTGTCAGACGGCACTATTACGGATCCTGAGGATGTAAAGAAGTACCGCAGACTGATTAACGACGAGACCCAGCGGCTGCAGCGGCTCATCAAGGAACTGCTGGACATCAGCCGGCTGCAGCGGGGCGAAGGAGAAGAAATGGAACCCATCCCCCTGGGGAAGATTGTGGAAAGCGTGTGCGGGATGCTGGAAGGCAAGGCCAGACAGCGGGACATCCGGCTGGAGCAGTATGTGGACGACAGCCTTGTGGTGTACGGCAATGGTGACCGTCTGTATCAGCTGGTGATGATCCTGGGAGACAATGCCATGAAGTATTCCCCGGATTCATCGGTGATCCGGTTCCAGGTGATGGAAAACGCTCTGAAGGGCACGGTACTCACGGTGGCGGATCATGGCTACGGCATCCCCGAAGAAGATATCCCCTATATCTGGGAACGGTTCTACAAGGCGGATAAATCCCATTCCCGGCATATTCCGGGCACGGGACTGGGGCTGGCCATCGGCAAGGAGATCATCCGCATGCACAGGGCCAAAGTACAGGTGCAGAGCAAGGTGGGCAAGGGTACGGCTTTTATCATCACGTTCCCGCCTTATCAGGCTCCCAGCCATGTAGCACCCGATGGGGCCCATGAGGCGGAAGTGGTGGAAGATGTGCGCCCTGAGCCGGAGGAGACCAGCTTTGAACAGGAGGAGACCCATGAAAAGAACTAAAAAAAGCGGGCTGCTGACGGCGGCTCTGTGCCTGGGACTGACGCTGCCCTGTTTCGCCGGGGCCTGGCTGCCGGAGGAACCCAGCAAGGACGAGGAGGCTCTGATCGGCTTCTACCAGGGAAATGGAGAATCACTGGCAGTGCGGGAGAATGGCGGTCATCTGCAGCTGCTGTACCGTTTCTTGCAGAAAGATAAAGATTTCACCGGAGCCAATCTGTTTACCTTGGTGAAGAACCATTATGACAACTACGATCTGCGGGAAACCGGACCCAATACGGATTCGGAAAGCACCGTGCGGTTCGACCGGGACAAGAACGGCCAGAGCATCAGCCTGAATCTGGGACAGAAAAGCTATACCCGCCGGTTTACCCGCAGCGAAAGCGGCAAGGCCATGCGGATTACGCCGCCCCAGCCTATGAAAACCCTGCGGCAGCAGGCTGAGGTAGCTGTGGCACCCGATTTGCCCTATGATAAGACGGCGGACCTGGTGGATCTTAGCCAGACGGTGCCCGGGGTGAAACTGGATCTGCGGTATACCACCAGCAACAATTTGTTCGGGGCTCCGCTGGTGCAGAGCACCCGGGCATATCTGGACCGGAATGCGGCCCAGGCCCTGGTACGGGTGCAGGATGGACTGCGGCCCTACGGCTATGGCCTGGTGATCTGGGAAGGGTACCGGAGCTGGAGCGATTTCAAGCTGGCCACCCTGGCCCTGGGCAAGGACCATGCAGATATGCTACCCAGAGCGGAGGAAGGGTACGGCCACAATTCCGGCCGCAGCGTGGATGTGAGCTTGTACGACCTGCAGAGCGGGGAACCGGTAGAAATGATTTCTGATTTCGATGAACCAAGCCCGGCCCAGTATGCCCAGTTTGCCGGCGGCACCCAGCGGCAGCGGGCCCTGCGTGACCTGCTGCGCCAGCAGATGACGTTACAGGGCTTTACTGCCAGCGACATGGAATGGTGGCATTTCGATTATGATGCGGGGAACCGGTATCAGGTGCTGAACGTGAAAAAACAGTGAGCAGTGGGTGATGGATATCCTGGCCTTAACAGCCCTTGCACTGCCTCTTTTCTTATGCTATACTGAATACATTAATTCCATATCTTGTGATGAACAGGAGAGTAATCTTTTCTTGCAGGACCAGAGAACCGGGGACAGGTGGGAGCCCGGTGCGAAAGGAAGAGATGAAGTTCACCTGGGAGCAATCGGACTGAACGGAGTAGGTCCGGCGCTGGCTGCGTTATCGGCTGCAAGAGTATAAAATAGGGTGGTACCGCGAACCTTCGCCCCTTGTGGGGCGGAGGTTTTCTTTGTTTAGGAGGCGCGAACATGAGTGACAAACTGCAGGAATTGCGGGAAAAGATCCAGAAGGATCTTAGCGAAGTCAAAAGTGTAGACGATTTGAAGAATATTCGGGTGCAATACCTGGGCAAGAAGGGGGCCCTGACCTCCATCCTGCGGAGCCTGGGCGATGTGGCTGCGGAAGAACGGCCGAAAATCGGCAAAATGGTCAATGAAGTACGGGCAAAAGTGGAAGCCCGCATCAATGACCAGATGAAATTGTTGGAAGCCCGTCAGCTGGAAGAAAAAATGGCCAGCGAAAGAGTGGACTTCACTCTGCCTGGCCGCAAACTGGCCATGGGCCATCTGCATCCGGTAACCCAGACCCTGCGGGACATCAAGAAAGTGTTCATGCGTATGGGCTTCGAAGTGGAAGAAGGACCCGAAATCGAAACGGATTACTTCAACTTTGAAGCTTTGAACCTGCCAAAAGACCATCCTGCCCGTGACATGCAGGATACGTTCTACATTACCGATGATATCCTGTTGCGGACCCAGACTTCCGGTGTGCAGGCCCGTACCATGCAGAGTCGGCTGCCCAATACTCCGATTCGCATGATTTGTCCCGGCACCGTATACCGCAACGACTACGATGCCACCCATTCTCCTATGTTCCATCAGGTGGAAGGTCTGGTAGTGGACAAGGACATCTCTCTGGCTGACCTGAAGGGCACTCTGGAATTATTCTGCAAGGAAATGTTCGGAGACAGCGTGAAAATCCGTCTGCGTCCCAGCTTCTTTCCTTTTACGGAACCTTCCTGCGAAGTGGACATCAGCTGCGTGATGTGCGGAGGCAAAGGCTGCCGGGTATGCAAGAATTCCGGCTGGCTGGAAATCCTGGGTGCTGGTATGGTCCATCCCAACGTACTGCGCATGAGCGGCTATGATCCCGACAAGATGAAGGGCTTTGCCTTCGGGATGGGTGTGGAACGGATCGCCATGCTGCGTTACGGCATTGATGACCTGCGTCTGTTCTTTGAAAACGATCTGCGGTTCATCCGTCAATTCTGAGTGGGAGGCAAGGAACAATGTTAGCATCGATCAATTGGCTGAAACAATATGTAGATATCCCGGTTACTCCGGAGGTACTGGCGGACAAACTGACTCGGGTGGGCCTGGAAGTAGAACAGGTAATCCATTTGGGCGAAGGCCTGGAAGGGGTTATCACCGGCAAAGTGGCTTCCATTGAGCGCCATCCCGATTCTGACCATCTGTGGGTATGCCAGATGGATCTGGGCAAAGGTGAGCTGACCCAGATCCTCACCGGGGCTCAGAACGTACACCAGGGCGATATGGTACCGGTGGCTGTAGTGGGTTCCCATCTGCCTGGCGGAATGACCCTGAAAGCCGCCAAGATGCGGGGGCTGGATTCCAACGGCATGCTGTGCAGCGCCGGGGAACTGGGCATCGACTCCAAACTGCTGCTGCCCGAACAGAGGGATGGCATCTTCATCCTGCCGGCGGATACCCCTGTCGGCGTGGACGTGAAAAAACAGCTGGGACTGGACGATGTGGTCCTGGATATCGACCTGACTGCCAACCGCAGCGACTGTTTCAATATGCTGGGCCTGGCCCGTGAGACCGCTGCCGTGCTGGATCAGACCCTGCGCCTGCCCGCTCTGGATACGAAAGACGCTGCAGCTGGCAACGTGGCCGATGAAGCCAGAGTGGAAATCCAGTGCAAGGATCTGTGTACCCGGTTCGCACTGCGTATGGTGAAAGACATCAAAGTGACGGAATCCCCTGAATGGATGCAGAAACTGCTGCGGGCTGTGAACATCCGCCCCATCAACAATGTGGTGGATGTGACCAACTACGTGATGATGGAACTGGGCCAGCCCATGCATGCCTATGACTACGATACTGTCAAGGATCACACCTGGATTGTGCGCCGGGCAAAGGAAGGGGAAACCCTGGTAACCCTGGATGGCCAGAAACGGGACCTGACTCCCAACATGATTGTCATCTCCGATCCGGAAAAAGCCATCGGCCTGGGCGGTGTCATGGGAGGGCTGGCTACCGAAGTTACCGGCAAGACCGTGAAAGTCATGCTGGAATCTGCTACCTTCTACGGCCCCAGCATCCGTCATACTTCCAAAGATCTGGGCCTGCGCAGTGAAGCTTCCCAGCGGTTCGAACGGGGTGTGGATACCATCCGCGACCATGATGCCCTGAACCGGGCCGTCCATTTGCTGGAAGAAATGGGCGCCTGTGAAGCCGTTCCTGGCGTGGTGGAAGATTATCCTGTACCTCAGGAACCTGTGAAAATCAAAGCCGTACCGGAAGCCTTGCGCCGCCGTATCGGTACTGAAGAGATTACCGATCAGCAGATGCGGAAAATCCTGGAAGGCTTGAGCTTCACTGTGGCTGACCAGGCTGACGGCAGCTGGCTGGTGACCGTGCCCACCTGGCGGAATGACTGTACCTGTGATGCGGATCTTTCCGAAGAAGTGGCCCGGATGTACGGCTATGACAAGATTCCGTCCACATTGCCTCAGCTGGATATGGCCCGGGGCGGCCAGGCTCCCATTGAAGATGTGAAGGACAAGGTACGCGATACCCTGACCGGCATCGGTCTGGACGAAGTAATGACGTATACCTTCATTAACTACGGTGATTTCGACAAACTGGGACTGCCTGCGGAAGACAAGAGACGTCAGGCCATCCAGGTAATCAACCCCATCAGCGATGACTTCAAGACCATGCGTACCACCCTGGTACCCAGTCTGCTGAACACCGCTGCCTATAATCAGGCCCGTCAGACCGAACGGATTGCCCTGTTCGAACTGGGACGGGTGTTCCTGCCCAAGGCTCTGCCGCTCACTGAACAGCCCACGGAAAAGACACGTCTGTGTATCGTACTCTCCGGCAAACGGAACGAACTGAACTGGACCGAAAGCAAGGACGCTGTGGACTTCTTCGATTTGAAAGGGACTCTGGAAGAAGTGCTGGAAGCCCTGCAGGCTGCCGGTGTGACCTATGCTGCCCCGAAAGAAGGGTTCCTGCACCCCGGCAAGAGCTGCACTGTGCTGCATAACGGCAGGGAAGTGGGCTTCATGGGGGCGCTGCATCCCCGGGTCCAGGAACAGTTCGGTCTCAGTGCTGAAACCTATGTACTGGAAGTGGATCTGAGCAGTTTTGTGGAAGATGCAGAGAAAATCCCGCAATTTACCCATATTCCGCAGTTCCCCAGCACCAGCCGGGATATTGCTGTGGTAGTGCCCGTAGCTGTGAGTGCAGTAGATCTGATGGCCGCAATCCGTACCCAGGCTGGCCCGTTGCTGAAGGATGTACGCCTGTTTGACGTATATGCCGGCAAGCAGGTGAAAGCAGGGTGCAAGTCCGTGGCTTTCAGCCTGACCTTCCAAGATCTGAACCGGACCTTGAAAGATAAGGAAGTTAACGATATCATCGCCCAGGTGGTGAAGAAGGTCCAGGAGCAGTTCGAAGCAGAACTGAGAGATTAATTTTAAAAACTTGTTGACAAAACTGTCAAGCTATTGTATACTAAACAGGTCGATGACGCGAGAGCGTTGAAACGACAACGGCCCAGTAGTTCAGTTGGTTAGAATGCCGCCCTGTCACGGCGGAGATCGTCGGTTCGAGTCCGTCCTGGGTCGCCAATGCGGAAGTAGCTCAGTGGTAGAGCATCACCTTGCCAAGGTGGGGGTCGCGAGTTCGAATCTCGTTTTCCGCTCCATAGGAGTATAGTTCAATGGTAGAGCAACGGTCTCCAAAACCGTCGATCTGGGTTCGAATCCTAGTACTCCTGCCATCGATTTAACAGAGGACCAGAAAACACAAGGCAATATGAATAACACGTGGAACTGCTTCCACGATGGGATTGCCCATGTTTCTGGTTCTCTTTTATTATCATTTGATGTCGCTTCATATTGTACCATATTCTCTATTTGTTTCCTATTTTTTCATGATGGATTTGGGATTTTCCATGGTATAATGAAACAAATCAGAGGGGGGGGAGGTACAAACGTGAACACAATCAAAAAAGCAAGGATTGCCTATACGGGTTCTGGCCTGAATGATGGAACTATGCCTGTAAAAGATCTGGCACCAGCACTGCTGGCCTTTACAGAACTGGTTGAAAGCGCCTGCCGGGCGATTGGGGGCACGAAGCCGGTCAAGGTCATGCTCAATCAGGACAGCCTTCACAAAGGCTCTTTTGACATTACCTTCCTCCTGAATTTGGATATTCTGCAGCAAGTAAAACTTTTCATGTCGACCGCCCAGAAAACCGGCCTGACGGATCTGCTCACGGTCCTGGGGTGGGGCACTGCGGCCGGCAAGGGGATTTTCTGGCTGATAAAAAAAATCCATGGCCGCAAGATCAAAAACATTGACGCCCACAGGGGAGAAATCACTCTGGCTGATGGAGAGACCATCCAGACCGACCAGAACACCATCAAGGTTTTCTTGAGTGTAGATTGCCGGATCAGCGTGGAAAAGATCATCGAGCCTGTGAAGAAGGAAGGAATCAATGGATTCGAACTGCGGGACCCGGACCGGAACACGAAGAACCAGACCCTGCTGCAAGTCGACAAGGGGGAAACAGAACTTTTCAAGGCTCCTCCTGCGGCTGATGAAGGTGATATAGAAGCCGACACTGCAGAACAGGAAATGCTGGCCCGGATCATCTCTGTGAACTTCGACTTGGGAAAATGGCGTCTGTCCGATGGAACAAATTCCTTCTGGGCATCCATTGAAGATAAGGATTTCCTTCAAAAAGTTGACAAAGGAGAACTGTCTTTCCGGAAGGGTGACATGCTGCGGATCCGCTACTATGTCCATCAGGCAGTGAAGAATGGAAAGCTTTCTTCCGACTATATTATCACCTGTATCCTGGAACTGAAAAGGGCACCCCAGCAGATCAAAATTGATTTCTGAGAGTATTCGTTACCCGGCCTTAGTGGGCCGGGTATTTTTTGGTTCTATCTGCGGTTCTATCATCGGGAAATAAATAGGTTCTTTGTCAAATGTTGGGGCGAATTTCAAATCATCCACCATTCATGGACGTGAGCATTTTTGCTTACGTCCATCTTTAATTTAGTTTTACCTTAGACAACAGTAATATCCTTCCTCGAAATCGTTTAAAGTTCTTG
>NZ_JBNMIU010000067.1:0-9125 GCF_050873445.1 Acidaminococcus sp. | reverse complement strand
GGCATACACTGCCGTCGTCTGCATAGCCGTGAACTCGTTCACCGTCTTGCCACTGGCAGAGGGGCCGAACAGATAACGGAAATCCGTGCCGATATAATAGTTCTGAGGCTTGTCCCGGGTACGGAACAGGCTGGATAAAAAGGGGATTCTCATAAAATACCTCCAAAAACGGGCACAAAAAAGCACCTGCCATTTTTGCAGATGTCTTTAAAATGCAATAACACCTCGTTCGTCATAGACACTGCCACTGCCAGTCCCGTTGCGGATGCAGCGGTCTAGTGCCATGATGGACGCCACGATTCCGTCAATCTTTTCGACGGATTTTTCTTTGTCCGGCTTGATGTTCCCCGCAGGATCTTGGTGCATGACGACGTTGCTGGCCATCCATTTGAGAACGGGATTGCCGCCATGGATGATGTTCCCTTCCATCAGGAGCTTGAACAGCTCCTTCGACGGCGGCGACATATCCTTGAACCCCTGGCCGAAAGGCACCATGGTAAAGCCCATGTCCTCAAGATTCTGCACCATCTGGGTGGCGTTCCAGCGGTCATAGGCGATTTCCCGGATGTAGTACGTTTCCCCCAGGCGTTCGATGAACTTCTCGATAAAGCCGTAATGGATGACGTTTCCTTCCGTCGTCTGGATGAAGCCCTGCTTCTGCCAGACGTCGTAGAGGACATGGTCACGTCGGCAGCGAAGTTCCAGTGTGTCTTCCGGCAGCCAGAAGAATGGCAGCAGGATATATTTTTCCTCTTCCGTCCGGGGCGGGAAGGCCAGTACCAGGGCCGTGATATCCGATGTGCTGGACAAGTCAAGCCCGCCGTAGCACATCCGCCCCCGCAGGGAATCCAGGTCAACGGGAAGGCTCCCCTTGTCGTAGACCTGTTCCGGTATCCAGCGGATGCTGGCCGAAGTCCAGATATTGAGCCGGAGCTGCTTGAACACGTTCTCTTCCGCCGGATTTTCGACGGCATTCCGATAGGCTTCCCGGACGCGGTCAATCTGTATGGTATGCCCCAGGGACGGGTTCGCCTTGTACCAGTTCGCTTCATCCGTCCAGTCTTCCTCATGTTCCAGCCCATAGACCACGGGGTAAAAGGTGGCATCCTTCTTCCGGCTCGCCATCAGGTCCAGGGCTTTGGTATGCAGTTCGTAGCAGATGCTGTTCTTGTCATTGCCCGCTGTGGTAATGATGAAAAAGAGCGGCTGTTCCCTTGCATCGCCGGATCCTTTGGTCAGGACATCGTAGAGCTTCCGGTTCGGCTGGGCGTGGATTTCATCAAAGACCAGGCCGGACACGTTGAGTCCATGCTTGGTCCCTGTTTCTGCCGACAGCACCTGGTAGAACCCGGCGTTGCGGTAATTGATGATTCGCTTCCCGGCCGACCGTATCTTGGAACGGCGCATCAGGGCCGGACTCATCTCGACCATCTGCCGTGCCACATCAAAGACAATGGAAGCCTGGTTGCGGTCACAGGCCGCACCATACACTTCGGCACTCGGTTCGTTATCGGCGTACAAAAGATAAAGAGCTATAGCCGCCGCCAGCTCGCTGTTATGCGTCTTCACCATCGTCCGCCCCGCCAGATAGCAATGGCTCGGGCTGTCCACCTGGATGCACTGCATGGGAACCTTATCATCCAGCGGCTTGATTTCTTCCAGATAATGAAAACAGGAACGCGTCTTTTTTTCGCGTTCCCGTCTGCGGATGCTTTTTCTATGAAGTTTGCTGACCGGCTGATCCGTAAAGGCGGTGAACCGTATCTGATACAAAGTCTCGCCTGTCGGTTTCCCATAGCGGGTCGAAGGGCATGACGTCATGGCGTTCTTGATGCCAAGGCTCCACAACAGTTCCTGCACTGATTCTACTAATTCTTGAATGGTGCTGACGTATACGCCCTGCCCTTTCCGTGTTCCGATGCAGCCATCGGAATCCATCAGTCCCTGCAGCAAGGCCCATCGCTGCGTTTCGGAAGCCCTGAGGTATTCCGGCCGGATGACCTTATCCCGGAAGTTTTTCACCAGGATAGATTTCAATGCCTTATACACCAGGATTTCGCTGCCGCCGCAGGTCTGTGGATAGCGGTTATGCAGCGGGTACGGAATCAGCGGAATCAGGTCTTCCACATCACTGTCACGCACCGTGATTTCCGGTTTTGTTGCAGAACCGTTTCCCAACCAGTAGCCATATAAATAAGGATCTAACGGAAGGTTCCTTTCCGGAAGGTGTAATAGCTGGTTGACGGGAATCCGGATAAGCGAGCGGTTATCTTTGGATTTTTCCCTGTACTGTTTCGTGCGGCGGTAAATCTCGCCGGTTGTCCATTGCTTTTCCCGCGTCTTTCCATGAGTATATTCCACATCCCACAGATGACGTTCACCGGCCACAATCCGTCCTCCATCCCGGAAAACCAGTTCATAGGCTTGTTCGGTATCATCTACCGGGCTTTTGGCGACAACATGGCAGGGCTTTCCCTGCTCGTCAAAGACCCTGTCGCCGACTTCTAAATCGGCCATGGTTTTCCATCCTTCCGGCGTGGGAATGGGTGTATCCAGTGCGAGCTGTTTCCCGTTCTTCTTTGGAATCTCTATATAGGCCGTCAGGAACTGCCGCTTCCCGTTTCCCTTGACGATGCCGAAGAGATCACGCACAATCTGTTCCTGCCACGGCAGGAGCAGGAACGGCTGCCCGGCCCATTTGCCTTTGGTATGACAGAGATGCTCGATGAAGGCAACCGCCCTGTCGGCCTTGTCCTTGTCGTAATGGGAATCTGGCAGCATGAACGCTGACGGCTTATATACAAACGCCAAACTTGTCACCCCCTTAGCAGCAGTTCCATTTCATCCGTTTCTTTTTCGACCCCGTTTTCTTCTCCGACCATGCGGCTCCGGGCAGACGGGGTCAGGCCGAACTGCTCACAGAACTTCAGCATGATCTTGAGGTTCGTCTGGGCGATGGACACCTGCGGCACCTGCTGCAGATAACCGTTCGGCGTCCGCACCATATCCCCATGCTGGGTGATGAACTCTTCCGCTCCTTTCCATCGGGCATATGCTTGGCAGTACCCGGCAAAGGCCATCATATCCAGATTGGTCAGCATCCCCATCTCAGCGAGGACTTTCCCCAGCCGCTTCCATTCTTTCTTGGCATCGTATTCCAGCCAGTCCGGGCAGCGAGGGAGCCGTCCCTTTGGCATGGGTTCCTTCTTATTGAGGGGACGATGGCCGGGATTGCCTTCCAGCACCTTGAGCGCCGTCGGCTTCGGTTTTCTTCCTCGTACAGCCAATGGCGCCACCTCCCAATAAAAAAGCCCTTGCGGGCTGTACGACAGAGGGGACCGCATCTGCGTTCCCCTCGGGTTCTCTTTTTTAATTCTTCATGACCCATTCGATGGCGTGGCCATTGTCTTCGAACAGTTCGACGCTGACTGCCTATCCGATATTTATGCATCTTATTCGATGACTTCCCATTCATCAGCTCCGGGTATCAGCCCGAGACTGCTGCCCGTATCCCACTGTACATGGATGGTCCCGGCATCATCGACGAACTGGACGGTGCCTTCTGTTCCCCTGGGCGGGGCCTGCCTGTCATCCATGGCGATAAGCCGGACCCGCGTTCCTTCCATCCGTTCCCGGCTGTGCCGCAGGCCGGCCCGCAAGATGGACAAGTCGAAACCGAACCTGCGGTAATCCCGCTCCATGTTCTGATAATACCAGTCCTCCGGAATGCCGAACCGCCGGTCTTCGTGCATGATGTACACAAGACCGCTGAGGATGCCATCATCTGTTTCCACATCCACTTCTTTTTTGTAGTAGAACCGCGGGAAACCTTCATAGGCATCGAGCCGCCGTTCATCCGCCGGAGAAATGCACCAGAAAACAACCGGCACGAAGGCATCCGCCTTCTTCTCGATCGTGGCGTAACATCCTGTCAAGGAACCTTTGAAGAGGAGTTCATAGCCCCGGATTCGGCCCGTCCCTGAAAGAACGGCGTTAGGACACCGTCTTGCCATCTGTACTTCACTCATGTTGCTGCCGTAGGCAATGTAGATTCTTTGTTTCATCGCTCTCATCCTTTCTGAAGGGATTGCCCTTCTACTACCCCAAGGGCAGCCGAAGCTGCCCGTAAGGCTATCCCCTTCAAGCGGCGGCATTGCGCCATGCGGAATTGCCTGTGAGGTGTTTCAGGAAGTGGAGCCGGCAGGTCTTGAACTCGTCACCGATGAGTCCGAGCCGGAGCATCCAGCACCGGAAAGCGTATTTCTCATTGTCCGTCTCGGTCTTCCGGGCCGAGGCTTTCTTCTGGGCCAGGGCCTGATGAGCGACGGCCAGGCAGAACTGAATGTATGCCTTGATTTCCCCAGCGTGGAGTGTCCCGTTGAAAAGCCGGAACTCGACGGTCCCTTTGGTGAAAGTGGCATGCAGGTTCAGCCCGTGGTAGCGGGTGCTGTTGTAATGATGGTTCCGTCCGTAAGGGGCTTCCTGATACCAGAGGTCGGCGATGCCGTCCAGCGTGTCCGGCTTTTTCCGGTTGAGGTCCTTCAGGAAGGTGGTGTTCGTTTTCCGGCAGTATCGGCTTTCCCGCGAGGGGTTGATCTGAAGGGCGCGGTAAATCATGTCTTCCTTGCTCGCCATAATGTTCACCAGGTTCCGCAGTGTCTTTGCCGTGAAGCGTTCGGCCCCGACGTGGATGTGGATGCCGCAGGATTTATTGGCAAAGGCCCCGTCCTTGCGTAGCATCCGCACCAATTCCTGCAGCTTCGGGATGTCTTCGTAGGAAAGAATGGGACTGACCACTTCCGTGCGGTAGAAGCTGGAAGCATCTGTAATGTTTCCGTTCACCTTCTTCTGTGGAACCAGGCTGGAGTCGTTCATGGCTTTCCATTTCCGTCCCTGTTCATCCCTTGCGGTGTAGGTATCGTAGGCACCGCCTTCGTGCCTGCTTTCCGTCCCGAAGAAACGGGCTATGAGGCTGGCGGCCCGGCTTCTCGTAATCCCTGTCATTTCCATTTCGATGCCAAAGTGTAGTGTTTTCATAATCCTCTCTGTCCTTTCTATGTGTGCGTGTGTTCTTTTGGTACACTATATATCACTCTAAAGGCACACAATAGCAAGTCATTTTGAGAATAATTATGAATTAAATTGAAAATTTATGGGTTCTGATGCCGGCGTTCCTTCTGCTTCCTGGCATGAGCCTTGGCTTCTTCTTCCGTGCGGAAGGCGCTCCATCCCTTCAGGCCTTTTAGCAGGGCCATGCGCGATTCGTGGCTGGCCTTGGTCCCCATGCCGATGCGCAGGAGCCACATCCGCAGGTAGTACTTCTCGTTTTCAGGCTTCCGTGTGTCAGCCTGAACCCGTTTCGCTTTTTTCGCTGTGCTGACCATGAAGGCCGCTAGCTCAATCAGTGCGCGGTTCTTCACGGCATTGCCGGTTGCGGCAATGCAGAATGTCACCGTATCTGCCGCAATCCAGAAGCCCCGCCCTTCCTTGCGATAGTTCTGATAGATGGCAAAGAAGGAAGTCTGGTCGGTACCAGGTTCTTCTTTCAAGTCTTCCACCAGCCTGTCCGGCACATGGATGTTTTCATGTCCTGCCGCCCGGTTCAGCAGGTACTGCTGGGCGTGGAGCATGAAGACCAGGTTGCGGAGCTGCGCACCGTCCATGCCATCAATGGGAACCTTGATTTCCATCCTGTCCGGATGCGGCAGTGCGTCCGATCCTGGCGTTTCATCCTGCTCCAGCGGCTCTTGCGGCATTTCGGGTTCCGTTCCTTCTGCCGGTTCCGGCTGCGGAAGGATGCCTGCTTCCTGCAGGAAAGCCGTGATGGCGGCTTCTGTCTTTTCATCATCGCATTCGATATCGCCGCTGCGAAGGATGCGGAACCCCCGCCCTTCGTAGGCAAAGGCCGGCGTCCCCGTATAGCGGAGCTTTTCGTTATGGTTGAAGGGGATCAGCTGTCTGGCCAGTTCCTTTCGGTCGTTCAGGTTCGTCTGGATTGTCATGGTCTATGTACCTCCTTGTTTTGCTAGTACATATATCACTCTGAACGCCGATAATAGCAAGTCATTTCTGCATATTTTTCTCAAAAGACCAGGCAATGCCGGCCAGTACGAAATACACGCAGGGAAGTGCAACGCCGTTACCCCACATCTTGTACTCTGCAGAATCCCGATATGGATTCAGCAGCCATTTAATAATCTGGTTCCTTGTCTTTGGTTTCGTCGTTTTGCCCAGTGTCCTGCGTTGCGTCTCGAACACATCCTGCCAGAACCGAATCTCCTCTTCCGTCGGGTTCTCCGTTGCAAGGCCGCTGCACCACCAGTCCGGGAATCCCTGCAATCTGGCACACTCTGACGGCATCAGGCGTCGGACACGGGCATGGCGGTTGATGAGCGGAGGATCCTTGTAGTCGGTGGCCACCAGTGACCCGGCCACTTCTTTTGCCGCCCGGGTGAAATGGGAATTCTTGCTGGCACTGTAGGTCAGCTCCACCACAGCGATGCCGCCCTGGTTGCTCCCCGGTACATTTCCCGAACGGTCGACGGTCCGGCAGGTATCGCTCTCATAGATATGGTTCCGCATATTGCGGGTGCCGTCCGAGGTCTGCCGTACATCATAGGTTTTCTTTTCTCTGTTGCCCCCGCCCTGCAGGACCAGCGGCTGGTTGTTGCCGCCCGTCCCGTACCGCGCCGTGAGTGATGGGTTCACAGAGAGCGGCCCCTTGTACCGGGCATCGGCTCCATGGTTCTCAAACACCGGACCCGGCAGATTGACGATGACCGGAGGATGATGGGCTTCTGCCCGTAAGGTGTTCGTCCGCTCTTCCGTCACATCCATTCGGATGCCGCCCTGGTCATTCAGGCAGATTGTGCCTGCCGTTCCAGGGCCAGGCGCAAGACGTCCGGCAGCACCCTGCCATGCTCGGAAGCCCTGCGCAGAATACCCTGACAGGCCCTCGGACTCAAATAGAACCTTTCCGGCACTTTGTCCATCAAAATCTGCGACAAGGTAGATGCGCTTTCTTCGTTGGGGGACGCCCCAGTATTGGGCATCGAGGACGCGCCAGGCCACAGAGTACCCGTTTCCCAGGATGCATCCCGCAGGCTGCCATCTGGCACAGCCAGCCACTGAAACCGCAGGGTCTTTGATGCGGCAGATTTCTTCAAGGACCGTCCGGAAGTCCTCTCCCTTGTTGCTGGAGAAAGCCCCAGGGACATTCTCCCACACGATATATCTTGGATATTGTCCATTCGTTTCTTCCCTCATTTCCTTCACGATGCGCACTGCCTGATAGAACAGCGAGGACTGCGAACCGCCAAGGCCATCCCTTTTTCCAGCAATCGACATATCCTGGCAGGGACTGCCGAAGGTAATGATGTCTACCGGCTCGATTTGTGCGCCGTTTACGGCACTCACATCGCCGTAATGCTTCACAGATGGCAGCCGTCTCGTCGTCACGCGGATGGGGAACGGCTCGATTTCCGAGTTCCATACAGGACGGATGCCCGCCAGGATGGCGCCCAGTTCAAAGCCGCCGCTCCCGGAGAACAGGCTGCCCAGCTTAATCTGTTCCATCATCTGCCACCTCCGCATACGGGATTTTCTCATCCCCGCGCAGGATAAACACACCCGCGTCCCCATATTCACTGATGTAGCGCCTGACGATGACGTCGACGAACTTCTCGTCCAGCTCGATGCCGTAACAGATACGGCCCGTCTGCTGGCAGGCCATGAGCGTAGAGCCGGATCCGAGAAACGGGTCCAAGACGATGCAATGGCTCATAGACGAGTTCTGTATAGGATAGGCCATGAGCGCCACGGGCTTCATGGTCGGATGTTCCTTGCTGGCTTTCGGACGGTCATATTCCCAGATGGTTGTCTGCTTGCGGTCGGAATACCACTGGTGTTTCCCGTTCAGCTTCCAGCCAAACAGACACGGCTCGTGCTGCCACTGGTACGGACTGCGGCCCAGTACCAGGGCGTTCTTCTTCCAGATGCAGCAGCCAGACAGGTAGAATCCTGCGTCCTTGAATGCCTTGCGGAAGTTCAGCCCCTGGGTATCTGCGTGGAATACATAGATGGAAGCATCCTGCTCCATGTTCTGTTCCATATTGACGAAGGCCGCGAAAAGGAACTGGTAGAACTTGTCATCCGGCATATTATCGTTCTTAATCTTGCCGGCCGTTTCTTCGACATCGACGTTATACGGCGGATCCGTCAGCACCATGTTGGCCTTCTTCCCCGCCATCAGCCGTTCATAGGTTTCCGGCAGCGTCGCATCGCCACAGATGACGCGGTGGTCACCCAGGAACCAGATATCTCCCGCCCGGGCGATAGTCGGCTTTGCCAGTTCGCCATCGACATCAAAGTCATCTTCCTTGATTTTCTTGTTGTACACTTTCGAGAAGAGCTGCTCGACCTCGGGTGCTTCAAAGCCCGTCAGGTCGACGTTGAAGTCGACGCTCTGTAAATCGACGATAAGGTCAGCCAGGAGCTGTTCGTTCCAGGCACCTGTGATCTTGTTGAGGGCGATGTTGAGCGCCTTGACCTTATGCTCATCCTCGATATGGACAACGACACACTGGACTTCTTCGTAGCCCAGATTCTTCAGTACGGTCAGGCGCTGATGCCCACCGATGACCGTCATGTCGTAATTGACGATGATGGGTTCCACATAGCCAAACTCCTGAATGGACTTCTTGATTTTCTCGTATTCCTTGTCGCCAGGCTTCAGCTGCTTCCTGGGGTTATATGCCGCAGGCTTCAGCTGGCCGATGGGCAGCATCTTCCATTCCATATCCGATGTCTTCACACGCTTGCTCCTCTCTGAAGGCAGCCGCCACCGCTCTGCCGTAACCGGCGAGGTGGTGCCACCTGCAATAATTCCGTACGCTGTCCCGTGACAGCTTGGTCTTCCTGGCGATGGCTTTGTAGCCCATCCCCTGTTTCCGCATGGCTTCTATCTGCCGGCGCTGGCAGTCGTTCATGACAGGCTCCTTTCACACAACAAAAAAGCTCCGGGCCAAATAGCCTGGAGCAGATGATTCGATTTTAGATGCCGGGTATCCCCCCTTATGAATTTCGCGTTTTTTCACGTTTGAGGGGGCGGCGGTCATGGACGGAAG
>NZ_JBNMIU010000066.1:0-9453 GCF_050873445.1 Acidaminococcus sp. | reverse complement strand
GGCTGATGATGGCTTCGTGGTTATTTTCCACATAGTACTGCGGCACTTCCCCTTCATTCGCTTTCGTTTCTTTGGTCAGGAAGTTGACGGTGAACCGCTTCTGCAGCAGGGCATCGCCCTTGTATTTCTCATTTGTCAGGATGCTCTCTACCGTCCCCGGATACCAGCGTTTCTTTCTTGCCGGAGTTTCCAGTCCTCTGGAAGTCAGCTCCCTGGCAATGGAGTGGAAGGTATACCCGTCCAGGAACAAGCGGTAAATCAGTTTCACCGTCTTGGCCTGTTCCCGGTTGACGACCAGATTCCCGTCCGGTCCCCGGTCATAGCCAAGGAAATGGCCGAACGGCACACACACCTTCCCGTCAGCGAATCGCTTCCGATGGCCCCAGGTGACGTTTTCCGAGATGCTCCTGCTTTCTTCCTGCGCCAGGGAACTCATGATGGTGATGAGGAGTTCGCCCTTGGCATCGAGCGTCCAGATATTTTCCTTCTCGAAATATATCTCGATGCCCTTGTCCTTGAGCTTGCGTACCGTTGTCAGGCTGTCTACGGTATTTCTGGCGAAGCGGCTGACTGATTTTGTGACGATGAGGTCGATTTTCCCATCCATGGCATCCCTGACCATCCGCTTGAAGCCATCGCGGTGACGCGTGTTGGTAGCCGAGATGCCTTCATCGGTGTAGATGCCGACAAATTCCCAGTCATCCCGTTCCCTGATATAGTTCGTATAATAATCGACCTGTGCTTCATAGCTGCTGATCTGGTCATCATGGTCCGTGGAAACCCTGGCATAGCCCGCTACTCTCCGCTTCTTCCGGCTGTTAATCGGAGCCGCCGTATAACGGCTGATGGTGGCCGGGATGGCCCTTACTGTCTTTGCCACTTTTCTCCGCTCTCCTTTCTCCGTGCCTTGGGACGCCGCTTGGATGGCGTAGGCGTATAAGAAATCTCTTCTGTTCTCCCACTCTTGAAATGGACAGTCAAGCAGTCTGGCTTTCCGGCTTCGATAGATTCCACTTTTCCCCGGAATCTATCCTCATCAAAGTCCTCTAACCCCATGGCCTCTGCGGCCACACGCTTCAGGTCATCTTCCCGGATGCTGACCGATTCACATTTGCCGCCTTTGCTGCATCGCCAATAAACAGGCCTGTCATGCTTCGTTTTGCACCTCCGGAAAGAGGATCCGCACAAGGCGCACCGGACACGTGTCGTAAAGGCGGAGAACCGTGTTCCCTTGCCATTGGCCATGTAGTTTTTCATCCATGCCCTCTGGCGATCCTTATACTCATCGGTCCAGCAATCCTTTTTCGCCGTTGATACCCAGTGCCGGATAAGCTTCTGTCCGTTTTTCATACAGAAAACCATCACGTGGTATTCTGGCACTACTATCTTTTCGACCTGGTCAAGGAAGGCCTGCTCATCGAAATCATCCAGGCCTAGGACTTCTGTACTCTCCTTTACAAGGACTGCATGCGGGATACTTCCTTTTGCGCCGCAATTCCGGCCTTTCAGCTTATGGGAGCCACAATCCCAGAATTCTTCAAAGCCCCGGTCTGTGCGGCGATTGTGCATATAACTCCGACCGCAGATGCCGCATTTGATTTTCCCCGTGAAGCAGGTCGTATTCAAGGACTTATTGGCCAGCGCCCCCAGTTCCTTTCGCCGCGCCATCTCCTGCTGCACGTAATCAAAGGTTTCCTTGTCGATGATAGGCTCATGCGTATTTTCAACATAATACCTAGGAAGTTCTCCCCGGTTCTTCTTCCGCTTCTTGAGGATTGGATCCGTCACATATTCCTTCTGGAAAAGCATATTGCCGGTATAGGTAACATTGGTCAGGACAACCCTGATGTTGGAATCCATCCAGCGGCAGCCATTCCGGGTCGTGATGCCTTCGGCAGCAAATTCCCGTTCGGTTTCAAAACGTGACTTGCCATCAAGGAAATTCTGGAAGATGCGCCTGACAACAGCTGCTTCCTCGGGAACTACCACCAGGTTATCCCCTTCCCAGCGATACCCATAAACACGGAACCGCCCGTTAGGATTCCCCTGCTCAAATTGTTTCTTGATGCGCCACCGGATATTTTCACTAATGGAACGGCTTTCCTCCTGGGCAAAAGATGCCAGGATGGTCATCATAAGCTCGCCGTCCCCGCTCATGGTATGGATATTCTCTTTTTCAAACCAAACTTCGATGCCCAGCTCTTTCAGATGCCGGACGGTACGCAGAAGGTCTACTGTGTTGCGTGCGAAGTGCTGGATAGACTTGGTCAGGATGATGTCTATCTTCCCGGCTTCGGCATCTTCCAGCATCCGCAGGAATTCCTGCCTCTTCTTCATCCCCGTCCCAGAGATGCCATAGTCGGCATAGACCCCGGCGTATTCCCAGTCCGGGTTCTTCTGGATGAGGCTGCTGTAATAACTGACCTGCGCCGAAAGGGAATGGTGCATCCGCTCCGATTCCATGGATACGCGGGCATAGGCTGCGACTTTCTTTCGCTGCTTCAAATTTGGTATGCGTCGTTCAATCTTACGGATAGTCCGCATAGAATCAGCTCCTTTCGACACTATATATCACTCTGTTTGATACAATTATCAAGTGTATAAGTCCCCGGAAAAAGGCTGATAGCGGCGAAGCATCTCCTGCTCGAAGTCCCGGTACTCCTTCCCGGTGATGAGCTTTTCGGCCAGCATCCGCCTTGCCAGATGCATCACCACCTGGAAGGCTGTTTCATTTTGAAACGACCTCTTATCCATGGCGGACACCTCCGAACCGGTATGCAATATAGCAGGCATGGGAGCAGAACTTCCGATGGCTGTTGCCGTAGACAGTGAATTTCTTCCCGCAAGCCGGACAGGTATAGGTGTAGACTGCTTTCCGCTTCACCAGCTCCAGATGTGCATTCCACCACTTATTCCGGCAGACATCGCAGCAGAACCTTTTCCGCTTCCGTCCCGGATTCTGTTCAATCGGCTTTCCACACTGCTCACAGACTGCCCCCGCTGTACTGGCAGCAAGACTGTGCCGTCGGCAGAACGACTTCACCGTGTTGATGGAAATCTGGAGCCGCGCCGCAATCCTGCCATACCCCGCCCCATCCCGGCGCAGGGCAATGATCTGTTGTTTCTGTTCGTCCGTCATCGAGGACACCTCCTGAAAATTTAGCTTTTAGGAGTAATAGGACAGAACAGCTATCGTTAAGTACTTTGATGGCAAAAAAATACGGATGCCCATGTGAGCATCCGATTTTTCATTACTCGTACTAAATAATAAGTACGGCTGTGCTGTACCTATAGTAGCTGTCGTTTCAGTGTGTTATAATTAAAGAAACTCAATATAAACACACCACGGCTTAGAAAATTTACAGACGGTGTGTACACAAGGAGCTTCTATGGCCGCTATCGTCACCTTGAATCAAGACAGCCCTTCTGTCCAATATTTATGCAAAAAAGATAAACGACTGACAAAAGTCATCAGCATGGTTGGCCCGATTACCTATGAACCACACACTGATAATCCCTTTCCTTTTCTGATCCATGAAATCATCGAGCAGATGCTGTCGATAAAAGCCGGAGCCAAAATCTATGGGCGGTTTGAAGAATTATGTGCTGGTCAGATAACCCCGGAGTCTATTTCAAAGCTCTCCGTTGAGGAAATCAAGGCAATCGGTACTTCTACTGCGAAGGCTAACTATATAAAAAACGCAGCTTCAGCCGTCTTGACAGGAGAACTTGATTTTACGAAGTTTCCTGATATGACAGATGAAGCTGCGCTCAAAGAATTAGTCAGTCTTCGCGGCATTGGTACTTGGACTGCAAAGATGTATTTGATCTTCGTCCTGGACAGACAGGATATCCTGCCATTCGAAGACGTTGCTTTTTTACAAAGCTACAAATGGCTTTATAAAACAGAAGATGTGTCGAGAGCATCCATAGAAAAGAAATGTAAAAAGTGGAAGCCCTACTCCTCCATTGCTGCCCGGTTTCTTTACCGGGCTTTGGACATGGGATTTACAAAAAAAGAATTTCATCTATTTAAAAGGAATGATTAATTATGGGAATGCGAGAAGAAGCAGAAAAAATACTAAAAAAAGCATATGCTGTTGCGAGTTATAATCCAGAGTCAACTTGTACACATGAAGAGTTAATTGATTATGTTATTGACAACACCCATCTGACTTATAAATATGTACTGTTTACAGCTCTTTTATCTAAAGCTACTGATGAAAAAATAAATCCTCTTTGTCTTCAAAAGAAATCAACGCTTCCAGGAGCCTATGACGCAAGAACAATTTGTCATAAAGTAATTGTGCCTTTTGAGATGGAAGTCTTAAAAAAAGCGATGGGTGGCTCTAATGAACCTTTTTTAAACAAACCGGCCCGGTTCCCTGAACTAAGCAAAACCAACGCAGTTCGCAGAGGAAATGACCAAAATATATTAAATGCATTATGTGATAATTTACCTACAATAAAAACATCACAAGATGCATTTGATTGTTTGGTGTACTTACTCTGTAAATTAATCAAATTACGAGATGCACAAAAAAAATCTTTGAATTTCTATGTACGTGAAACTTCGAATACCCCAGCTTTGTTATGGACATACATCATAAAAGCGCTGAAAGAAAGCTTCGAAGGTGAAATTCTTACTTTAATGGTTGCAGGAACGTATCATTTAATTTATAAAGACCGTCCTGGTGCAAGAGTCGAAGTCCATCCCGTTAATCAAAGCGGTGCGTCAGGACGAGAAGTCAGCGATTTAGATATCTACGTCGATAATGAGTTAATTTCTTCTAACGAATTAAAAGATAAAAATTTCTCTGAACCAGATGTTCGACATGCTGCAGATAAAGTTATTACTGCAGGCGGAAATCATATGTTATTTATTTTTGGTCCTCGAGCATGTCCTGAATCAGATTTCATTAATGATATTCAGCAAGAATATCTAAGTAAAAATTTTTTCTTACGTGTAGTACCCTATAACGAATTCTTTTCTAGCTTACTGAACTGTATCGCCGAACCAGACACTAAAGAATTTATGAAGTTCATTCTAAAAGTTGCGCATGACACTAAATTCAAAGAAGAAGTCATCGCATACCTAGACGCCTTAGGTCAACAAATTTTTGGGTTGAAGCATATTTGACTAATAAAGATGGAGAAATATGAGTTCCTTACTCATACTTCTCCATGTACTTCAATGTAGCTTTAGCTACAGCCTCGGCTAGATTGCAAGGTACAGCATTACCAATTTGTGTATATATTTTCCCTTTATTTCCACAAAAAATATAGTCATCAGGGAAAGTCTGTATACGAATAGCTTCATTGATTGTCAAACGACGTAATCGTTTTGGAGCTTCTTCGAATTGGGGAGTTATTGATCCATCAAGTAATCCTTTATGGTATTTTACTACCCAGTCTTCATCAGCCTTTCCGTACAAATATTCTTCATCTACAAAAGGAGTTTTGTTTCCTCCCATAGAAGCTGGCAGCGTATTTGCATATCCATCGATATTGATTGGTCTTCCCTGGCCATTGAAGTACATTCCTGCATATGGTGATTTTCTCATAATTGGATGAGTTGCGAATGTAATTTTGGCCGTACATGTATTTGGGTTTTTATCCGTACCAGCCTTTCCTAAATCTTTTAATAAGTCTCTAATGATAGGGGCTTTTTTCTTTTCCTCATCTAAAAGCTCATTCATATGGTACTCGAAAAAGATGTCTGAATTATCCCTAACCCCAACAAAAAATACACGTTCCCTTTTTTGCGAAACATTAAACTCAGTTGCATTCAAAACAAAGGGTAAGCATTGGTAGCCTAACATTGCGGCTGTATCTAAATATCGTTTTCTGACGTCCCCCCACTTTTCTAACTTTGCCAAAGCTTTTACATTTTCCATCACGAATGCCTTGGGCCGTACTTTTTTTATAACATCCAGAAATGTAAAAATCAATTTACTTCGACTATCATCAGGGTCCATTTTACCCGCTACAGAAAACCCTTGGCAAGGCGGCCCCCCAAAAACAAAATCTACTCCAGAATACTTATCAAGCTCATTAATGACATTGTTGATGTCATCATTAATCATTCTGCTTTCCTGATGATTGGCTTTATAAGTTTCTGATGCTTCTGGCATAATTTCGTTTGCAACAAGAACTTGGATTCCCGCTTTTTCAAAGCCAACATCCATTCCTCCCGCACCTGAAAACAATGAAATCGCAGTTTTTTTCTTATCCATATGAACAACTCTACTTTCTTTATTTATTGGCTTTTATATATTTTCCTGTATGTATTCTTGCATCGATAGGTTTAAGTGCATCAATCGGAATTGCCCACACTCTACTGAAACGAAAAGCGCCTTCAATTCTTCCTTCGCTGCATAACACTTGAATACGTCGCATAGTAATATTCCACTTCTTAGAAGCTTCCTTAACCGTCATATATTCCATGATTACTTATCTCCAGAATTTACGTATGTCTGATTTTATACCATTAAGCGAACAATATCAAGTAAAAACAGGGCTTACGGCTATTCTTAATACCGATTTACAAAGACTTCATAAAAGTCACTACGTTTCTCTTCATCATCGAAATCTGCATCAATGAACATCTGCAGTTCTTTCTTCATTGATTCATACAGAGAAGATGAATCTTTGGCATCAGAATAAGCAGTGTGAACCATTTCGCCGTACACACCACAGGTGATGGCATCGTAACGAATGCATCGTTCTAAGGTAATACGGCATTGTCCTTTATATTCTTCATCTTTTAGAATCTTGCCGCCTTCAGAGCCGATTTGATTTAATTCTTCGGTGAGTACCTTCCACATGTTGCTTTCCTCTCAATCAGCCATTTACAGTCCAGACATTGAAAGTTCTTATTTTTCATTGTAACATAAAAAGCCAGTACAGAACATCCTTCCCGATGTCCCATACCGGCTCTTTTCATGCAATCTTCTGTTTTACATCAGCCACGATGGCTTTGACCGCCTGCTGCATCAAGGTGATATACAGCCTGTTCCGGATCTTCACCCACCAGCTTGTGGTGGTCTGGATTTCGGCTTCCAGCGGGTCTGTGAGGTTCTTCATCTGCGCTTCCACCAGCTTCTGGACATCATCCAGGTCGATGGACTTGATGGCCGCTTCGGCTTCGCTCCTGGCAAAGGATACGACGGCATCGGCGACGGCTTTCTTGATTTCATCACGATTCATAGTCACTTACCTCCTAGAATCAGCTGTTCGTAATCGGTGATGCCCCGTGCCACTGCTCTGGCCAAGGCATCCTGAGCATTGGCCAGGATTTCTTCATCACTAGGATTGGTGATGAAGGCCAGTTCGACCAGGACAGCGGGCATGTCCGTGTTCGTGAGGACATACAGGCCGTTGACGCCGGGCGTGGCAATCTTCACGCCCCGGTCTGTCGTATCCAGGGCATCGACAATCTGGTTCTGGATGCAACTCGCCAGCATGCTGCCACGGTAACTGCCGGCACAGGCCCAGGTTTCCGTGCCGTTGGCTTCTTCGGCTTCGGCGGCATTGCAGTGGATGGACACGAAGATGTCGGCATCACTGGCATTGGCGGCTTCGCAGATTTCCTCCAGGCTGTCAGACTGGAGCAGTTCTGTTGCTACTCCTGCCGCATTCAGGTAACTTTCCGCAGATTGACCGACTGCCAAAGCGACATCGCACTCACGCAGACCGCTTTCACTATTGACGGCCCCCGGATCGGGATGGCCGCCCGGCGCATGGCCGGGATTCAGGAATACTTTCATGTTTTTCTTCTCCTTTCTGATGAACGGCGGACTTCACGGTGCCGCCGATGTAACCGAGAAGCCCTGACGCAATGGACATAGCCAGTTCGTTCAGGGCATAAAAAATCGCCAGGATTAGTGCTGTGACCAGACCGATAATGACGATACAGTCGGGGATATTCACTTTCTCAAACAAACTCATCCCACCACCTTAACTGTCAGTATGACTTCTGCATTTGTCTCTGAAGATTCTGCCAGATAAGAATATAAAGCATCTGATATTTCCCCAATCATTATGACCCCCAGATCATTATCTTTCTCATAGAACAATTCTGTGGTATCCGATATTCCTGTCCCTGTCGTAAGTTCAACTTTGCAACCTGCATATCGTTTTTCTTCATCCAACAGGAACAGCAGCCCTTTACGGCTTCCATTTTCCAGAGCCCCCACGCCGACTATCTTAGGGCTTTCCGGGGATTGCTTCGTCGTCATAAGCATATGGCCAGTCAGCCACTGCGTGCCCTGTCCCGTCATCGTAAGGCTTACATCTGTAAAAGGAACAGTGGGAATCGGGGCGGCGTCGGTTGCACTGACAATCATGCCATTACTGATGGGTGCCGATATATAAGCAAGTTGAGGATTGGTACTGCTGTTTTCCTGCTCTTCCCCGTTGATAGTGATTTTCCCCGCATAATAATCGGTATCTGCTTTCAAGTTGATGCTCAAGGTATCCTGATACGTTGTAGCATATACGGTATTTCCATCTGAGTCTGTTTGTGAGGATAACTCCGGATGGTTGCAGGTAAGCGTAATGGTCTGATGCTCTTTTTGAATCAGGGTTATCGTCTTTCGTGCATCTGCCTGTGACAGGTCAGCCGTCCCCGTCACCAGTTCACCCTCTGAAGTATAAAACTTTTTCCCCTTAGCCACATCGGCGGCTTTCGCCGTTGTGTCAGACACTTCGCAGAACCGTGCCCTGCCGCCTTTTTTTAGGGGAATCAGGATGGATGGCACTTCGCTGTAACTGGCTCCGGCTATCGTCACATTTACCTTCATGGCCTTCCCTCCTTACTCGACAGTCAGGATTTTCGTCAGGCTGTCCTGGGAAACGGAAACGGTCGTCAGACTGCCCGTCACCTTGGTACCATTGATGTAGGCCGTCTTACCGCTGACAATCGTCCCCGCGGCGGCGGTGGCATCACTGGTATCGACTACGCTGGACTTGCCGCTGATGCCGAGGACCGTCACCCCGGACTTGATGTTCCCGCTGACCAGCTTGGCCTGTTCCTCGCTGCTGATGCGGACTGCCCCTTTGCCGTTATGGAACCCGGCCGGGATGGTATACGTGCCATCGGCCTTGCTGATACTGCCGCTGATGGCTCCGTTATTGGGCATGGAACCCGCGACGAAGCCGTTCCCGATAAAAGCGGATTTTCCCGTCAGGATATCGCCCGATGCCGCCGCAGCCCCGGTCGTATCATAAAAGACAGCTGTCCCCTGCCCTTCTGCCAAAGGGATGGAAACCTGCGGCACTTCCGCATACACGACCGAATTGATTTTTACGTTTTTCGCCATGTTGATTGCTCCTTTACTCGACTTTCAACTCATAGCCATTAAAGCTGATTCTGCCATAGTTCGACGGGATGGCAGCTACCGTCACCCGGGAAAGGGCCGCATGACCGCTGTCAGCGGTGACGACCTGTTC
>NZ_JBNMIU010000065.1:0-9799 GCF_050873445.1 Acidaminococcus sp. | reverse complement strand
GATACCACATACACATGATTGTGTTCAATAGGTTGGGTCTAAAATGAACACGTCAATTTTAAAGGATTCAAATTGTAGGCTGTCCAATTTTGTGGGTAGGTACTACTCTTAAAAAGTGTCCATACTTATGGGTACAGTATAAAAAAGGACAGGAGCTATGAAAAGTGATTTCACAGTTCCTGTCCTTTTTCTTATGATTTCCCAACGATGTCAAAAATCAAAGCGCATCCCGATACGCCAGGACCAGTCTTTTTGGAAATTGCTGCCGTTGGCACGTTCAGCATCCATATAGACATGGGTTGCCTTTCCGGTCTTGAAATCTACGCCCACACCATATTCCCACCATTGGCGGTTGCTGCCGCCGTCACAGGATAGCGATGCCTGGTCCTGCTGCAAGGCAGCGTGCACTGTATCTCCCAGTTCCCTGTTGTACCGTACTTTGGCATAGAACTGTCCCTGTCTGGAAAACTTCTTCCCTGCATCCACACCCAGGCTGGCAACAGCGCTGTTCACATGTCCGGATGCCACATGGACGCCACGAGAGGTGGTAAACTCCCGATTATACAGCCTGCCCAGCGTGAACTGGGCGTTGGGAGTCACAAAGACGCCTCTGTGGTTCTCCCAGCGGTATCCGAACTCTGCCCCCAGCTGGAGGCCCCGGCTCTTCACAGAACCGTTTACGCCGTCAAATCTGAAATCATTGTCATAGGAACTGTAGCGTGCGGTATAGTCCCTGTACAGTCCCGGATTGGAAATATGGGTATGGTACACTGTGACAGAGCCGCCGCGAAGATCGCCAGAACCGCCATTGACACGCAGATCATCATACACATTGTATCCGTTCATATGGCTTTTGCCGGATATATACGAAAAAGCCACGCCGATGAAGTCCACGTCTTTTTTGCCGTCCGCTGTGTGCTGCTCCGCTGCATGATGTTTAAAATCATATCCCAGCGTATACGTCTTCACCCTGGCATCACTGCCGTAGATACCGCCACTGCTAATGCTGGAACTGCTCATCCTTGCCCACAGGCCTTCCCGGTCTTCATCAAAGCAGTACATTCCCAGCCGTTTGGTCAGGCGCTCATTTTGATCCCGCCATAAATAGTAATTTAAATTGCCGGCCTGCAGCACAGCCGCTGCGGAACGGACGGGTCCCTGCGGAGCCGGTGAAGGTTCGGGTGGATTTGGTGACGGTTCAGGCGTGCTTTCTCCTTTCTTCAGATACCAGTCCACCGTATAGCCTTCTGTATCACTTTTCTTGTGGTCCAGTGCATACGTATGCCATGTCAGGGCATCATCAGAAGCCGCTTTGAACGCCCCTTTTTCATTCACGACACTCGCCAGCACCGTTCCTTCCGCATTCCCCGTCAAGGTTTTCCTGTTGTTTGCCTCATGGAGATATATGTACTGCGTCCTCTCGTGGTTGTTGATGAATAATTTGTCAGCCGTAGAGCCATCCCTGCTCATCTTGCTGTCATCGAAATCCATCTTGATCGTACCTGGGCCGGAAAGCGTATTGATTTTTACCTTTTGGTATCCCTTGCCGTGCGTCAGATCCAGCAGGCTGCTGCCGTTCATATTCACGGCAGACACTTCGCTGTTATCCGTAACATACCAGGACGCATCGTGCATATTCAGCTGCGTGCCTTTTTCAGAAAAATTCGCATCCTGAAAGGCAAAGCCCTGTTTTGCCGACGCAGCATCCAAAATCGCACCGGTCAGAGACGACTTGCCCTTTTTGTCCTCTTGTCGAACTGCGCTGCCATCGCCCAGATTCAGCTGGACCGTATTGCCGTTGTTGGTATAAATATTGCTGGTCATGTTGACAAGAGCCGTTGTATTGTTCTCGTTGATGACGACCGAATTGCCGTCTGCATCTGCTGGTTTTTCATTCATCAGCACATCCCCATCGACCTGCAGTGTTTTGCTGGCATCGATCCGGATATTGCCAGCCGTATCTTTTTTTTCTTTATCATCTTTATCAAATTCTTCCGCCAGGTCTTTACGGGAAGGATTTACCTCACCGCCGCCTGCAATGGCCACTTTCGCATTTTGGCGTTCAGTCACTTCCCCTTGATTCATATAATTGGTATTATGGTTGATAATAGAAATATCTTCCCCGGTAATGGTTACTTCTGAACCGCCGCTGGAGCTGACGGTCGCAACGTTCCCATAGTTATTATTGATATCCGCTTTCGCGGCATCTACGCTGATGCGGGAATTGTTTCTGGCATTGATTGCATTGGTATTGGCATGGAATTCCGCCTCATCGGCATGTACCTCAATCGTAGATGGAATTCCGCCTCATCGGCATGTACCTCAATCGTAGAAGGATGCAGAATGTAATCATCGGCCGTTTTCCCCTCTGCAATAGTTTTGCTGTATCTGTCATTGGCAGTGTTGTGTTTTTCCTCATACATATAGGAATCACTGTACAGGTTCATATTCGCCCCTGCATCTTCAGCAAAGAGAAGTTTTTGGATTTTCCTATCCTCGCTGCCCAGCTGAATGATCCCGCCGGCATCACTGTACACGGCTGCCGCACTCTTTCCCTGGGTAGCTGCTTCAATGGTAAGGGTATCGCTCAAAATCCTGACGACAGGAAACGGCATATCCGTTTCCCACGAAGTTTCAAGAGTATTGACATTATCTACATCACCTGCCGTAGCCACAATCGCACGGCCATTGGCCTTTAGCAGGACTTCTTTGGCGTTGATGTCGACTTTACTGCCATAAGTACAGAAAATCGTATTATCAATCGGTTCATTGCCAGTATAATTATCATATTCCGTCTTACGACGAATATCAGAGGACAAAGACAGCTTACCGATATTCTTCAGTTCTATTTTAGCCCGGGCATCCCCATAAACAGCACCCACTGTTCCGGAAATATCGACAATTTTGACATTTTCAATATAAAGACCACCCAGTCCATTGGTCTGATTGCCATATGTTGCGTCAAGGCCATATGTACCTTGGGTGATTCTTAATTCGCCCAAATTTTTAACAGTTATACTGTTCGCATTTGTAGAAACTATATCCCCTGTAAGTGTTAGCTTTTCTTTTTCCGTTGCTCCTTTGACAGAATAAGAAGAGTAAGGTGAAGCTAATGAGATAAAGTGTCCTTCCGCAGGGCGGAAATTTATAAAGGAATTTATAAAAGTATATACACGGCCTATACTTTTATCTGTATGCAAAATTGCTGTCGAACTGGCATCATCCCAGATTGTGCTTCCGTCTGCATCCCAGCGTGTATAACCATCATCATTATAGCCCCACTCACCATAATAATATTCCTTTGCATACAGCTGCCCCCCCCCCGCATACAGTCAGAAGCAACGCCGCAACAACCGCAGCGCTCATATTCTTCGTTGCTTTTCTGCCTTTTTTTCTCCATTTTCTTTGCATCTGTTTTGATTTTCCCTTCTGTTCCCGGCCAGCAATATCATCAGTCCATGAATTCAGAGCTGACTGAAAATTGCGGGTGCACATACACCGCCTTCATTTTGCTGAAAGCCGGCAAGTCCATTGGCGCACAAAAAAGGAAGCAACCGGAAACGCCTACAAATTGCTTGAAACCCCACAGCCCGCACAGCTGCAGGACTTTTCACTTCTTGAACGTTTACGGTTACTTCCAAAAATGGTGGCGGAGGAAGAGGGATTCGAACCCCCGGCCCCTTGCGGGATCGCCAGTTTTCAAGACTGGTGCCTTAAACCACTCGGCCATTCCTCCATCTAGTCAATGTATTAAGTATATCTCACGCCCGGCAGCCTTGTCAAGGAGCCTCAGTAGGCCCCTTTATGGCTCAGCACCACCCCGAAAGTCCGCCACAGCAGCATGATATCCAGCCACACGCCCCAGTTGCGCACATACCAGGAATCCATCTGCACCCGTTCGTCATAGGTGGTATCGCTGCGGCCGTTCACCTGCCACATGCCCGTGATGCCCGGCCATACCATGTAGAAATCCTTGATGTAGGGCCCATATTTGGGGATTTCCGCCGTTACGATGGGCCGGGGCCCCACCAGGCTCATCTGACCTGCCAGTACGTTGAACAGCTGGGGCAGTTCGTCCAGGCTGGTCCTCCGCAGCACTTTCCCCACCCGGGTCACCCGGGGATCGTCCTTCAGTTTAAACTCCGCTTCCCATTCCTTCCGGGCCTCCGGATTGGCAGCCAGATATTCCTTCAGCTTCTGGTCCGCATCCACGCACATGGTCCGAAACTTCAGGCAGGGGAACAGCTTTCCGTCCCTGCCAATACGCTGATGGGCGAAAATCACCGGGCCCCGGGAATCCAGCTTGATCAAAACGGCCAGTGCCAGGAACACAGGGCTCAGCAGTACCACGCCGATCAAAGTCAGCACCAGATCGAACAGCCGCTTGATGACCCGGTTGTAAGACCGGGCCAGATTATTCTTCAGGCTCATGAGCATCAGCCGTTCATTGAACAGGGAATCCACTTCTACCCCGTTCACCGGCAGGCCGATCAGATCGGGCACGAATCCCAGGTTCCGCACATGGGGCTGGATCATATGCATCAGGTCATTCAGCTTATCCGGCGTCAGGCCCGGCGCCGCAATGCACACATCCTGTACGCCGGTCCGGTCGATGACCTCCGTCACCTGTGCAAAGGTTCCCAGGCAGGGCAGGTTCCCCGCGTTTTCCGGCTGGGGCCCGGCATCATCCACATAGCCGATGACGTTATAGTTCAGGCCTACATCGTCCCGAATGCCCTGGAGGATCAGCCTGGCTGTCTTACCGGCCCCCACCAGCAGCATCGGTATACTCCCCACCCCGGCCCAATTCAGCAGATGGGCGATGAAATACCGGGAGAGTGTCACCAGCAGGAACGCAAAGATCCAGAGAAAGCCGATGAACAGCCGGGAAGTGCTGGTGGCAATATGGGACATGTACACGAACACCACAATAGCGCCAGTGGCATAGGTACAGCCCCGGCAGATGCATTCCATCAGTTTCCAGTACCCCATTCGCCTGGTATAGATGCCGGCCTGGCGGAAGAACAGGATGAACAGCAGCGGAAAGGCCACCCAGGCATTCAGCCAGGCAATGTGCAGATGGGTATTGCCGGTGATGGCGCAGCGCAGATGGTACGAAAGAACCTCTGCCAGCAGGATCATCAGCCAGTCGGTGATGGTGTATACCGCAGGCAGGAAATAGTTTAAATGATGATGGATAAAGGAATCCGGATGGGACTCCGAAAAGGCAGCACGGGACATGGGAAAGCTCCTTTACAAACGATATGGAAGACAAGTGTATATTCTGTATATTATATCGTGTGGAGAAAAAAGGTGCAAGAAAGGAGCGAAATAGATTTTACTCTTGCGTGGTCCGGGACTTTCAGACAACGAAAAAAGACACCCCGAAAGGTGTCCTTAATCAGTCTCTAAGCGCTTTTAGACGCTATAAAGAATTTTGTGGCGGAGTGGGAGAGATTCGAACTCTCGAAAGTAAAAACCTACCCACTAGTACAGAAACACTAAGTAAGAAAAAGTGTAGAGTAGAAGCCACTTTTTAGCCCTTTTAAAGTACATACAGAAGCAATTAGACACTACTTGTATTCCAGAATCTTCCTAACTCTTCTATGAGGACAGCATAACATAATTAGAGCTCCTATTGCAAGCCCCATTTTTGTGTAAAAATTTTGTGAGCCCTATTGAGTCTGCTTGAATTTCCTTCATTCCCCCTCTAGTCCCTTCTCTATATAGTGAATCATATCGTTTTGCTATTTCTTTATGAAGGGCTACAGGGAACACCAGAAAGAAGCCTATCAAGGTGGATAAAAAGGAAGAGGGAACTAATCTAATGGCTCCCTCCTCTATTGTATTGGTTTCTATTTGGTTCTATCTCCCTTCAAACTCTTTGACTCTTCTATACCACGTGTTGGGCTTCATCCCTGCTTTGGTCATTGCCTGTACTGCTGTCATATTCCCTGCTTTCCATTCCTTATAGGCTTCTTTAAATGTATCATCAATAAGCACCTTTGGTCTGCCATAGGGCCTATGTTCTGCAATACAAAGATCAATTCCTTCTCTCTGTCTCTGTCTTATGGTCTCCCTTTCCAGTTCAGACAGAGAAGCAAATATGTGAAGAATAAACCTTCCCTGTGGTGTGGTGGTATCAATCTGTTCCTTAAGGCTAATAAGGTTTACCTTTTTCTTTGTGAGTTCGTCCACAATGTTAAGAAAGTCTAAAGTATTTCTTGCCAGTCTGCTGATACTTTCGATATATACTGTATCTCCCTCTCTCACATATTCCATCATTGCTTTTAACTGTGGTCTTTGTCTGTCCTTCCCACTTATCTTTTCTTCATAGGTCTTATCAATCTTAATTCCTTTTTCAGTAAAGCAGGCGTGTTGTCTCCCTGTGTTTTGGTCTTTGGTGGATACTCTGATATAACACACATTAGCCATTGTCTTTCACTCCCTTTGTTTTCATTTCTTGTGATGATTTAATTCTAATTCGTATATTTCAAAATGTCAATCTTATTTTTGATATATTTTAATACTCTTTATCTAACTTTTAGACACGTAAAAATACCTCTAAATTCCCTCTGTCTAAAAGTAAACTTTTGAAACATTAATTTAATTGGCACACTATATAGAGATATACCATAAGGTATACCCACAGACAATCTTAAGCAAACAGCCAAAGAAAACAATGAAAAGGAAGGAGACAAAGAATCATGAACACCACAAACACCGACAATGAGAAGTACAGCACTATCAAGAAGATTAACAGAGGTAGAATAGTCACACCTGTAGGAAAAGCCTATTGGGCCTATCTGGATAAGCCAGAGGAATTTAATGGACAGCCCACAAACAACTATTCTATTCAGGTAGAGTTTACCAAAGAAGGGACTCAGGCTCTAAAAAGTGAATTATTGAAAGTCCTTGAAGAAGCTAAACAGGCTCCTAAGTTCTCAGGGAAACCATGGAAAAAAGAACCCAATATTTCTTTGAAAGAAGGCAAAGATAATTCTGTACGGTTTAAATTTGCTTCTAAGGTATCTTATATAGATCGTACAACTCATGAGGAAAAGCCCATTAATATTCAATTGTTCAACTCAAAGGGAGATAGATTAAAGCCCTCTGATACTCCTATTCCTGTAGGTAGTAAAGTCCAAATTTGCTTTAAGCCTGTCCCCTATCATATCAACAGGAATAACAATGGGATTAGATTACAGCTTGAAGCATTATTGTTACTAGAGGAGGCAAAAAATGAAGATACTAATTATCCTTCTGCTTCTTCTTATGGTCTGACTGATTAACTCTGACAACTGAATATAGTAAGTAGTTTCTCTCCTTTTTAAATTTCTTTAGGAGTATCTCTCATTAGCTCCCTATTTATGTATCTCTAATAGATAGTCCTAAGGAAATCTCATCAGGAGTTATTTTTTTTTAATTAGGAGAAAACACAATGGATAATAAAATAATAACAATCGGAGTTGTGGACGCACCCACAGGAGAGGGAAAGACTACAGCCCTAATAAACCACCTAGAGACTAACTATAACAACCCCTTTACAGCACCCCTAGAGGGGGGAAAGAGATTTATTGTTATGGTTCCTTTAGTGACTGAATGTGAAAGAATCTATAATGCTCTGAAAGAGGGCGGTATAGATGCCTATATGGCAACTATTGAAGGACGGAAAAATAGAGATACCCTTGATGCTATTGAAAGAGGGGAAAATATTATCACTACTCATAGATTCTATGAAATGAAAATCAATGAACTATTTAAGACACTGAAGGAATCTTCTACTAAAGGGAAATACTCCTATAGTCTTTTCATTGATGAAGAGCCCTCTATAGAGATAGATATAAAAGATTCTCCTTTAGAGAAATTACCTTCTTTAACCCCTTCTGACATTGAGGAAATGAAGGAACGAAATATTATTGCTATAGATACTGACAGTAATAGAATCCATTGGACAGCTCCTGAAGATTTATCGGTTATCTATAGGCACTATAGGGATTTTTTCACTGGTTATACTGTTTACCTTTCAAAAGAAGCCTATCAGGGTGGAAAAGAAAACCCCTTTATAATTCTCATGAATCCTGAACTATGGTCTATGTTTAAGTCCGTTACGGTATTGAGTTATAGAGTCCGTTACTCCCCCTTTCATGCCTACTGTGAGCTCTTTCGATTCCCTATAGAATATTATCATATTGATAGAAACCCTATTACTAATGATTCACTCTTTAAAAGGGGCTACATAGACAAGAAGCCCAAAGGATATAAACGCTTGAATATCTGTAAGGAACCGCATTTATTGGAGACCTTTGATAGAGAGTACAAGGAGATTCCTTCTAAGGGGCTATCCTATAGTTGGTATACCAATAAGGCCAAACCAAAACAGCTTAAGAAAATAAAGTCCTACATGGATAAATGTATTAGGGAGTATTCTTGTAGCTCTATCTTATGGACTTCCTTTAAAGATAGTATGAAGGCTTTAAAGATTCCTAAACATGGTATCAGCAAAACGAATTGGACAGCCTGTAATACAAGAGCCACCAATGATTATAGCAACCGTACCAATGTGATTTACCCTATCAACAGGTATATGAATCCTTTTAAAGCCTCTTTCTGGAAAGCTCAGGGAATTGTTATAGATACAGATAATTGGGCCTTGAATGAGCTCATACAATTTCTTTGGAGGTCTAATTTAAGAGTTGCTGATAGTGAGTTACGTGTTAATGTTTATATCCCTTCAGAGCGTATGAGAGGGTTATTAGAAGCATGGATAAATAATATACAGTAACCTTAAGAAAGATATATCTAAAAAATTTTTGGGGGCGTTTTGAGACACTCCTAAAGATTATAGTATTTATTTATTATAAGAGCCAAAGAGCAAAGCCCTGATTCTCCCTTACTTATTTACTTATTTTGGGGGCATTTTAGGTTCTATTTGTCCCCATAAATAAGTCTTAAAAAGATTGTTAAAATGATTCAGTTCTTTACTATGATAAAGTATATGGTTCTTTTCATCTGTCTTTTTATTGAGTCAATATAATACAACTACTATAGAGTACCAAAGACCACAACTACCATAGAGCAATACCAAAGATAATAATTACTAAAGATTAATACCAAAGATAATAATTATTATAGATTCTCTTTTATCAGGTCTTTCAAGGAATCTCTTATATGGATGATGCCTGTTCCAATTAAAAGCCCGGAAACCCGCATGGATACTGGGTGAATTTAATTGGCACACTATAAGGGGGAAGAGGGGAAAAAAGGAAAAAGTCTAAGACTATTATAAGAGAGTATTCCATATATAAAAGTATTAAAAGAAATACTCTATAGAATTCTTTACGTGAGATTTCTAAATAGGGTCTTTCATAATTCTTTTATAGGTCTCATGTATTGATTGGTATTCTAAAAGAGTGCAGTTATTAATTATCATTAATCATCATCATCATTGCTAAAGGGGTCTTTAGTTATTGGTATTCTCGTAGTAATGTACATAAGTCCTTTATATGAGGACAATATAAGTGTTATTATTATTATTAATTTTCTCCCTATGTAGTTCCCCTGTAGCTATCCTATGTATATCCCTATTGGGTGCTATGTGAGTATATCTTAAATTTAATGGTCTCTTTGTCTTTAGTTATAAATATTATCCATTGTGTATGTGTTGCACTTGTCAACAAAAATTGGACACAAAACTAAAAAAATCAGGCATAAAAAACGAATCGATGTACAAGATTCATCATCTTTTCTGACATCCTTCAAGCTTGTTAGACAAACCATGCCATCGATAATGCAGACG
>NZ_JBNMIU010000064.1:0-10730 GCF_050873445.1 Acidaminococcus sp. | reverse complement strand
TTTAAACGATTTCGAGGAAGGATATTACTGTTGTCTAAGGTAAAACTAAATTAAAGATGGACGTAAGCAAAAATGCTCACGTCCATGAATGGTGGATGATTTGAAATTCGCCCCAACATTTGACAAAGAACCAAAAAAAACCCGGGAGCCAAGCTCCCGGGCCTTTCTGAAGGGAATTAGATTTTTTTACAAGGAATCAGCCTTGGACAGGTTTGTCGGCAATATCCAGTTCGCCACGGTCAACTTTCTTGGCCCGTTTCCAGAACAGGCAGAAAGCAACGACAGCGAAGGCAATACCAATGGGGTAAGCAACGGACGTGCTCAGTTGCAGCCCTTCTTTAGCAACCAGGATATAGGTGCAGGATACAGCACTCATGAAGGTTGCAGGAATGATAGCGATCCAGGCATTGCCCTTGTTAGCATACAGGTACATAGCACCGGACCACAGAACCAGCATAGCCAGGGTTTGGTTCGTCCAGGAGAAGTATCTCCACAGGATGGTTACATCCACCTGAGTCAGGATACCGCCGATAACGATGATAGGCGCAGCCAGTTTCAGACGGGAAGCCACAGTGTGCTGATCGATTTTGAACCAGTCAACCACAGTGTACCGTGCAGAACGGAAAGCCGTATCTGCGGAGGACACAGGGCAGGCAATAACACCGATCATGGCGACAACAGTACCCAGATAGCCCATCAGGCCGGAGCAGATATCATACACAACGCCGCCCGCACCATGGTACTTCACGAATGCGTCGGCCAGGCCGGCAGTATTTCCGTAGAAGCAAACACCGGCAGCAGCCCAGATCAGAGCAATGATACCTTCGCAGACCATAGCTCCGTAGAAGATCTTGTGGCAGTCACGTTCACTCTTGATGCACCGAGCCATGATAGGAGACTGGGTGGAATGGAACCCGGAAATAGCACCGCAGGCCACAGTGATGAACATGATCGGCCAGATCGGGGTGCCTTTCGGATGCATATTGGTCAGAGCGATTTCAGGGATATGATACCCTTCCGCAAACAGACCGCAGGCAACACCAATAGCCATGAAAATCAGGCAGAACCCGAACAGAGGATACAGTTTCCCGATCAGCTTATCAACAGGCAGGAATGTAGCACAGAAATAATAGATCAGCAGGATAACCAGCCAGAAGTTGTAGCTCATCGGAGTGATCTTGGTCAGCAGGCCGGCAGGGCCGGTAGTGAATGCAACGCCTACCAGGATCAGCAGGACAACGGAGAAACCACGCATGATGTGACGCATGGTCGTACCCAGGTATTTGCCGCACAGTTCGGAAATGGATGCCCCATCATTCCGTTCGGACAGTACCCCGGAAATGAAGTCATGGACACCACCTGCAAACACAGTACCGAACGTAATCCACAGGAATACGGCAGGTCCCCACATTGCACCAGCCAGAGCACCGAAAATAGGACCCAGGCCAGCGATGTTCAGCAGCTGAATCAGGAAAACTCTCCAGTTTTCCATAGGTACGTAGTCAACACCATCTTCCAGACGATAAGCAGGAGTCTTTCTGTCATCGATAGGAGGACGGAAGCAGCTTTCTACGTATCCGCCATAAATAAAGTAACCAGCAATTAAGATAGCAAGACACACAAAGAAGCTAATCATTGAGTAAACCCCCTTCTGCGAATCCCTTCCATTCGCAATTTTACTGTCGCGTTTATTATAATCCATTCGACACAAAAAATCCACAATAATTGTGCAAGTTCTGTGTATATTTGCTATCTTTTGTCAAATGGCAGGAGGGTGTTAACACCCTCCTGCCATACGTAAACATATATACTTTTTAAAAAGACATTTTCGAGGATTACTTCTTCAGGCCCCATTTACTGTACACATGGAGGCCATCGGCTTCCGGCACCAGTCCGGTGAGTTTCACCAGATCGAACAGGTTATACCCCTTCACCTTCAGCTGGGCCACCTTGCTTTTGGCCATCACTTCCGTGAAGTCCACGGTCAGACTCTTGTCGTTGAAGGTGCAGATCAAGTCGTCCCGGTTCACTACCGTCATGTTAAAAATGGCATTGACCAGGCTCATAATGATCCGGGTACCCAGCATCCGTACCAGCAATTCGCCCAGCTTGTTGTCGGCGATGGCGAAATCGTGGATGCGGAACCGGGCATAGGAGGCTGTGTTGTTCAGAGCCAGGGCCTCGATTTCCACATCAGCGGTCAGGCTGCCGTATTTTTCATGTTCCACCGTCACCTGCAGCTGGTGTTCGCCCTTATACTGGCAGTCATGGAACTGGAAGTCGCTATCCTTCATGGCTTCGCCCAGACCCTTGGCCAGGTCAGTGTACGGCACCACCAGTTCGCCCCGGCGCAGCTGTTCCCAGTCCTGAGCATTGATCCAGCGGCTGGCTGCTTCCTTGAACGGGGCCACCAGCAGATTCAGGTCTTCCACATAGGTCCCCATGTTCTCAGCCACCTCGCCCAGTTTCACGGCAGCTTCATCGGCCCGGTTCTTCAGTTTGTCGAACAGGGGACGGGCTTTGTCCACCACTTTTTTCCGTTCATCCCCCAGAGGGATATCCTTCCGTTTGTCCTTGGTGAATTCCCTGAATTTGGCCATGCCTTCCTTCCGGGCCTGTTCATACAGGTTTTTGAACTGGCTCAGGTCGTCTGGCTGTCCGGCGTCCAGCCAGGCATTGGCGGCCTTGCCCACAGCATAGGTGATACCCACAGCCATGGGGACCTGCAGCGGCGGGAAGGGGATCATGGTAAATACAGTCTGCCCTACGAAGGAAGCCCCCAGGGACCCCACCAGGCCGGCGATGGCGCCGGTTTCCAGTTCCACACCCCGCAGATCGCACAACCGGGTAATCATATACACTTCATTGGCCATGAGCGCCAGGCTCCCCAGGAAGGGGGTCATGACGATGACGCTGGCCCGGGCTGCACCCCAGCGGATGATCTGTTCCGATTCATGGGCAATATCCACCGGTTCCGTTTCCGCTGCTCCGTCCGAAGCTTCGTCCATGGGACGGACTTCCGCATCTACAGCGTCGTCTTCCTGTTCCATTTTGTCCCGTTTATCCATTTCTTCTGTCATAAGAATCCCTCCTAACAGGTAGCTTAGCGAATCTCGCCTGTTTTCTACAGTATAGCATATTTGCCCCACCCCGTCAGTCACCCGGAAAAGGTACTCCAAAAGGTTCACAATCTCCTTCAGTCGGGAATCACAGCCACATGGCCATCGGGGTAGACACCCCGGCAGCAGTCCGTATACACCTCCACGAAGGCATACCCTCCGTAGAGGGCCAGGCTGCGGCCCTTGACAAGGACTTCCGGCAGAGGTTCCCCTTTGTGGTAGTGCTGGAGGATCCTCTCCTGCCAGTCCAGGGTGTGCACATCATAGGTATCGTCGATGTAACATTGGGCCAGGATGCCTAAAAAGCTGCCCAGAAACTGGACCGCCGGGAACTCCTTCCGGATCTGGGCCACCACTTTGGCCGCAAAGGCCGGGTCCAGACGGGCATCCCCTGCGTCCAGCTTCCCCAGGGCGGCCATATAGGCCGGAGTCCGGCTCTGCCGCAGCAGCCGGGCTCCTTCCCCTGTCAGAGTTCCGGTCTGCTGCCGGGGGGAAGCGTTTGTCTGCAAGGTACTCCCTGTCAAAGTCTGCCGTTTCTGTCTGCTCAGGAACATGGGTCACTCCTCCTTTTTCCGTACCAGTACCCGCCGCACCAGACTGCCGGTGTGGGCAGGCAATTTCTCTTCACCGATGGGACGGCCTGAAGCAGGGACTGCCCGTTCCTTTCCCCAGTTCCGGATGGCATTGATTTTTTCCGGGCTGGTTTGAGAAAGCGGAACCACATTCTGGAACAACGACAGGATTTCTCCCTTAGTCAGTTCGTGGTCCGGTTCTGCCACCTTCCGATAGGCCAGCTCCCGCACTGCGCTTTCCAGATCGGCCCCGGTGAAGCCATCGGTAAGCGCCACCAGCTGCCCGGCAAATTCTTCATTGGAATGGATATCTACCTGCAGGTAGCGCTGGAAATACAGGTGCAGGATATCTTCCCGTTCCTCCTCCGTGGGCAGGTCCACAAAGAACAGCTCATCGAACCGGCCCCGGCGCAGCAGCTCCGAGGGCAGCATGGACACGTCGTTGGCTGTAGCCACCACAAATACCGCCTTGCGGCATTCCTGCAGCCAGAACAGGAACTGGCCCACCATCCGGGTGGATACGCCCCCATCGTTGCTGCTGCCGGCCCCGGACAGGCCCTTTTCGATTTCATCGATCCACAGGATGCAGGGAGACACGTTCTCGGCAGTAGCCAGAGCATCCCGCAGCTGCCGTTCCGACTGACCCACATAGCTTCCCTGCACGGTGGCGAAATCCAGCCGATACAGCGGCAGTTCCCAGTTGGCCGCAATGGCCTTGGCTGAAAGGGATTTACCGCAGCCCGGCACCCCCACCAGCAAAATGCCCCGGGGCGGCTGCAGGTGCAGCTTCCGCATGAGTTCCTTCTTTTCCGGTTTCAGCAGCTCCTTCTTTTCATCCAGCCAGGCCTGGAGTCCCTTCAGACCGCCCACCTTCTTCATGGTGGGATCCACGGTGATCTTTTCCAGGCCGGAGATGTTGGAGAACAGCCGATTCTTGGCGTTGCGCACCTCGGCCATGTCCGCCTTGGTCACTGTGCCTTTGGCCAGAAGCGCCGAGAGCACATTCTCTGCCTCGATTTTGGTGACACCCGCCAGGGTGGCAGCAGCTTCCCGCATATCCTCTTCGTCCCACTGGATATCCACTGCGTCCCGATTGCCTTCCATCTGATCGTGGATGACCTGGTACATTTCCTTCTCATCGGGCATATCCAGGGTGACGATGAGTCCATGGCGCTGGAGATTGTTCCACACCGGCCGATGGCAAAGCACCACCAGTGTGCTGTATTTTTCCGTGGCCAGGCTTACCAGGTCCAGCATACGCTGGGCTTCGCTGTTGTCGTCACTGAGGTCCGGAATCTCTGTCAGGATCAGGGTCTGATCCCGCCGGTCCTCCTTCTGCAGCTTATTGATGAAAAAGTCCCCTGCCCCCAGGATGGATTTTGCTGATTCATCCACGGTCTGGCCCGTGCACAGGGCGTACACCCCCTTGCTCAGGGTATGAGCGTAGAACGTATCCTTGCCCAGCCACTGTTCCTGGTCCAGTTCTTCAGCGATCTCCTTCAAAAGAGCCAGAGCCCGGGGCACTTCGATGGTCTGCAGCACGATGAAAGGGATCCGGGCGATCAGATACCGGCGCAGCAGTTGTTTGGCTTCCTGTCTATTGCTCATGGGGTTCCTCCAATCGATTCACCGGACTGAGCTGCAGCAGGTGACGCAGCTGTCCCGTGGTATCCTGTACGGCCGAATTTTCCAGGTTCTGCTGCAGATGGTCGGCTCCCCGCTGGATTTCGTCCGGAAACCGGCTGCGCAGATTATCCGGCAGGGCGGGCAGAGTCACAGCCTGTTTCAGATACGCCAGCCCCTGCTGCAGATTCTTCAGGCTGCATTCCACCTGATTCGGGTTCTGGAAAGCCCCCTGTTCATGGAACTGTTCCACCAGCCGGGCGTACCGTTTGTCCATAGCGTCCTTCAGCCGTACGGTAAACCGTTCCAATACAACCGGAAAAAGCGGCAGTCTGCCTGCATGCATGGCTGCCGCCACTTCCCCGTCCTGTTCTCCCCGGCCGAACTTCTCCAGCACCGGGATCCATTCTGCATAAATCACAGGCGGCTTCATACGTCGGCCCCCTTCCGTACAGGCGCATGGGGTGGCACCAAGTCCCAGGCAGGGAAACTGTGATGCAGCTGATTTTCGCCTGTATCTTGTTTTGCCGCAATTTTTGCCGCAATCGGTTTGGCTTCAGCAAAAGGGTTCTTTTGGTTCTCTGTTTCCATTGCATCCTCCCTCAGCGATAGATCCGGCGGGTCCGGGTGAGTACGGCGTCAGCAGCCAGCCGATCCAGCCTCTGCCGCAAGATGTCCCCTTCCCGGGTATACTGCCGGTAATGATCCCGGAAATCCGCCACTTCGGCGCAAGAACTGCGGAGCAGTCCCTCTACCACATCCCAGGTCTGTTTTCGTTCTTTCCGGAACTGGTCCGCCGGCCCCTGCTTTTTGAGGTATTGCCAGATGGCCAGCAGGAGTAGGAAACCCACGAACAGCCATATGCCCCGCTGCCCTGAAGCCAGAATACGCTGGAGTGTCATGCCGATGCCCACGGTGATGCCCACGGAAAAAAGACAGCCGAGCCATTTGCCCACGGCCAGTCCCAAAAAGCCCATGAGGCAGGCGATTCCCAGGCCGAAGGAATCCAGCAGTTCATTCCCCTTCCAGAAAAGCAGGGCCCCCGCAAGGGCCAGGGGAACCAGCAGCCGCAGAGCGCTCCGGTGCCAGTCCACCTGTTTCTGGAACCTGGAGAGGAATCCGTCCATATCAGCCTCCGCCTGGGCCACCAGGCTTTCCTCCTCCAGCCCGTCGGCAATGGAACAGGTAAAGCTGTGTTCCTGACGCTGGAAAGAATAATTGAACTGGAAGGGAATGGTCTCCGGCACCTGCCGGGCCGTTTCTCCCTGCACCTGGTCGAAGGCCTGGAGCAGCCACTGCCGGCTGCTGGCCAGGAAGTACCGCTCCATCCGGGGAGACAGCTGCCGGCTGGTATCCTGTTCCACAGCCTGGAGCCAGAACGTAATGAAATCGCTGTAGGTACCCTGCCAGGCAGCTTCCGCAAGGCCCAGGCATTCATCCCACAGGAACCATTCCAGCATCTTGGCCCCGGTTGTTCCCGGGTCCTCTGCCAAAGGCTCGCCGCCGGTGTGACGCTCCACGAACTGCCCCACCGGACGGGAAAGCAGCGCCCCCTGGAGCAGGGCGGAAGCTGTGGTTCCGTCCAGCCTGTCCAGGTACTGGTATCGGTCGATTTCGGGCACCTGCACCCCGTCCCGGAACTGCTGGAACTGCTGCCGCCAGGCGTCCCGCTGCCGGATTTCCGTTTCTTCATCAGCAGCCAGACTTTTTTTCCAGGCTTCCGTGATTCGGTTCAATAAATCCAGACAGTCATTGGGCAATGCTCCTCGCAGCCCCAGCTCCAGGGCATAGAGAAAATCCCCCGGCACCCGGGTGGCGGCCATTGGACGCAGGTAAATCTCCAGCCACTGGCGCTGCATACCCGGCCGCTGCTGCCAGCTCCCCGCCAGCAGGAAGAACAGGGCCGTTTTCCCCCGGTCCATTGAAAGTGCCCGGGCCAGGGCCCGGCGAGCCTCCTCCGTTTTGTTACAGAACCAGAACACAAGAGCGGCCATGCTGTAATTCAGCCAGTCTTCCGATGCCCGGACGATCCATTCCCGGGCCCGGGTGAGCCACATCTCATCGGGCACCAATCCCTGGGTCAGATTCCGCAGTACCCCGATGTAATATTTCCCTACTTTTTCTCCCCGGCAGGCCGGATTCCCATCGCTCATGCACCCCACCGCTCCCTTCCTTTCGTTACTTTTTCCATTGTACAACAAAAAGGGGGCACCACACAATGTGTGATGCCCTCGCACAACAGACCTGCCGGCCCTGTTTCCATTATCTGGCTGAAGGAAAGAAATCGCCGGGTGATTTTTTCCTTCAGCTCAGGGCTCATAATTGATTTTTTAATGCCACTGCCTCGCCCTGCTTGACTTTGACCGGCACAACCAGCTTCTGGCCGGGCTGGATAGCCCGCTTCAGATCCAGACGATTGGCTCTGGTAATCCGGTCGATGACCTCCCGCACATCCTCGCCGGGATGGGTGAACCGGGTAGCAATGCCCCACAGGCTGTCACCCCGATTCACCACAACTTTTTCTGTATGATAACTGGTAGGAGCCGCTTCCATCTGCAGCACCCCATAACTGGAAATCCCCAATAGCGCAGCCAGCAGGACCAGCAACAATTTTTTCATAAGTCTCCCCTCTGTTCGAACTTTTGTTCGTTATACATATGATATCATATCATGTTCGCTTTGACAAGATATTTTACGAAAATTTGTTCGTTTTTTTTGAAACGGATGGCTATAACCGTTCCCTACCTGTCATAAAAAGCGATTGTACGGTATAATGAAAAACAGATAAAAACGGGATAGGGACGGGCTCGTGACCCTGTTGCGGGTACTCTGTTCATCCTGATTGCTCTTGCAAAGGAGGATTTTTATATGTCCCTGGTTTACTGTGTAGAAGACGATGAAAATATCCGGGAACTGGTGCGCTATGCCCTGTGCAGCCAGAAATTCCAGGCGGAAGCCTTTCCCGACGGTCTTTCTTTCTGGAAGGCCGTGGAGGAGAAGAAGCCTGACCTGGTGTTGCTGGACATCATGCTGCCCGGTGAAAGCGGCCTGGATATCCTGAAAAAGCTCCGCAGCCAGCCGGCTACCGCCGCTCTTCCCATCATCATGTTGACAGCCCGTACCAGCGAATATGACGTGGTCACCGGACTGGATGCCGGCGCCGACGACTACATCTCCAAGCCCTTCGGCATCATGGAACTGCTGAGCCGGGTAAAGGCCGTACTGCGCCGGGGAAGCATGCAGAAGCCTCAGGATCAGGATCTCCTGGTCTGCGGCGACATCACCATGGACCTGAAAAAGCACCAGGTGACTACGGACGGCAACCCCTGCGTACTCACTGTAAAAGAATTCGACCTGCTCCACTACCTGATGTCCAACGTGGGCATTGTGCTCAGCCGGGATCAGATCATGGAAGCGGTGTGGGATTTCTCCTACGCTGGTGAGAGCCGTACCATCGATATGCACATCCGGAGCCTGCGGCAGAAACTGGGCCCTGCAGGCAAAATCATCCAGACCGTCCGGGGCGTAGGGTACCGGATCCAGTAGGAGGCTCCTATGAAGAAGCGGATTTATCTCCACCTGTTCCTGGTGGGACTGGTATGCATTCTGGTCACGGCCCTGGTCTGCGCCTTCGCCTCCTGGCAGACCACCAAGCGCCAGACCCTGTATGATCTGCAGCAGGCTGCCCAGCTCATGGCCGTAGACATGGACCACCATGCCGATTCCTACCGCCTGCTCCGGCGGTCGGCCCATTCCGCCCCGGACCTGCGGTTCACCTGGATTGACAGAGACGGAACAGTCCTGTATGATTCCTACGAACCGGCAGAAAATCTGCCCAACCACAAGGACCGGCCAGAAGTGGCCGCCGCCATCGGTGAGGGGCAGGGTTCCGACGCCCGCAGTTCCAAGACCCTGCAGGAAGTAACCCTGTATGCGGCCCAGAAACTGGATAACGGCACCATCCTGCGGGTGGCCCGTACCCAGACCGAGCTGTTCCGGCCTCTGGAACAGCTGCTGCCCTGGTGGATCATTTCCCTGCTGTTTTTAATTGCCATCTGCCAGTTCACTGTCCGCCGGCTCACCCAGGGTCTTCTGGACCCCCTGGAACAGGCCACCCGGTACCTGTCCCAGATCGGGCAGGGTGACACTACGGAAGAAGAAAAACAGCTGTTCCACACTTCCTATCCGGAATTGCTACCTTTCCTGGCCACCATCGACCGACAGGGCAGGCAGCTGAGCAAGAGTCTCCACGAACTGGAGCAGGAACGGAATACCATGAAACGGATCACCGACAATCTGAAGGAAGGAGTGATCCTGCTGGACGACCAGATGCGGATCCAGTGGATCAATGCCTGGGGCCTGCAGCTGCTGCAGCAGGAAGAAAGCCTGTCTCCCTTCCGCCAGAAACTGCTGGGCAGATTCCTGATGCCCCTGCTGCCCAAGGGAGCCCGTCTTTCCACGGACCGGACAAGGGAAAACAAGGCCATCACCTGGAATATGAAACTGCGGAGGCGCCAGTACCAGTTGACTCTGCGGCCTCTGGAACCGCCCCAGGAACGGGCTACCCGGATGCTGATCATCATAGATATCACAGAAGCCCGGGAACGGGAACAGCTGCGGCGGGACTTCACGGCTAACGTGACCCACGAGCTGAAGACGCCGCTGACCTCCATCAGCGGATTTGCCGAACTGATGGAAGCAGGTATGTACCAGAAGAAAGAAGACATCGCCCATTTTGGCCAGCTGATCCGCCAGGAGGCCAAACGCCTGCTGGAAATGATCAACAGCATCATTTTCCTGGCCAAAATCGAGGAAGTGCCTTCCGGTTCCCTTCAGGAAGCCGTCCCCCTGGGCGGGCTGATCCGGTCGGTAATCGAATTCATGGAACCTTACTGCAAGGATAAAAAAGTGACCATCCACTGTCAGCTTATCGAAGACAAGGTGCGGGGCAGCAGCAGCATGCTCCGGGAAATGGCCATGAATCTGATCGACAACGGGGTAAAATACAACCGGTCCGGCGGCCATGTGTACGTGACCATGCAGCGGGATATGGCCCAGCACCAGGTGGTGCTCACCGTCCGGGACACAGGCATCGGCATCCCGGAGGATGTACAGGAGCGGGTGTTCGAACGCTTTTACCGGGTGGATGAGAGCCGCAGCAAAAAAAGCGGTGGCAGCGGCCTGGGGCTCAGTATCGTAAAGCACATTGTAGAACAGCACAGAGGGACCATAGAAATGATCAGCCGCGTCAATGAAGGCACCACCTTCGTCATCCGGCTGCCGGAGGCATAAAAAAGGGGCTGTGAAGAAATGAGAATTCATTTCTTCACAGCCCCTTCTTTTTTTATCTCTATGGCTCCCTCAACAAAATTTGAGGAGAAAAGAGCATACTTCCCCCTTTCCCCAAAAATCAGCT
>NZ_JBNMIU010000063.1:0-11183 GCF_050873445.1 Acidaminococcus sp. | reverse complement strand
TGGAGTTTATTCAGGATGAGTTCCAGATATTCAGGGGCATATTCCGCGTTGATCTCAACTTTCATTCCGCTATAGCTCAGCATCCCGTTGATTTCTTCAAAAAGAGCCGAAATCTTAGAATACAGCCGGAATCTCGATTTCTCCGTTCCTTTTTTCCATACCCAGGTATATTTGTTGGCATCAGCTTCGAACTTGGAGCCATCAATGTAGAGATGGTTCAGATCCACATGCTCTTTGGCAATGATTTTCTGGGTAATTTCATAGAAGAGAGATTCAGCTTGACCTTTCAGCACATTATTGATGAAGTATCCGAAAGTACGATAGGATGGGCGTTTGCCATCCATGAGGTATTGATAGCGGATATTGACTTTGCAATTGTCTTCCAGCTTTCTGAGAGAGATGCATCCTTCATCCATAAACCCGAACAGAACCGTTTTCAGCATATTGACGGGATTATATCTGATCCTTCCAAGCTCATGAGCAGGAAGGCAGCTCAGATATTTACGTAAATCGATTTCCTCCATGAATCTGTCAAACGTGAAAACCGGATCTGTGATATCCAGGCAGTCAGAAAAAAATGCTGGTAAAATTCCCTGTTTGGGAGTACCATAATACACAGTTAGGTTTTTCATCGCAGTTAAATTCTAACACGAAAAAGGACTTTCGGTTCACGAGAATCGGAAGTCCTTTTTCGTATTTTTTGGGGGCTTATTTTTTCACACCCCCTTTTTTGACGAAACGGACGAATTCTTCCATGGCCGGGTTGAAATGCAAGTCTTTGTTCCAGTTCAGGGTGATATAGGCCGGGCGGAACTGGCGGATGGAAATGGGGTGCAGGTCCGGCTCCTGCTGGGCGATTTCCTCAGTGAGAAATCCGGCGGCTCCTTCTGAACGGATGTATTCCAGGATGGTGAATACCTGGGTGGTCTGGTGCAGAATCCAGGGATGGACTCCGCTCTGGGCGAAGATATGACGGATGTAGGATGTCTGATCGAAGTGGTCAGAGAACATGACAAGGGGTATGCCCTTCAGCTCCGTCAGGTCGAGGGTATCCCTGCTGGCCAGGGGATGGTCCTGGCGGACGAACAGCTTCAGGTAGCTTTCCCGCAGCAGCAGGCAGTGGCTGGGTGAATCCGGCAGCCGGTTGGTGACGCACAGGGCGAAGTCGATTTCCTGCCGGTCCAGCAGTTCATACAGCACTTTGGTGGTTTCTTCTACGGTTTCGATGGTGATCTGAGGATGGCTCTTCAGGAATGCTCCGTGGATCTGGGGAAAAACAGTATTGCCCCGCATGGTGGCAATGCCGATGCGGATCAGGGCCTTGCCGCTGCTCAGGGAATGCATCACCTGACACAGATTCCTGTACTGGTTCTGGAACTGGAGAGCATGATCCAGCAAAATCCGTCCCCGGCGGGTGATCTGGATGTTGTTCCGGTTCCGCTGGAACAGGGCCACCCCGCATTCTTCTTCCAGTTCCCGGATGGCTTTGGAGATGCCGGGCTGGGAAATATGGCACTTCTCAGCGGCACGGGAAAAACTGCCGGTGTCGCATACGGCGATGAAGTATTCGATCTGGGTGAGTTTCATAAAGACCTCCTTTTTGCATATTATAACTTAAAGTTTGGGTCAGTGAAAATAAAGTATTATACTTTTCATGCTCAACTCGTTACAATACAGATATAGTCAACTTCTTGTGCCGGACAGGGGCCGTATGGCCCCCGTTCCCTTTTCTTTTGGATTGAAATGACTGGTTCAGATAAAGGAGAGATTTCCATGACAACGACGAAACGAGGTTATGATTTGCTGAATGATCCGTTCCTGAACAAAGGCACTGCCTTTACCCGGGAAGAACGGAAGAAGTTCGGCCTGACCGGTATCCTGCCGCCCCAGATCGAAACCATCGAGCTGCAGGACAAGCAGGCCTATGACAATTTCTGTGACCGGCCCAACAAGATGGTGCAGCGCCATTATCTGATGAAACTGTTCAGCCGCAACCGTACGCTGTTCTTCCATCTGTTCTCCCATCATCTGGAAAAACTGATGCCGGTCCTGTATGCGCCCGGCGTGGCTGAAAGCGTCAAGCAGTACAGTGAACTGTTCACCACTCCGCAAAATGCTGTGTACCTGTCCATCGATGCCATGGGCGACATCGAGGAATCCCTGAAAAACGGGGCTTCCGGACGGGATATCCAGCTGATCGTGGTTACCGACGGGGAAAGCATCCTGGGCATTGGTGACTGGGGCACCAACGGGGTCTCCATTTCTACTGGCAAGATCCTGGTATATACGGCGGCGGCCGGTATCGATCCTTCCAAAGTACTGCCCGTTGTGCTGGATGCAGGCACCAACCGGGAAAGTCTGATCAATGATCCTCTGTACCTGGGCCTGCATCATGAACGGCTTCACGACGAACGGTATGATGCCTTTGTGGACAAGTTCATCGAGACTGCTGAAAAGCTGTTTCCCGGTCTGTACATCCATTTCGAAGATTTTGGCCGGGAAAACGCTGCCCGTCTGCTGAAACGATATGAAGACAGATACGCCGTGTACAACGACGACATCGAAGGAACCGGGGCTGTGACCCTGGCGGCTATCCTGGGCGCCCTGAAGAGTTCCGGCCAGAAGATCACAGACCAGAAGTTCGTATGTTTCGGTGCCGGTACTTCCGGGATGGGCATCGTGGAACAGGTTTATGAAGAAATGAAACTCCAGGGCCTCAGCGAAAAAGAAGCCAGGGACAAGTTCTTCCTGGTGGATCAGCAGGGCCTGCTGTTCGACGATATGGACGACCTGACTCCTCAGCAGAGACCCTTTGCCCGGAAACGGAGCGAATTCGCCGATGCGGCTTCCCTGGACAATCTGGCTGCGGTGGTCCATGAAATCCAGCCTGCCATCCTGGTAGGTGCCTCTACAGCCGCCGGTGCCTTTACAAAGGAAATCGTCCAGGATATGGCTGCCCATACTCCCCGGCCCATTATCTTCCCGCTGAGCAATCCGGCTGATCTGGCTGAAGCCAGCGCTGATGACCTGCTGCACTGGACGGACGGGAAGGCTTTTGTGGCTACCGGCACCGCTTCCAAGAAAGTGGTGTATCATCACACCATCTTTGATATCGGCCAGGCCAATAATTCCCTGGTATTCCCGGGAATGGGGCTGGCTGTCACCGCCTGCCGGGCCAGACGGGTTTCCAGGGGGATGCTGGCCGCTGCGGCCCATGCCCTGGCCGACCTGGTGGAGGGAGGCAGACCGGGTGCTGCTGTGCTGCCGCCAGTACGGGAAATGGGGAACTTCACCAAGATCCTGGCCGAAAAGGTCATCCGGCAGGCCGTGAAAGAGGGCCTGAACCAGATTCCCGTGGATGATCCCCAAAAGGCCATTGCGGCTGTCCACTGGGATGCGGAATATAAGGAATTATAAGTGCGTCGCCAGTCGATTGAAAATAGGGAGTGTGAAGAAATTTTTTCACACTCCCTATTTTTTTTGCTTCAATTTCTGTGAAATTCCATAAACATACCTATACAATAGACAAAAATCCATTCTATATACACAATGTAAAAAATATACATAAAACAACTGTATATTTAATAAAATGACATTATTTTTGTTAAAAAAGTGTTGCAAAAATGCAAAACAGTGCTTATAATGGACATAAGCTTGCAAGGCCGACCGGTTTTGTGCGGGTCACCGGCAAGAAAATCTCAAGAAAGCAAAGGTGTTGTTGATGAAAGCATGGAAAAAAGCGGTCGGCGCGCTGGCGATGACAACTCTCGTAGCGTCTATGTTTACCGGCTGCGGCAAGAAGGATGCAGCAAAGGACAATGGCAATGAAATCAAGGTCGGCGCTCTGTTCGAATTGACCGGCAACGTGGCCAACTATGGCAAATCCACGTACAAAGGTGTACAGCTGGCTGTGGACCAGATCAATGCCAAAGGCGGCATCAATGGCAAGAAGATCAAACTGGTGGAAGCCGATAACAAATCGGAGCCTTCCGAATCCGGCAACGCAGCCACCAAACTGATCACAAAAGATAAAGTAGCTGTCATCATTGGGCCGGCAACCAGCGGCTGCGTATCCGCTGCCACTCCTGTAGTCACCAACAGCAAAGTTCCTCTGATGGCACCCGTAGCTACGGCCCCCGGCATCACAGTGGATGAAAAAGGCAAAGTCCGTCCGTATATTTTCCGTGCCTGCTTCACGGATCCTTTCCAGGGCAAACTGATGGCCAAATTCGCCACCGAAACCCTGAAAGTGAAAAACGTGGCGATTTTCTATGATTCCTCCAGCGATTACTCCAAGGGCCTGACGGATGTATTCAGCAAGACTCTGGAAGCCAACGGCGGCAAGGTCGTAGGCAAAGAAGCCTTCCTGGCCAAGGACCAGGACTTCAAGTCCGCTCTGACCAAGCTGAAGACCACCAATCCGGAAGCCCTGTATGTACCTGGCTACTATGAAGAAGTTTCCAAGATCATCAAACAGGCCCGTGAAGTGGGAATCACCTGTCCGATCCTGGGCAGCGATGGCTGGGATTCTCCGAAACTGGCCGACATCGCCGGTGCGGAAGCCCTGAATGGGACCTACTTCACCAATGCTTATTCTGCACAGGATAAAGATCCTCATGTACAGCAGTTCATCAAGGACTACAAAGCCAAGTTCAACGAAGAACCGGATACCTTCGCCATCCATGGCTATGATGGCACCATGGCTGTAGCCGAAGCTCTGAAACAGGCCGGCACCACGGACGGCGCCAAGATCGCTGAAGCACTGGGCAAGATCAAGGATCTGCAGGTAGCCACTGGCAAATATACCCTGGATGCAGAACACAACCCTGTTTCCGGTGGTATCATCATCGAAATGAAAGACGGCAAACAGACTTTCAAACAAAAGATTACGCTGTAAGCCAACCAACCTATGGGCGTCGGATCGGTTTTCGGTCTGACGCCAAACTTTTTCACAAGGAGGGGTGCTCATGAATACAGGATCCTTTGCTCTGCAATTTGCCCAGCAGATTGTAAACGGTATTTCCCTGGGCAGTATCTATGCGCTGATTGCCCTGGGGTACACCATGATTTACGGGATTATCAAACTGATCAACTTCGCCCACGGCGATATTTACATGCTGGGTGCCTACATCGGCTTTATAGCCATTACAAAAGCCCATCTGCCGTTTCTGCCGGCCCTGATCATCGCCATGGCAGGTGCGGCCCTGGCCGGTATCATCATCGAACGGATCGCCTACAAACCCATGCGGAATGCGCCCCGGATTGCGGCCCTGATCACCGCCATCGGCGTATCCTTCTTTCTGGAAAACGGCATGATCCTGCTGGTCACTCCCCAGCCCCGGACCTTCCCGCCGGTGTTTGCTCCCACGGTGTACCATATCGGCGGCGTGGTGGTGAACAACCAGCAGATCCTGATCCTGGTCAGCGCTCTGGTGCTGATGCTGGGTCTGACCTACATCGTCAACAAGACCAAGGCCGGCAAGGCCATGCGGGCCGTCAGCTATGATGCGGACGCAGCCAAGCTCATGGGCATCAATACCGACCGGGTCATTTCCACCACCTTCGCCATGGGTTCCGCTCTGGCAGCGGCTGCCGGCGTGCTGGTGGGCATCTATTACAATTCCATCGATCCCCTGATGGGCATGATGCCCGGCATCAAGGCCTTCATCGCTGCTGTGGTGGGGGGCATCGGTATCCTGCCCGGCGCTATGCTGGGGGGCATCATCATGGGTCTGGTGGAAGCCATGGTGTCCGGATTCTTCTCTTCCACCTACCGGGATGCGGCAGCTTTTGCCATCCTGATTTTGATCCTGCTCATCAAGCCTACAGGCCTGCTGGGCAAGAACGTGAAAGAGAAAGTGTAGGTGATGGCCATGAAGAGTTTGCGACAAGCATTGCGGAAACAGGATCTGCTGGGTCTGGCCATCCTGGCTGTGATTTTTGTGGTATTCTATGTGCTCTTTGACGAAGAGATCCTGGACGATTACTGGGAAACCAACGTGGTCCTGATCCTGATCAACATCATCATGAGCGTCAGCCTGAACCTGATCAACGGGCTCACCGGCCAGTTTTCCATCGGTCATGCCGGTTTCATGGCTGTGGGGGCCTACAGTTCTGCCATCATTACTGTGAAACTGGGCATGGACTTCCCCATCGCCCTGATCGTGGCCACCCTGTCGGCGGCTGTACTGGGCTTTTTGATCGGCGTTCCCACCCTGCGGCTGAACGGTGACTATCTGGCCATTGCTACCCTGGGCCTGGGCGAAATCATACGGATCACCATTTTGAACATCGACTACGTAGGCGGGGCTTCCGGTTTCATGGGCATTCCCCGGCTGACCACGTTCCCCATCGCCTTCTGGATCATGGCCTTCGTACTGTTCTTCATCAAGAACTTCAAGAACTCGGCGGAAGGCCGGGCCTGCATGGCTATTCGGGAAAATGAAATCGCAGCCGAAACCATGGGCATCAACACGACCAAATACAAGGTCATGGCCTTTACCATCGGTGCCGGATTTGCCGGTACGGCTGGTGCCCTGTTCTCCCATTACTACTACATCGCCCATCCTGCTTCCTTCACTTTCATGCGGTCTTTCGACGTACTGACCATGGTAGTGCTGGGCGGCCTGGGTTCCATCAGCGGCTCCGTGGCAGGGGCCATCCTGCTCACCGGTATCTCTGCGGCCCTGGCCGATTATCCGGAATGGCGGATGGTAATCTATTCCATCGTCCTGATTGTACTCATGCTGAATCGGCCGCAAGGTATTTTCGGCAACAAGGAACTGAGCCTGAAGATGTTCCATTCTATCAAACTGGGAGGTGGCTCTCGTGGCGGAACTGCTCAAAGTGAATAACGCATCCATGATCTTTGGCGGCCTGCGCGCCGTATCCAATCTGACCATGCAGATCGACGAGGGAGAGCTGATCGGCCTGATCGGCCCTAACGGGGCCGGCAAGACCACGGCCTTCAATATGCTGACCGGGGTGTATGAACCTTCCGAAGGGATCATTACCTTCGACGGTCAGAAAATCAACGGCAAGAAACCTTATCAGGTGACCCAGATGGGTATTGCCCGGACCTTCCAGAACATCCGGCTGTTTTCTGAACTGTCCGTGCTGGACAACGTGAAAATCGCCTTCAACAGTCAGATCCGCTATGGTTTGCTGGAAGGTGTGGGCCGCTTCGGCCGGTATTTCAAAGAAGAAGAGACCGTCGAAGAAAAAGCACTGGCTCTGTTGAAGATCTTCCACCTGGAGAAATTCCGGGACGAAATGGCCAAGAACCTGCCCTATGGGGAACAGCGGCGGCTGGAAATCGCCCGGGCTCTGGCCACTGCCCCCCGGCTGCTGCTGCTGGATGAGCCGGCAGCTGGCATGAACCCTCAGGAAACAAAGGAACTCATGGAAATGATCCGGTGGATCAAGAAGGAATTCGACCTGAGCATCCTGCTCATCGAGCACGATATGCAGCTGGTCATGAACGTGTGCCAGCGGATCTACGTGCTGGAATATGGCATCTGCATCGCCAACGGCACTCCTGACGAAATCAAACACAACAAACGGGTCATCAAGGCCTATTTGGGCGAGGAGGTATCCTGATGCTCTCAATCAAAAATCTGAACGTATACTATGGGGCCATCCACGCCGTCAAAAACCTGGATATGGAAGTGGGGGACGGAGAAATCGTTACCCTGATCGGTTCCAACGGGGCCGGTAAATCTACCACCCTGCACACCATTTCCGGGCTGATCAAACCCAAGACCGGCAGCATCCAGTACAAGGGCACCGACATCGTGGGCATTCCGGCCCATAAACTGGTGGGACAGGGCCTGGTGCAGGTACCGGAAGGCCGTCACGTGTTCGCTGAAATGACCGTCATGGAGAATTTGGACATGGGAGCCTACCTGCGCAAGGACAAGGATGAAGTGGCTCGGGATAAAGAAAAAGTCTTCCTGAAATTCCCCCGTCTGAAAGAACGGGTGAATCAGATTGCCGGGACCTTGTCCGGCGGCGAGCAGCAGATGCTGGCCATGGGCCGGGCACTCATGAGCAAACCCCAGCTGCTGCTCCTGGATGAACCGTCCATGGGGCTGGCACCGCTCCTGGTGCGGGAAATTTTCTCCATCATCAAGGAAATCAACGACGAAGGCACTACCGTCCTTCTGGTGGAACAGAATGCCAACATGGCGCTTTCCATTGCAGATCGGGCGTACGTATTGGAAACCGGCCGTGTGGTCCTGTCCGGCAGTGCAGCCGAACTGGCAGCCAGCGAAGCCGTACAGAAGGCTTATCTGGGCGGTTGACAAGGAGGCAGAAGCATGCAAGTAAAAGATTTGATGACCAAAGTGGTAAAAGTGGTGAAGGCGGACCAGTCCCTGCTGGAAATCCGGGAAATGATGCTGAACAACAACCTGCGCCGGATTCCTGTGGTGGATGATGACGGCCGTCTGAAGGGCATCGTCACCGATGGGGATGTGGCCCGGGCCACGCCTTCCGACGCCAGTACCCTGGATCGGTATGAAGTGAACACCATCCTGGGGAAGCTGAAGGCCCGGGATCTGATGACGAAAACTGTCATCACGGTAAAAGCCGAAGACGGGGTGGAAACCGCTGCCTACCTGATGTACAAGTTCAAAATCGGAGCGCTGCCCGTAGTGGATGAAACCAACAAAGTGGTGGGGATCATTTCCGATACGGATGTGTTCAAGGCTTTTGTGGACCTGCTGGGGTATGCCAAGACCTCGACGAAAATCACCGTGGATACGCAGGATAAAGTGGGCGTGCTGGCCGATCTGACCGATATCTTCCGGAAACGGGGCGTGAACATCATCTCTGCACTGACCCGGAAAATCGGACCGAAACGGGCTGCCATTACCGTGCGGGCAGATTTGACCAATGCCATGGATATTATCCAGACCATCCGGGATGCCGGCTTCGTGATCACGGATATTTCCACGTTGAAAGTAGATGATGCCCATGAAAAATGACACCGATTACACAGTGGGCGACATCGTACGGATGAAGAAAGCCCATCCCTGCGGTTCCTACGAATGGGATGTACTGCGGGTGGGCATGGACTTCGGCATCAAATGCCGGGGCTGCGGCCACTATGTCCTGCTGCCCAGGGCCAAATTCGAAAAGGCTGTACGGGAAGTGCTGGTACATAAAGAAAACTGAACGGAATGCGAAAAGGGGACTGTCTTTCGGCAGTCCCTTTTTATGGTATAATGGTCTGGTAAATTCACGGGCCGGAGGGCCGGGAGGTGTCTGTATGAAAAAACAATGGCTGGCAATGGGATTGGCATTCTGTCTATCGGCCCTGTCCCTTCCGGCCCAGGCGGTGCACTGGATGCCTTTGGGCGAAACAGAAGAAGGGCTGATCTCCATGGACAGAGACAGCCTGAAACGGCCGGCGGATACGTCCCTGCTGGTGTGGGAAAAAGTCAGCTGGGCCAAACCGGATGCTGCCGGCCATACAGGGGAACTGCGGCACCGGGAATACGATATGAAGAACAAAAAATGGCGCCAGCTCAGCTCCTACGCTTTGGACAAAAAAGGGAAAAAGGCTGCAGGCAGCCGGAAGGTACAGGAATGGCAGTCCTTTGAACCCATGACATCCCTGTTCACCCGTGCCCGATATGAATGGGATTATTCCCGATGGCGGGGACCATGGATGTTCATCAAGAGTCTGCCGAATCTGGGCCGGAAATGGTTTAACCCGGATTCTCTGGAAAAGAAGGGAACCAATTCCTACCAGGTGTGGGAGAAGACCGTCATGAAGAATCCGGTGAACGGGACCAAGGTGCTGCTGAGCCAGACCCGGTACGACTTGAAGAATGAGAAAGCGCGCACGCTGTACCTGTGCACCTTTGATGAACAGAACGTCATGACGGACCATTATGCGGTGAATGATGTGTGGACCAAGGCCGGCGATACCTATGGAGAATACATCGGCGACCAGCTGGCTGCCTATTACGCCAAACATCCGGCCAAGGTGACGAAGACACCGAAAACCGCAAAGAAAAAATAAGGAGGACATTATGAAGACCTGTCCCAAATGCCATAAGATCTATGAAGACAGTCAGAATTTCTGTTCCGTTGACGGAACAGAGCTGGTACTGACCCCGGTGAGCCAGACCATGCGCAGCGGCGGGCAGCAGGCAGCAGAAGCACAGTGCCAGGAGCAGCCGAAAGCAGAGCAGACGGCAGCGGCAGAGCAGCAGGAAACTGTGCAGGACGTACAGCCTGTGCGGGAAACCCGGCAGCAGGAACAACAGCAGAACGGGCAAAACCAGCAGCAACAGGACCGGTATCAGTACCGGCCCACCAACGATCCCAGTTTCAGCACCCGGTTCCAGGCCAATATTCCCGATGCCAATACCTGGAAGCCCATGTACTTTTCTTTTGACGGACGGCTGAGCCGGGGAGACTATGTGTGCCGGTGGCTGTTACTGCTGCTGTGCGTCGTAGTGGTAACGCTGATCAGCGGTATCATCAGCATTCTGGCACCTCTGGGGGCTCTGGCGGGCATCGCTCTGTGCGTGGCTCAGCTTTCCATTTCGGTACGGCGGCTCCACGACCGGGGGCACAGCGGCCTGTGGCTGTTTTTGTGTGTCATCCCCGCCGCCAATCTGATTATGTTCCTGTATCTGCTGTTCGCTGCCGGTCAGCCCGGAGTAAATGAATATGGTGCAGGGGAATAAGATAAGTTCAAAAAAAAGAGGAGAAAGGTGTTGACACCTTTCTTCTCTTTTGCTATACTATACAAGCTTTCTCTTTGAGGAAGCGCCACACCAGCCTTCAATGGACCAGCAATTGTTTCACCTGAAACAGAGTGAGAAAAAAGTTGTTGACAAACCTTTGAAAATCTGGTAATATATAGAAGTCGTCACGAAGACGGCAAGACGAACTTTGAGAACTGAATATTGTTGACAGATGTGCGGGTCAAGTCACTTGAAGTGATGAGATCGAGTCACCTGGATGAAAACCAGGTTAAAAAATCAAAAGCTAGTATTTGAGAGCCAAGCGGCTCTTCAAAATAATCTATTTTGGAGAGTTTGATCCTGGCTCAGGACGAAGGCTGGCGGCGTGCTTAACACATGCAAGTCGAACGGAGAATTTACTTCGGTGAATTCTTAGTGGCGAACGGGTGAGTAACGCGTAGGCAACCTGCCCTCTGGTTG
>NZ_JBNMIU010000062.1:0-11403 GCF_050873445.1 Acidaminococcus sp. | reverse complement strand
GCTGCCAGGAAATGTAGTGCGGTTGGTAGCCTTTAAATCTAGGGCCTTAAGGCCGAGGCAGGTAACGCGGCTTATAGCCGCAGAGCAAACTACCCGTTATACGGGTAGTTTTGATTTTGGCCTGCACTCCCTGAAGGAAAACAAAGGAGAGATGTACAATGAAACTGAGAAAATGGATCATCGGTACCGTTGCGGTACTGGCACTGTCCGGTCTGGTGGCCGGCTGCGGCAGCAGCGACAAGAAGGCAGCTGCCCCTGCGGAAAAGAAGACCATCACCGTGGGCATTACTCCGGGCTATTCGGAAGAAATCATGGAAGTGGTGAAGAAGGAAGCCGCCAAACAGGGGCTGACCGTGGAAGTCAAGACCTTCAGTGATTACGTGACTCCGGACCAGGCCCTGGCCCAGAAGGACATCGATTTAAACTCCTTCCAGCATGAACCCTTCCTGCTGGCCTTCAACAAGAAGAATGGCACCAAATTGGTGAGCATCGGCAAGACCTACCTGGCTCCCCTGAAACTGTATTCCACCAAAATCAAGGACGTAAAGGATATTCCTGACGGTGCCAAAATCGCCATCCCCAATGATCCTTCCAACGGCGGACGGGCTATCCTGCTGCTGAGCAAACTGGGCCTGCTGAAAGTGAACCCGGACGTGAAAGCGACGGAACTGACCGTGAACGACATCACCGAAAATCCGAAGCATCTGCAGATCGTGGAACTGGAAGCTGCCCAGCTGCCCCGCAGCCTGGATGCCACCACGGCTTCCGTCATCAACGCCGGTTACGCCAACAGTGCCAAACTGGCTCCGGAACTGGCCATCGCCAAGGAAGACAACACCAGCCCCTATGTGAATATCATCGCTGCCCGGGAAGAAGACAAGGACAACCCCACCTACCAGAAATTCGTGAAGATCTTCCAGAGCCCTGTGGTGAAGGAATACATCGAAAAGAACTGCAAGGGCAACCTGGAACCGGCCTGGTAAGAAAGAGGGACTGACACATGGCACTGACGGAAGAAGACAAGAAATATGCGGCCCATCTCCAGCGGTTCATCCAGTGTGCCACTGTGAGCAACGCCAATGTGGACAAAGTGGACTGGCAGCAGTTCGATAAGCTGCATCAGGCCTTCCGGGAATTCTATCCCCACATCTTCGCCGAGATGGAGCTGGAAGAAGTGGGGCAGGCGGGGCTGCAGTTCCACCTGAAAGGAACGGAGAGCGGGAAAAAGCCCCTGCTGCTCATGAGCCACCAGGATGTGGTGGAAATCGGGGACCGCAGCCAGTGGTCCTTTGATCCCTTCGGGGGTGAAATCATTGACGGCTGCCTCTGCGGCCGGGGAACTACCGACTGCAAGCATCTGCTGCTCAGCGAGCTGGAAGCGGTGGAAGCCCTGCTGGCGGAAGGCTGGCGGCCCGCCTACGACCTGTACCTGTCTCTGGGCTACGCGGAAGAGGTGTATCTGGAGAACGATGTGGACGGGGCCGAAAAGCTGGCACGCAACCTGGAACGCAAGGGCGTGCACCTGGGTACCGTGGTAGATGAGGGCGGCTGCCTGTTCCCTGCCGGGGATAAGCTGGAAGCCCGCATGGGCCTTGCCGAAAAGTCTCCTGTGAACTTTGAGATCTCCGTCCGGTCCGCCGGCGGCCACTCCAGCCGTCCGGGCAAAGGTACGGCCCTGGGCACCCTGGCCAAAGCCATCGTGGCCATCGAGGGCCATCCTTTCCCGTACCGCCTGACGCCGCTGGCCAAAGCCCAGCTGGCAGGGGCAGCACCTCTGAAAACAGGGAAAGAAAAAGAAATCTTCGCTGATCCGGAAGGCCATTGGGATGAGCTGTGCGCCTTGGCCCAGGAGGATCCCCGGCTGGATGCCCTGCTGCATACCACCATCGCTTTCACCATGGCCGGCGCCAGCCAGCAGCCCAACGTACTGCCCAGCCTGGCCACGGCCCAGATGAGCGTCCGGGTGATGCAGGGGGATACCATCGAGAGCGTCACTGCCTACTTCAAACAGTTCCTGCCGGAGGGTGTGGCCATCCGCCACGTTTCCGGACGGGATCCGCTGCCGGCTTCCGATCCGGAAGGGTACGGGGTCAAGGTAGCGGAAAAAGTCCTGGCGGATCTGTACGGCGACCGGGTGCAGACCGTGCCCTTCCTGATGCTGGGGGGTACCGACAGCCACTATTACCGGAACATTACGGACAACATCCTGCTGTTTTCCGGCCATGTACAGGATGAGCGCTGGGGAGCGGCCCACCAGGTGAATGAAAAGATCCCGGTGGATGCCCTGCGGCCCAGTGTGGAATTCTTCAAACGGTTCTTGCAAGCGTACTGAGCATTGTCTCAGGATTCAAGGGCGGCCTCCTGGAGGGGCCGTCTTTTTTTGCGTATCAGACAGAACTGGCGGAAGTATGATATGATATGAAAGAATCTATTTTTCTCATCGAGGTGTCATGATGCAATCGTTCCTTCCCTATTTCAAAGGCTATACCCAGGACTGCCTGCTGGCTCCCCTGTTCAAGTTGCTGGAAGCCCTTATGGACCTGGCAGTGCCCCTGGTAATCGCTGCCATGATCGACCGGGGCCTGGGTGACGCCGATGGCAGATTCCTGCTGGAGTGCTTTGGAGCCCTGCTGGCTCTGATGGTGCTGGGCATGGGCTTTTCCTTTACGGCCCAGTTCTTTGCCGCCCGGGGCAGTGTGGGCTTTACTACCGGACTGCGCCAGGCCCTGTTCGACCATGTACAGGGGCTTTCCTACAAAGAGCTGGACAACCTGGGTACTGATACCCTGATCACCCGGCTGACCAGTGACGTCAACCAGGTACAGACCGGCCTCAATATGGGTCTGCGGCTGCTGCTGCGGAGCCCGTTTATTGTGTTCGGGGCCATGGTGCTGGCTTTTACTATCGATGTGCCCAGCGCCCTGGTATTCGTGGTGGCCATCCCGCTGCTTTTGATCGTGGTGGGTATTACGGTGCACAGTGTGCCGCTCTTCACACGGGTACAGGGAGCGCTGGACAGGCTGCTCCAGACCACCCGGGAGAACCTGACCGGCGTGCGGGTGATCCGGGCTTTCTGCCGGGAACAGGGTGAGGTGGAGGAATTTGATGGCCGAAACGATGATGTGACCCGCAGAAACCTGCAGGTGGGCCGCTGGTCGGCACTGATGACTCCAGCCACGTATCTGCTGGTGAACCTGGCCACCGTGGCGCTGATCCGTCAGGGGGCTCTGCGAGTACAGCTGGGCTGTCTGGCTCAGGGCGATGTGGTGGCAATGTACAATTACATGGCCCAGATGATCATCGAACTGGTGAAACTGGGAAGCCTGGTGGTGACCATGAACAAATCCGTTGCCTGTGCCAAACGGATCCAGGATATCCTGACCGTCCGCAGCACGATGGTCTATCCCCGTCACAACGATGCCCTTCCACCGGCAGGGACGGAGGTACCGGCCGTGGCCTTCCGCAACGTGACGTTCCAATATAACGACGGGGCTCCGGCCCTTGAACACATCGATTTTACCGCACATCGGGGCAGCACCGTGGGCATCATCGGCGGCACCGGCAGCGGCAAATCCACGCTGGTGAATCTGATCTCCCGGTTCTATGATGTGCTGGAAGGCCGGGTGGAAGTCTTCGGCCGGGATGTGCGGGACTATCCCCAGGGGGAGCTTCTGAAGCACATTGCCCTGGTTCCCCAGAAGGCGGTGCTGTTCGAGGGGACCATCCGGGATAACCTGCGCTGGGGCAATGAAAAGGCAACCGATGCAGACCTGTGGAAAGCCCTGGAAGTGGCCCAGGCCAAAGATGTGGTGCTGGGCAAGGAGGGGCAGCTGGAAGCGGTAGTGGAACAGGGGGGCAGGAACCTTTCCGGCGGCCAAAAACAGCGGCTGACCATTGCCCGGGCCCTGGTGAAACGGCCGGACATCCTGATCCTGGATGATTCGGCCAGTGCCCTGGACTTTGCCACGGATCTCCACCTGCGCCAGGCCATCAAAAACCTGGAGGGAGAGCTCACCGTGTTCATTGTGTCCCAGCGTACCAGCAGCGTACGGTATGCGGATACCATCCTGGTGCTGGACGACGGCCGGCTGGTGGGGAAGGGCACTCACAGCCAGCTGCTCCAGAGCTGTCCGGTGTACCAGGAAATCTTTGACTCCCAGTATCCGGGAGAACGGCTGAAAGGACAACAATCCGGAAAGGAGGTGGGCTGAGATGGCCATGAAACAGGAATCCAGCCTGGCAACGTTGAAAAAAGTCTGGCAGGTTATAGACGCCTACCGCCATCTGCTCGTTGAAAGCATTGTGCTGGCCGGGCTTTCCGTGGCCTTGCAGCTTTATGTGCCCGTGCTGTTCGGCCGGGCCATCGATGGCATCCTGGGGCCGGACAAGGTGGACTTTGCCCTGGTGGGGTGGTACACTTCGCAAATCCTCCTGCTGGTGGTGCTGTCCGCTCTGGCTACCTGGGCCATGAACCTGATCAACAATCAGCTTGCCTACCGCACGGTGCGGGACATCCGCAGCAAGGCCATCCGGCAGATCCAGCAGCTCCCCCTTTCGTATCTGGACAGCCATAGCACCGGGGACCTGGTGCAGCGGGTCATCGCCGATGTGGACCAGTTGTCCGACGGCCTGCTGCTGGGCTTTACCCAGCTGTTTTCCGGGGGTATCACCATTGTCCTGACCCTGTACTTTATGTTCGCCACTCACTGGGAGATTTCTCTCATGGTGATGGTGCTGACGCCGCTCAGCTTCGTGGTGGCCAGATTCATCGCCAGCCGGTCCTATAGCATGTTCCGGCGGCAGACCACCATCCGGGGCCAGCAGACGGCGCTCATCAACGAAATGGTGGGCAGTGAAAAGGTGGTGAAGGCCTTCCAGCATGAGGCCAAAGCCTCTGCCGACTTCAAAGTCCTGAATCAGCAGCTGCAGGAGGCCACCCAGGGGGCTCTGTTCTACAGCAGCCTGACCAATCCCTCCACCCGGGCGGTGAACAACCTGATCTATGCCCTGGTGGCCCTGGTGGGCTGCTGGCGGATCCTCAGCGGCGGTTTGACCGTAGGCGGGCTCACTGTGCTGCTGTACTATGCCAACCAGTATATGAAGCCCTTTACGGACATCAGCTCGGTGGTGACGGAACTGCAGAACGCCCTGGCCTGCGCTGCCCGGGTGTTTGCCCTGATTGAGGAAACGCCCCAGAGCCTGGACCCGGACCGGCAGCTGCACTTCAAAGCCGGCAGCGTGGAAATCCAGGATGTGGCTTTTTCCTATAATAAGAAAAAGCCCCTCATTGAAAATTTCAATTTCCAGGTACAGCCGGGTCAGACTACGGCCATCGTGGGACCCACCGGCTGCGGCAAGAGTACGTTCATCAACCTGCTCATGCGGTTTTATGAGGTGGACAGGGGCACTATTGCCATCGACGGGCAGGATGCAGCGAAGGTGGACCGGCACTCCCTGCGGAGGACCTACGGCATGGTGCTGCAGGAAACCTGGCTGAAGCAGGGGACGGTGCGGGAGAATATCGCATTCGGCAAGCCGGAGGCTACCGAGGAAGAAATCATTCAGGCAGCCCGGGAGGCCCACAGCTGGGAGTTCATCCGGAAACTGCCAAAAGGGCTGGATACGGTCATCAGCGATGACAGCCTGAGCGCCGGCCAGAAACAGCTCCTGTGCATCACCCGGGTGATGCTGGCCCTGCCGCCTATGCTGATCCTGGACGAAGCCACTTCCAATATCGATACCCGGACGGAAGTGAAAATCCAGAATGCATTTGCCAAACTGATGGAAGGGCGGACCAGCTTCATCGTGGCCCACCGGTTGTCCACCATTCGCAACGCGGACCGGATCCTGGTGATGAAGGACGGGAAAATCATCGAGCAGGGTACCCACGAAAGCCTGATGGCCCAGGGTGGGTTCTACAAGGAGCTGTACAACAGCCAGTTTGCGGGGTGAAGGAATCGTAGTTTCCATTGGACTATATCTACCCAACGCTGGCTAACCGCATAACGCCGATTTGTCGGGTCAAAGTATCATAAACGTAGAAGCTTTCCCAGGGGACAATCTGCCGTCCTTGCACCCAACCCTGCCATCGCTGGAAGCCTGTATGGGCCAGAGAATGGCCACAAACGTGGCGGCACCCGGATTGCCAGGACAACCAAGGGCAAAAGCTGCTACGTCCCTGCGGATATGACCTATCCGGAATGGGAAGAAAAGTACGTCGTGAAGACCCAGAAGCTGCCAAAGAATCCCCATGCCAGCAAGGCAGTCCTGGTGGATATTACCCCAGGAACCAACGGTGGGGACACGGTAAAGGTGTATGATGGGGAGAAAATCCCTAAAATGGCTACTGATGATAAAGGCATAGAGTGGCCAGCTCCAAATCCGAATAATGTCATTACTCGAGAACAATATAAGGAATTGCGAGATTATGCCAGCGAGAAAGGGATTGCTTTATCTGGGTTCAAGAAATTTGATGGGGACATCGAACTTATCAAAGAATCTATTGACACCTTGAGCCGGAATTTAATGGAGTTTCCTGGGGTTGCTGATGCTAAGCATCCTTTGACTCTCGAGTTGGCACGACATTTGAACAGTGATGATTTTGCGGAAACTAATGGCCGTATAATCTCCATCAATGCCGATGCGTATCGAAATAAAAAACGACTAGAGGATGAGTACCAGAAACTTGTGGACGATGGTTGGTTTGTAAAAGGGACAACATATAAGTCAATCATAGATCATGAGTTTGGTCACGCTTTGGATTTTGTTTACAAAGTAAACGCTGCTCATATTATCAAGAGAGTAACGGGGTTAGAAAAACAAGAGCTGGTTGTCTTTTTAAAGAAAAATCTTTCTCGATATGCTGCGGCTGGAAAAAAAGGAATAGAAATTACTAGTGAATTGTGGGTAGCAATGCGTAGCGGAAATGACAGTCAATTTGTCTTGAAATACTTCGAGGAATATCGTAAAATTATTAAAAAGGGGGTGTGAGTATGAACAGAATGTCGGCACGATATCATACTTGTATGGACTGGATGGATGACGACAACTGGTATGTCATTGATAAAAAACATGATCGATTCATTCTCACAGATAAAGCTCCTGAACATGCACGCGAGAGCTTCGAATTGTATAAAAAGGTTAATGATTTTGATTGGAACGATTCACCTGTACATATTGAATAACTGATAGCACCTCGCAATCATGTCTGGTGCTTTTTTCATGTCTGAAATGAGGTGATGTATATGGCTACTACCTACTTTGGAACCTGCCGCAACTGTTGCGGAAATCCAGAGCAATGTGGCCACCATCCGGGGGTGTTAAGGCCGGACTATAATTGACCTAAGTATTGAGCAATAATCACAAAACGCAGTATAATCAAATCATCAAAAGCAGTCGTTGTCATCGGAATGCTGCTCAGCTCTGCATCAATGGACTGGAGTAGCTGGATAAAAGGGCTCGCCTGAGGCGGTATCAATCAGCGCCTGGGTGGTCTATTTTGGCCTGGGGAGGGAAGAATAAATGGTAGAAGAAAAGAAACAGTGGGGAGGACGTCGGCCAGGTGCAGGACGCCCTAAAGGCAGTACCAAAGACGGCAGTTCTGTCCGCCCTCAGCATCAGCTCCGCGCCTATGATGAAGAGTGGGATCTGATCCGGCGCTTTGCCCGTCTGGTCAAGCATGGAAATGCGCAAGCCTGTAAAGCTGCCTTGGACCAGCTGGAAAAAACAGAAGAAAAATAAAAGACAGCATAAAATGTATGGACTTTTCCACACCCAGGGGATACAATAAGACAAATCTTGAAAAGGAGCGCCCTGTCATGACCAAATTTCAGAAAATCCTGATTGCACTGCTGGGCTTGAATCTTGTTTGTACTGTTGGGCTGTACATGCGTCTGGACAGCCAGCAGCTGCTGCTGGAAAAAGAAGTACGCAGCATGAAACGGGACATCGTGGGGACCCGCTATGACGATACGAACCTGAAGAACAGCCTGGCCAGCCTGGAAAAACAGGTGGGCAGGCTGGATGCCAGTACCCGGAAAGCCAATGAACAGAGGGAAACACCAGCCCAGGAGGCACCGGCCCAGCAGCCGGTGCCCGCACCTCAGCCCAGGCACAGCAGCCTGGGAAGCCTGCTGGACCGATTGTTCCATTAGAAAAAACAGGGACTTCCACAAGCCCCTGTTTTTTCTTTGCATAATAAGGTAAAATAGAAAGGTATACATTATACATTTTCACAGCTACTCATTTGTCTGAAAGAAGGCGTTTGCATGACTCTGTCTAAAAAATGGACACAACTTTTTTTCTGCTTCTTCCTGGGAGCACTGACCTTCCTGGTCCCGCCTCCCGGCGATCTGGCCCCGGCCGGATGGCACGTATTCGGCATTTTTACTGCTACCATCGTGGGGCTGATCCTGAAACCCATGTCCATGGGAGTCATGGCTCTATTGGGGATGGTGGCCCTGTGCCTTACCAAAACCCTGACGCTGAAAGACGCACTTAGCGGATTCAGTCTCCCTACCATCTGGCTGATTGTGGTGGCTTTTTTTATTTCCCGGGGCATCGTGAAGACCGGGCTGGGGGAGCGCATTGCTTATCTGTTCGTGGAGCGGTTCGGCAAAAAACCTCTGTTCCTGGCCTATTCCCTGGTTGCCAGTGACTTGGTGATTGCACCGGCCATGCCCAGCAATACGGCCCGGGCCGGAGGCATCCTGGCACCCATCGTCCAGTCCCTGAACCTGGCCTTCGGTTCCGATCCCGGGAACGGCACGGAGAAAAAACTGGGCAACTTCCTGATCCCTGTGGTGTTCCAGTGCGACGTGGTGATTTCCGCCGTATTCCTCACTTCCATGGCTGCCAATCCCATGGCCGTCAGTTTTTCCGGTGAACTGCTGGGAGTGACCATGACCTGGGGCGGCTGGCTGGTGGCATCCTGCGTCCCGGCAGTGATTTCCCTGGTCCTGTATCCCCTGGTGATCTACAAGCTGAATCCGCCGGAATTAAAGGAAACTCCGGAAGCACCGGCCCTGGCCCGGAAGAAACTGGATGAGATGGGGCCCATGAAAGGGGCGGAAAAGGCCATGGCTGCCATTTTCGTATTCCTGATTGTGCTGTGGGCCGGGGGCCGCTACATCGGCCTTTCGGAAACCCTGACAGCCTTTCTGGGCCTTTGCCTTCTGCTGCTTTCCGGAGTACTTACCTGGGACGATGTAAAAAGTGAAAAAGGGGCCTGGGATACCCTGGTCTGGTTTGCCATCCTGGTGATGATGGCCAATTTCCTGAACAGCAAGGGGATGATCCCCTGGTTCAGCAAGGAGATGAGCAAACTGGTGGCCGGGGACAATGGCCTGGTGGCCATGGGCATCCTGGCAGTGGTATACTTCTATTCCCACTATCTGTTTGCCAGCAGTACGGCCCATGTGAGCGCCATGTATGCCGCTTTCCTCAGTGTCATGGCCAGCGCCGGGGCACCGCCTACCATGGCGGCCTATGTACTGGCCTGGTTCAGCAGCCTGTTCGGCTGCCTGACCCATTATGGCTCCGGTCCGGCACCCATCTTCTTCGGAGCGGGCTACCTTTCCCAGAACCGGTGGTGGGAAATCGGCTTTATCCTGTCGGTATTCTCCATCTTGATCTGGGGCGGCGTGGGCTGCCTGTGGGGCAAAGTGCTGGGCATGTGGTAAGATGGAAATAAAAATTGTATTTTCCGAAAACGAGCGATTGTGATAGAATAGGAAGCAAATATTGTACCTGGAAAGGCGGAGAAAGATGAAACAGTTTGACGCACGGAACCTGTCCATGGTTTTCGACCTGTACGAGATGACCATGGCCAACGGGTATTTTGAAGACAAGGAACGGAATCAGGACGATTACGTTTCCTTTGATGTATTTTACCGGAACAATCCGGACGGGGGCGGCTTTGCCATCTTTGCCGGTCTGGAACAGGTGCTGGATTACCTGGAAAACATGCACTTCTCCACGGAAGATATCTCTTACCTGCGCAGCCTGCACGTATTCAGCGAACCCTTCCTGCAGTGGCTGAAAACCTATCAGTTCCGGGGCAATGTGTACGCCATGCCGGAAGGCAGCATCATTTATCCTGATGAACCGCTGCTGACGGTGTATGCCCCTCTGATTGACGCCCAGCTGGTGGAAACCGCCATCCTGTGCGAAATCAACCACCAGTCCCTGATTGCTACCAAGGCCCAGCGGATCGTGAAAGCAGCCCAGGGCAGAGGAGTTTCGGACTTCGGTGCCCGCCGGGCCCAAAATATGGATGCAGCTGTGTACGGTGCCCGGGCTGCCTACATCGGCGGGGCGGACAGTACGGCTACGGTACTGGCAGGCCAGATGTTCAACATCCCGGTGAGCGGCACCATGGCTCACAGCTGGGTGATGTATTATGATGACGAATATACGGCGTTCAAGCGGTTTGCCGAAATCTATCCGGACAACGCGATCCTGCTGGTGGATACCTACGATGTGCTGGATTCCGGCGTGCCCAATGCCATCCGGGTAGCCAAAGAGGTACTGGAACCCATGGGCAAACGGCTGAAAGGCATCCGCATCGATTCCGGTGACCTGGCCTACCTGTCCAAGAAAGCACGGAAGATGCTGAATGATGCCGGGCTGACCGATGCCATCATCGTCATGAGCAACTCCCTGGATGAATATACCATCAGCTCCATCCTGGAACAGGGCGGCTGCGTGGATTCCTTCGGGGTGGGTGAACGGCTGATCACGGCCAAGAGCGATCCGGTATTCGGTGCCGTGTACAAGCTGGTGGCCGTGCATAAAGACAAGGCCATCATTCCCAAAATCAAGATTTCCGAAACCTTCGAGAAAATCACCAATCCGGGCCGGAAACGGGCCTGGAGAGTATACGACAGGACGGGTCATGCCATTGCGGATCTGTTGACCATGCTGGATGAAGATCCCCGCAAACAGCCGGAATTCTCGTTCGTGGATACCCAGCGGCCCTGGAAGAAGATGAGCTTCAGGAACTGCACCTTCCGGGAACTGCAGGAACCGGTGCTGGAGAAGGGGAAACGGATCCATCCGTCTCCGTCCCTGGAGGAAATCCGCCGCTATGTGCGCCGGCAGCTGGATAACGAAATCTGGCCGGAAGAACAGCGGTTCACCAATCCCCATACCCATTTCCTGGATATGAGTCCCAAGTACTACACCATGAAGATGCAGCTGCTGGAGGAAACGAAGAAAGGGCTGTAAAATCATTAGTGGTTAGTGGTTAGTGGTTAGTGGTTAGTATACTGTACCCATAAGTATGGACACTTTTTAAGAGTAGTACCTACCCACAAAATTGGACAGCCTACAATTTGAATCCTTTAAAATTGACGTGTTCATTTTAGACCCAACCTATTGAACACAATCATGTGTATGTGGTAT
>NZ_JBNMIU010000061.1:0-11906 GCF_050873445.1 Acidaminococcus sp. | reverse complement strand
CTTTCAAAATGAAGTGGTTGGTAGCCATCTTCATTTTACCAAAGGAGGATTTTTTGGTATAGCTAAAAGCTTTCCAGAACCCCACGCATAGCGTGGGGTTTTCAAACCCGACAAAAAAATTGCCGATGGCGATTTTCACCATCGGCAGAAGGCTCATAACCCTGTTATTTCAATAAGTTATCATCCTCGAAATAATCGATCCGCATCGCATGGCGCACTTCGCCAAGAGTTTCTGCGGCCTTTGCTTCAGCACGGGCAGTACCCTGCTTCAAAATATCCACCACTTCCGGCTTGCGGGCTTCCCAGTATTCCCGGCGTTCCCGGATGGGACCCAGCACGGTCTGCAGCACATTGTTCAGGAACTTCTTGATTTTCATATCGCCCAGGCCGCCCTTCCGGTAATGGGCTTTCAATTCATCCAGGTTGGCATAGTCCGGCAGGAATTCCGCAAAATGTTCCGGCGTACTGAAGGCATCCAGATAGGTGAATACGGTGTTCCCTTCCACATGGCCCGGATCGCTGACCTGGATGTGGGTGGGATCGGTATACATGCTCATGACCTTCTTCTTGATGGTGGCCGCATCATCGCTCAGGTAGATGCAGTTGCCCAGGGATTTGCTCATCTTGGCCTTGCCGTCCAGGCCTGGCAGCCGCAGACAGGCTTTATTGGAAGGCAGCACGATTTCCGGTTCCGTCAGGGTTCCGCCGTACACGCTGTTGAACTTGTGCACGATTTCCCGGCACTGTTCCAGCATGGGTTCCTGGTCTTCTCCAGCCGGCACGTGGGTGGCATGGAAAGCGGTGATATCGGCTGCCTGACTCACCGGGTAGCAGAAGAAACCAAGGGGAATGCTGGCTTCGAAATTCTTCTGCTGGATTTCGGCCTTCACGGTGGGATTCCGCTGCACCCGGGCCACAGTCACCAAGTCCATATAATAGGTAGTCAATTCGAACAGTTCCGGGATCAGACTCTGGATGAAGATGGTGGCCTTTTCCGGGTCGATGCCTACGGCCAGGTAGTCCAGGGCCACCTGCAGCACATTCTGCCGTACCTTTTCCGGGTTTTCTGCATTATCCGTCAGAGCCTGGGCATCGGCAATCATGAAGTACACTTCATCGAATTTGCCGCTGTTCTGCAGCAGCACCCGTTCCTTCAGGCTCCCTACATAATGGCCTACATGGAGGTGCCCCGTGGGCCGGTCCCCGGTCAGAATGATTTTCGTCATAGCTGTATCTCTCCTTTATTCCATACTGGCTGCACGCCAACTTTCTTACATATAAATATAACTATACTATGAATGGCCGGTTTCTTCAAGGCCTCCCTAAAAAGTCCATACTGAAAAAACACTTGTATTTTCCATGAGAATTATATATACTGGGAAACGGCTGATTGCTGCAATTTTCTAAATACTAGAAAGGGAGTAGAAATTCATGAACGCACTCATCCATCGTCTCGGTAAGGTCCCGCTGATCCACCAGATTGCCGTAGGCCTTATCATCGGCATCCTGATTGCCGTATTTGTTCCGGGTATCGTACCCATCGTCAGCATCTTCGGGGACCTGTTCGTCAAAGCCCTGAAAGGGGTGGCACCGCTCCTGGTGTTCATCCTGGTAATGAACGCCATGGTACAGCGCAAAGAGGGCGGTGACACCAACATGAAGCCCATCATCACCCTGTATGTCATCGGTACCTTCGCCGCTTCCATCGTAGGTGTGACCCTGTCCTTCCTGTTCCCCCAAAACCTGGTGCTGCAGCTGGGCAACAGCAAAGTGAATCCGCCCAGCGGCATTGCCGAAGTGGTCCACAACCTGATCATGAACATCGTGGACAGCCCGGTGCATGCTCTGCTCACCGCCAATTACATCGGTATCCTGGCCTGGGCCGTGATCATCGGCATGGCACTGCATACCTGTGCCGGGAATGAAACGAAGCAAATGCTGGAAGATTTCAGCAAAGGCATCACGAAAGTGGTCACCTGGGTCATCCACCTGGCACCCCTGGGCATCATGGGCCTGGTGACCCAGAGCATCAGCGCCAGCGGCATTGCCGCCCTGGTTTCCTATTTCAGCCTGCTGGGGGTGCTGCTGAGCTCCTACTTCCTGGTGGCTCTGGTCATGAACCCTCTCATCGTGTACCTGAATGTACACAAAAACCCCTACCCTCTGGTCTGGGCCACAATCAGGGAAAGCGGCATCTATGCATTCTTCACCCGCAGCTCCGCCGCCAATATCCCGGTGAACCTGGACCTGTGCAAACGGCTGGGGCTGAACCCGGATACATACACCATCTCCATTCCCCTGGGAGCCACCATCAACATGGCAGGCGCCTCCATCACCATTTCGGTGCTGGCTCTGGCAGCTGCCCATACTCTGGGTGTATCTGTTGATCTGCCTACGGCGCTGCTTTTGTGCATCGTGGCGACGGTGGGTGCCTGCGGGGCTTCCGGTGTAGCCGGCGGTTCCCTGCTGCTGATCCCCGTGGCCTGTGCCTCCTTCGGGATCAGCAACGATATCGCCATGCAGGTAGTAGGCGTAGGCTTCATCATCAGCATCATCGAAGATGCCTGCGAAACGGCCCTGAACAGCAGCAGTGACGTCCTTTTCACCGCCACTGCCGAATATGCCAGACGGGCCAAAGAAGGAACGCTGAAAGCCGAAGATATGGTTCCGAAAGAAACCATCGGCTAAAAATCCATAAAAAAAAACTGCCGCAGCTGCGCGGCAGTTTTTTTATGGATTTATTTGGCTCTTACAGGAACCGCTTCCGGTTCTCCTTCTTCTTCGTATTCAGAATCGAACCGTTCATTCAGATAGTTGCTGTAAAGGTAAGCTACCACAGCACCGGAGATGTTGTGCCAGGCACTGAAGATGGCACCGGGAACACCAGCCATGGGCATGGAAGCGAAATGGGCTTTGGCCAGCCCCGTTGCCAGTCCGGAGTTCTGCATCCCTACTTCGATGGACAGGGCCACCATCTGTCTCCAGCTCATACCGGTTGCCTTGCCGATGGCAAAGCCCAGTGCATACCCCAGCACGTTGTGCAGAATCACAACCAGCAGGATGACGCCGGCGCTGTTCAGGATGGCGTTACGGCTGGCACCGATGATCCCGGCAATCAGGAAGGAGATCACCATAGAAGAAACAGCGGGCAGATAATCGATCGCTTCTCTGGCGAATTTGGGGAAGAAGTTCTTCACAGCCAGGCCAACAGCGATGGGTACGAATACGATTTGCAGGATGGAGATGAACATGCCGACCGGGTCAAAGGAAATCTGCTTGCCGATGATCAGGTAGGTCAACAGCGGGGTCATGATGGGAGACAGCACCGTGGAGCAGCTGGTCATGGTCACAGAGAAGGGAACGTCCCCGTGGCTCATAAAGGTGATTACATTGGAGCTGGTGCCGCCGGGGCAGGTGCCTACCAGGACCACGCCTACAGTCAGTGCCGGATCCAGATGGAAGGCCTTGGACAGGCAGAAGGCCAGGAACGGCATCACGAAATACTGGGCACAGACACCGAAGAAGATGTTCTTGGGCTGCTTCAGCACCAGAGCGAAATCATGCAGGCTGGTGGTCATGCCCATGCCGAACATGATGATGCCCAGCATGAAACTCAAAATGGAAACGCCGCAGGCTTTGCCCAGCACCCAGGAGAAGGCATGGGGCTGCGTCAGGCCGATGCCCAGGAATACCAGAGCGATTACCCCGAAATACTTGCCGATCATTGCACAAAACTTTTTCAAACTCATGAAATAAGACCCCTCTTTCTTTTGGCAACCAAAAAATCCGTCCCTCAAAAAAGGGACGGATTTGAATATTCCGCGATACCACCCTGTTTCCCACAGACATTGCTGCCCATGGACACTCACAACGTACCAACATACGCGTTTCCTGTAACGGGGATCAGCCGTACGCGCTTAATGACCTGCTTCAGCGCTTCTCTTCCGGGAGGATTTTCCTTTTTGGGTTCCAGCCGGTTCGCACCAACCACCGGCTCTCTGCATGGTCTCTTCAAAAAGTACTCTTTCCCATCATCAGATTTCTCTGGGGATGTGAAGTTTTGATTGCTTGCTTTAAAAAGTATGTTTTTATACTACCCTTGTTCCTCGAAGTTGTCAAGGAAAAAGAAAAATATTTTTTATAAGTCAAATAACTGTTACAGATGTTGCAAGTTATGTATTATCCGTGGCAGTTCGTCTTTTCCTTTACGATATCCAGGACATGGTTCCCCACTTCTTCTTTGGTCATCAGATCCAAGCTCCGGATGGTGCCGTCAGGGAACAGCAGTTTCACCACGTTGGTATCGGTGCTGAAGCCAGCACCCTTCATGGTCACATCATTGGCCACGATCATATCCAGGTTCTTCTTCTTTACCTTGGCTGCCGCATTCTCCAGCAGGTTCTGGGTCTCGGCCGCAAAGCCCACCAGCAGCTGGCCGGCTTTCTGTTCGCCCAGCAGCTTCAGGATATCCGGGTTCTTGTCCAGGGAAAGTTCCAGTGTATCATCATTTTTCTTGATTTTCTGCTCCGCCCTGTGGTGGGGCTTATAATCGGCCACGGCTGCAGCCATGATGACCACATCCACGTTGGAGTACACCCCCAGCACAGCATCCAGCATCTCCTGGGTGGTCTCCACGCTGGTAAAGGCCACGTTCCGGGGTGGACGCAGGGCTGTAGGTCCGGAAACCAGAGTCACTTCCGCACCCCGCCGGGCCGCATCCCGGGCGATGGCATAGCCCATCTTGCCACTGGACCGATTGCCGATAAAGCGCACCGGATCAATGGCTTCCCGGGTCCCCCCGGCCGTCACCAGGATCCGCAGTCCCCGCAGATCGCCTTCCCGGCGGGCCAGAAAGGCATCGATAAAGGCTTTGATATCCTCCGGTTCAGGCAGCCGTCCGGAGCCATTCACCCCGCAGGCCAGATGACCGGCCGCACTGGGCATAATCGTAATCCCGTCCCTGCGCAGAGTCTCCAGGTTCCGCACTGTGGCCGGATTCTCCAGCATATTGGTGTTCATGGCCGGGCAGATGATCTTGGGCTTGCCACAGGCCATCAGGGTAGTGGATAACAGATCGTCCGCAATGCCATTCGCCATCTTGCCGATGATGTCGGCCGTGGCCGGGGCCACTACCATCACATCGCACCAGCGGCCGATAGCCACGTGTTCCACGTTGAATTCCGCATTGCCGGCCCACAGGCTCGTGGCAACGGGATTGCCGCTGATTTCCTTAAACAGCAGCGGCGAAACCAGATGGGCAGCCGCATCGGTCATGATGACCCGCACCTGGGCCCCGGCCTGTACCAGCCGGCTCACCAGGGTTACTACTTTATAGGCTGCAATGCCGCCGGTTACCCCTACTGCAATTTTTTTCCCTTCCAGCACTGGTCTGCTCCTTTGGTTATTTCTGCTTGCTCTTTTCCATTTCCTTGACTTCTTCCGGCGTAGCGATGGTCACCAGCCCTTCAGCGATTTCCTTCAGGGCGATGGAAACCGGCTTGTTGGAATCGCATTTCACCAGGGCAGGAGCCCCATTCACCAGCTGACGGGCCCGTTTGGAGGCCATGATCACCAGGGCATACTTGCTGCCTACCTTGTCGGCCAGATAATCGATAGAAGGATCAATCATAGACATAGTTCGTACTCTCCTTTACTTCTCCTGCGGTTCGTCGCAGGCACAGGTGCCATGATGGCAGATTTCGTCAACGATATAATAGGTGCGGCCCACCCGCAGGTGTTCCACATCGATGATTTTGCTTACTTTGTCCGTGGCCTTTTCCACTTTATCATTCACTACGATGTAATCATATTTGGAGGCATAGGCCAGTTCGCTGGTAGCAGCACTCAGCCGCCGTTTGATCACGTCCACAGCATCGGTGCCCCGATTGTAGATCCGTTTGGACAGTTCATCCAGAGAAGGAGGCACGATGAATACGAAGACCCCGTCCGGGAAACTTTTCTTCACCTGCAGAGCACCCTGGGGGTCGATTTCCAGGATCACATCCAGCCCCTCGGCCAGCTTGTCCATCACATACTGCTTAGGCGTACCGTAGTAGTTGCCATACACAGAAGCGTGTTCCAGCAGACCCCCGTTGCGGATCATATCCTCGAACTCATCCCGGGTTTTGAAGAAGTAGTTCACCCCATCCACTTCCCCTTTCCGGGGCTGACGGGTCGTGCAGGAAACAGAGTATGCCATATGATCCCGTTTTTCCCGCAGTCTTGCACAGATGGTGCCCTTCCCCGCACCACTGGGGCCGCTGAGTACCAGCAGAATCCCTTCCGGTCTATTCATTCTCTTCCTCCTTCTCTTCTGCTACATCCTCCGGAGCATCCTGGTTGAACCGGTTGGCAATGGTCTCCGGCTGCAGCGCCGACAGCACGATGTGGCCGCTGTCCATGATCAGGACAGCCCGCGTACGCCTGCCATAGGTGGCATCAATGACAACACCCTTGTCTCTCCCGTCCTGGATGATCCGTTTGATGGGAGCGCTCTCCGGGCCGATAATGGTGATGACCCGCTGGGCGGATACGATGTTCCCAAAGCCGATGTTGATCAATTTGATGTCCATAAATTCTCTCCTAGTCTTATTGAATATTTTGGATCTGCTCACGCACTTTTTCGATTTCGCTTTTCATGTCTACGATGGTCTGGATCATCTGGGCATCCCCCGCCTTGGAAGCGATGGTATTGGCTTCCCGGTTCATTTCCTGTACCAGGAAGTCCATCCGCCGCCCCACGGGCTTTTCCTCTCTCAGCAGCCGTCCGAACTGGTCCAGATGACTGTGGAGCCGTACCATTTCTTCCGTCACATTCACCCGGTCGGCGTAGATGGCAGTCTCCTGGATAATCCGGCTCTCATCCAGAGGCCCGGTACCCGCTTCCGCCAGCAGTTCCTTCAGCTGCTGAGTCAGCCGGGCCCGGTATGCCTTCACCGTTTCCGGAGCCCGCTGTTCCAGAATGGCCAGCTGGCTCTCAATCCGTCCGATCCGCGCAGCCACGTCCCGGGAGATGTTTTCCCCTTCGGTGCGGCGCATGGTCACCAGGTGATCCAGTGCTTCCGTCACCGCACGCTCCATGGCAGGCCACAGAGCGTCCAGGTCGATTTCCGCCTCGGCCGGTGCCAGGACCTCCGGACATCCGGCAATGAAAAACAGTTCCTGCTTGCCAGGTTCCGCCGGAACCCGGAGCAGGGACGTAAGTTCTTTCAAACTATCATGATAAGCCTTTGCCAGGCCTTTGTCAATCGTAACCTTACGGCCTTCCGTACCCGTGTAAGCGGCGTTGATGAACACGTCCACATGACCCCGCTGGATCTTCGCCAGCAGCAGCTTCCGGATCCGGTCTTCCACCGGGTTCAGGAACCGGGGCATCCGCAGGTTCAGCTCTGTGTACCGATGATTCACCGTCTTGATCTCGATGCTGAAGGAAAAGTCCTTCTCCACCGCTCCGCCACGGCCATAGCCGGTCATACTCTGTACCACGGCAGCCTCCTCAGTTCATATTGGACAGGTTCAGCACGAATTGCCGGGTGCCGCCATATTCGTCATAAGCGTTCATCACCATGGGCTTTGCGGAGTTCACTTTGGACAGGTCGAAATATACATAGTACTCCAGATCCCACACATTGGCGTCTTCCAGCTCGCCGCTGTCCTTGTTCAGCACTTGCATATCCCGCTGGCTGGCAGAGTTCAGATTCACATAATAAGGTGTCAGCACGTTCTGCCCCTGGTACAGCTTCACTTTCAGCTTCTGGGCATCCAATTTCACCGTAGTACTCAGGTTCACACCCAGGGCCAGCACCCCATCATACTGTTTGGCCACCTTCATGCCCTGGTCCACAGTTGGCGTATTCCCATTGTTGGCGGTGCTGCGTGCATCCACCGCAGCAGTCAGATACGGAGTGTAGACCACTACACGTTCCCGCAGGCCGTAGGGATTCATCTGTTTCCGGTCATAAACCGTCCAGGGGGCCAGTACTTCGCTGAGCGATGCCCCTTTCCGTTCCACCCCGTACGCCTGGGCGGACTGCACCGCATTGGGGGTCAGGGGAACCATAGCAAAAGCAGGCTGGGAGCACAGCAGACAAAGAGCTGCCACGAAACCCAATTTCTTCATTGTATCCTCTCCTTTACAGTTTGACCGAACGTTCATTGATGGGTATACTAATCTTATATATTATAACGAATTTAACGAAACCGTGCAAATTTTGGAGGAAACCATGAATTTAGAAGGAATCACCCTGCAGCTGCTCACCCGGGAACTGTCCCAGGCTCTGGGCGGCGGCAGGATTTTCAAGATTTTCATGCCCAGCCGGGCATCCCTGCTGCTGCAGATCAATATCCTGAACCAGACCCGGAACCTGCTCATCGACATGAGCGGAGATTCCCCCCTGATCACCCTGCCCAGGATCCTGCCCGAACGGCCTGATCTGCCTCCGGCATTCTGCATGCTGCTGCGCAAGCACCTGGAGGAAGGGCGCATTGCAGGCGTGCGCCAGTACGGCCTGGACCGGGTGCTGATCCTGGATGTGGACCTGATTGGTGCCGAACGGAAGATCATCACCAAAAAACTGATTCTGGAACTTACCGGCAAGAACAGCAACATCATCTTCACGGATGAAAACGGCATCATCCTGGATGCCCTGCGCCATGTGACAAAGGCCCAGAGCCGGGTACGCCAGATCCTGCCCAATCTTCCCTACACCTGTCCCCCGGCCCAGGAAGGGCTGGATTTCCTGCGAGAAAGCCCCAACGCCATCCGGCAGGCCGTCGTAGCCCAGGGAGCCGTAGACCTGGTCCGGGCACTCATCACCGCCACAGTGGGCATCGGCAAGGCCACGGCCCAGGAAGTGGCCCTGCGCAGCAAAATCACAGGACCGGTGAATCTTCTGGACCTGCCTTCCGCCCAGAGCCTGGAAACAGCCCTGGCCGGACTGCAGGCGGAAATCACCAAACGGCTGGAAAACGAAGACCCCACGGTCATTGCCCAGATCGACCCCAGGAACCGGATGAAAAACCTGATCCCCTATATGCCCCATGTCCATCCCGACTGGAAGCAGCAGACCTTCCCCTCTCTGCTGGACGCCATGGCCTACAGCGCTTCTCTGGTGCCGGTGCAGATTCCCGATAAGGATGTGCTCACCAAACTGGTGGCCGCCCAGGAAACCAAAACGGAAAAGAAGCTGAAGTTCCTGGCCCAGGACCTGGCCAAAGCCGAGAATGCCGATGCCCAGAAAATAATTGCCGACACCCTGATGACCTACGGCTGGTCCCTGAAGAAAGGCCGGACGACCTGCACGCTGAACAGTATCTACGATAACAAGCCCATATCCATTGCCCTGGCCCCGGAGCTGACCCCCATGGAGAACGCCCAGGCCTACTATAAACGGTACAACAAATTCAAACGGGCCGTGGGCGAGATCCAGCAGCAGCAGAAAGAAGCAGAGGAACTGCTGGAATACCTCCAGAGCCTTGAAGTGTCCCTGGGTACTGCCTCCACCAAAGGCGAAATCGCCGAGATCAAGCAGGAGATCATTGCCCTGGGGCTGCTGCCGGCCCCCCGGAAAAAACAGCCCAGTCAGAGTCGCAGCACCCCCATGAAGGTACAGCTTACCCCGGAGACCTTCCTGTACATCGGCAAGAACAACCGGCAGAATGATGAAGTCACCTTCAAACTGGGCCGGGGCGGCGACCTGTGGTTCCACGCCAAGAACATGCCCGGTTCCCATGTGATCCTGAAGACCACCCTGCCCCAGGCCCGGGAGGAAGATATCCTCACTGCTGCCCGGCTGGCCGCCGGGTTCAGTAAAGGAAAGGAAGCCGACCGGGTGCCTGTGGATTACACAGAAAAACGGCTGGTGAAAAAGCCCAGCGGTGCCAAACCCGGATTTGTCATTTATACGGGACAGACCACACTTTTTGTTAAACCTTGTACAACTGTCCCCGGTAAAAATAACTAATCCCCTTTTTGGTTGACAGGTATTACAATCCGTGCTAAATTAGGCGTTACAACCTTAAAGAACTGCAAAATGGTTCAAAATAAGAAAAGAGGATTAGCATGAGAAGTACGACTGTGAAAAAAGGTTCAACACGCGCGGCCCATCGTTCCCTGTTTTATGCAATGGGGTATACGGAAGAAGAATTGAAGAAGCCCCTGATCGGGATTTGCAATGCCCAGAATGAAATCATTCCCGGCCACATGGATCTGGATCGAATTGCCAAGGCCGTCAAATACGGTGTCCTGGAACACGGCGGTACTCCCATTGAATTCCCTGCCATCGGCATCTGCGACGGCATCGCCATGGGGCACGACGGCATGAAATATCCCCTGGCCAGCCGTGAACTGGTGGCTGACAGCATCGAAGCCGTGGCCAACGGCCACGCCTTTGATGCCCTGGTATTGATCCCCAACTGCGACAAGATCGTACCCGGGATGCTCATGGCAGCAGCCCGGCTGAATATCCCCACCGTGGTAGTCAGCGGCGGGCCCATGCTCCCCGGCCGGTACCAGGGCAAGGACATCAGCGTCAGCACTGTATTTGAAGCAGCCGGCCGTTTTGAAGCAGGTAAGATCACCAAAAAGGAACTGTCCGAAATCGAACACTGTGCCTGCCCGGGCTGCGGATCCTGCGCCGGTCTGTTCACTGCCAATACCATGAACTCCCTGACGGAAGTGCTGGGCATGGGCCTGCCCGGTAACGGCACCATTCCTGCCGCTTATCAGGGTGCCCGGATCGCCCTGGCCAAGGAAGCCGGCAAACAGGTCATGGAAATGCTGAAAAAGAACATCTGCCCCAAAGACATCATGACCGCCAAGGCTTTCCACAACGCCATCACCGTGGATATGGCCATGGGCGGTTCCACCAATACCGCACTGCATCTGCCGGCCATTGCCCACGAAGCCGGTGTGGATCTGCCGCTGGAACTGTTCGATGAAATCAGCAAGAAGACCCCGTACCTGACCAAGCTGAGCCCCGGCGGCACCTTCCACATGATCGATGTTCAGGAAGCCGGCGGGATCCGTGCCGTGATGCATGAACTGGCCAAACACGGTCTCATTGAAAAAGACTGCCTGACTGTTACCGGCAAGACCGTGGGCGAAAACATCAAGGGTGCCAAGATCCTCCGTCCGGAAGTCATCCACACCTACGAAGACCCTGTCCGCAAGACCGGTGGTATCGCTGTGCTGAAGGGCAACCTGGCCAAAGACTGCTCCGTGGTCAAGGAAAGCGCTGTAGCTCCTGAAATGCTGAAACACTCTGGTCCTGCCCGGGTATTCAACTCGGAAGATGAAGCCATCGAAGCCATTGTGGGCAAGCAAATCAAACCGGGTGATGTGGTAGTCATCCGCTATGAAGGCCCCAAAGGCGGCCCGGGCATGCGGGAAATGCTGAACCCCACCGCCGTGATTACCGGCATGGGCCTGGGCAAATCCGTTGCCCTGCTGACCGATGGCCGTTTCTCAGGTGCCACCCAGGGCGCCTGCATCGGTCATATCTCCCCGGAAGCCCGGGAAGGCGGCAATATTGCCCTGGTGGAGGAAGGCGATATCATCGATATCGATATCCCCAACCGGACCCTGAACGTACGGGTCAGCGACGAAGAACTGGCCAAACGGAGAGAAAAATGGGTATGCCCGCCTCCCAAAGTGCAGAAAGGCTACCTGGCCCGGTATTCCTATCTGGTATCCTCCGCAGCCCAGGGCGCTGTCCTGAAATTCAACTAACGAAAATACCTGTCAAAAAGGGGCTGTGAAATAATGGCCCCATGAAAACGAGAAAGGACTTTCGATTCTTGCGAACCGAAAGTCCTTTTTCGTGTTAGAATTTAACTGACATGAAAAACCTAACTGTGTATTATAATACTCCCAAGCAGGGAATTTTACCAGCATTTTTTTCTGAGTG
>NZ_JBNMIU010000060.1:0-12259 GCF_050873445.1 Acidaminococcus sp. | reverse complement strand
TTTAAACGATTTCGAGGAAGGATATTACTGTTGTCTAAGGTAAAACTAAATTAAAGATGGACGTAAGCAAAAATGCTCACGTCCATGAATGGTGGATGATTTGAAATTCGCCCCAACATTTGACAAAGAACCAAAAAAAAGACTGCCCGCAGGCAGTCTTTTTCAGTGCACCTATTATTTGTTATTTTCAGCAGCGATGGCATCGCAGGCGCAGACAGCACATACATCCACAACATCCTGGGTAGAGCAGCCACGGCTCAGATCCAGGACCGGTTTGGCCAGACCTTGTACCAGAGGCCCAAGGCAGGTAGCACCGCTGAACCGTTCAACCAGCTTGTAGCCAATGTTGGCAGCGCACAGGTTCGGGAAGATCAGTACATTGGCATGACCGGCCACTTTGGAGCCAGGAGCCTTGCGTTCGCCCACTTCAGGAACCAGAGCGGCATCAGCCTGCAGTTCACCGTCGAAGTCGAAATCAACGTTGCGGGATTTCAGGATTTCAACAGCTTCCTTGACTTTGTCCACTTCGTCGCCGGAGCCGGAACCTTTGGTGGAGTAGCACAGCAGAGCCACTTTCGGTTCTTTGATGCCCATGGTGTCGCGGGCACGGTCAACGCAGCTTACAGCAATATCAGCCAGCTGTTCAGCAGTCGGTTCGATAATAACGCCGCAGTCACCGAAGACCAGTTTGCCGTTGTCGCCCAGATTCTTCTTGTCGCTCAGGATGATGAAACCGCTGCATACGGTCTTGTTGCCAGGTTTTACGCCTACAACCTGCAGACCAGCCTTGATGGTATCAGCGGAAGTCCGGGTAGAACCGGAAACCACACCGTCAGCGTCTCCCATGGCCAGCAGGCCAGCGCCGAAGAACGTGGTATCGTTCAGCATGATTTCCCGTGCTTTTTCCACGGTCATGCCTTTTTTCTTTCTCCGTTCTGCAAAGTAAGCACACAGTTCGTCCATTTTTTCATAGGTTGCAGGGTTGACGATTTCCACACCGTCAAAGCTGATACCCAAACGTTCTGCATCCTTTTGCAGTTTAGCAGGATCCCCTACCAGCACGATTTTAGCAAAACCTTCTTTGGTAACGATAGCAGCAGCTTGCAGAGCTCTGTCACTGTCGTTTTCCGGCAGCACAATTCTCTTTTGTGCAGGTTTAACACGAGCCTTCAGTTCGTCCATAAATGCCATTTAATATCACTCCTACCCAAATAGTTAAAAGGTTGGTGCACAGCACCCCTTTTCATACGTTTTATTATAGCACGTTTTTCGTCTGTACCATATACGAACTTTTCCCAAATTAAAACAAAAAATATTCTGATAAGTATTTCTTTCCAAAAGAAGTCTCCATGTTGAAAAATCGAGTATTTTTCTGTAAACTAAAGGTATCTGTAATTTGCTGTTCGCCAGCAGAATTGGAGGCATACCATGAATCGGGATTATCTAATGACCGACCGGCCCATGAAGGCCCTGTTCCTGTTTTCCCTGCCCATGATCCTGGGCAATTTTTTCCAGCAGCTGTACAATACGGTGGATTCAGCCATTGTAGGCCGTTATGTGGGTGAAGCCGCCCTGGCCGCCGTAGGAGCCTCCTACGCTCTCACCACGGTATTCATCAGCATCGCCATCGGGGGCGGCATAGGTGCTTCTGTAATCGTCAGCCGGTATTTCGGCGCCCACGATTACGACCATATGAAGCAGACCATCTACACAGCCTTCCTCACCTTTCTGGGGCTGAGTACCCTTTTGGGCGTATTCGGCTGCGCCACCAGTAGCCAGATCATGACCTGGCTGAAGACCCCGGCGGACAGCCTGGGCATGGCGGAAGTATACCTGCAGATCTACTTTCTGGGCCTTCCCTTCCTTTTTATGTACAACATCATCTCCGCCATGTTCAACGCCCTGGGCAAATCCCGGTATCCTCTGTACTTTTTGATTTTCTCCTCCATCCTGAACGTATTCCTGGATATCTACATGGTCCGGAACCTGGGTTGGGGCGTGGCCGGAGCCGCCTGGGCCACCCTGATCAGCCAGGGGCTTTCAGCAATGCTGTCCTACGGCGTGTTCATGCACCTGATCCATGACCTGGGCAGCGCTCCCGGCTATTTCAGCAGGACCCAGCTGGGCAAGATGACCACCATCGCCCTGCCTTCCATTTTGCAGCAGTCCATCGTCTCCATCGGCATGATGCTGGTACAGGGAGTGGTAAACAGTTTCGGGGCCGCGGCCCTGGCCGGGTACTCTTCCGCCTTGCGGATCCAGTACGTATGCACCGTACCTATGAATGCCATCGGCAACGCCATCAGTCCCTACACCGGCCAGAATCTGGGAGCCAGGAAAGTAGACCGGGTAATCCAGGGCTACCACAGTGCCAATAAGCTGGTGATACTGTACGCGGTGATCATCCTGATCGTGCTGGAAACCTGCAACGAACCCATCATCCGGTTCTTCCTGGGCGACCGTGCATCGGCAGTAGCGCTGGAAACGGGCACGTCATTCCTGAAATTCGTGGGCTTCTTCATCAGCATTATCGGCTTCAAGATGGCAGTGGACGGCGTACTGCGGGGGGCCGGCGACATGAAGCTGTTCACCATCGCCAACCTGACCAATCTGGGCCTGCGGATTGTAATTTCCCTGACCCTGGCCCCCATTTACGGCATCCAGATGGTCTGGATGGCCGAACCGGTAGGCTGGAGCGCCAACTGGCTGATCAGCTATTACGAGTACCACAGCCGGAGATGGATCGATAAAGTGAAGCTATAAAAATGCAGGAGCTGTGAAATCATCCTTCACAGCTCCTGCATTTTTTTCCAGCATCGGACTGGTCACCTTTTCCCTGCTTTTCTTTCCCTGAATTCCTTCCACATCTCTTCCAACAGCTGCGGCTCCTCCAAGATCCTTGCACAGGCAGCAGCCAGGATCTTGCTGCCGTACAGGATGGCATCATGGGCAGCCTCAGTCTTGCCGGCTTTCACATATTCCGCGGAATGGGCCGACGTCCCTTCCGGCACAAAAGCCGTGCGGATGCAGGTGCCGGGCATATGGTACATCACAATGCCGAAATCCGTGGAACCGGTCTTTTTCCGGGGTTCCGCAATCTGGGGTGCTCCAAAGGCCCGTGCCTGTTCCATGACCAAGTCATTCAATTTCAGGCAGGGGATCTTGGCATAGAACTCGTGGGTTTCCGGAATCGTATAGGTAGTACCCGTCATCAGGGCAGCCCCTTTCAAGATGTCCAGGAACCGGGGTTCCAGGCTCTTCAGGTAATCAGTGCTGTAAGACCGCAGTTCGTACTGGGCCACGGCCTTGTCAGGCACCACGTTGGCCGGGCCGCCTGCATCCCGTACCGTATAGTGCATCCGGGTATCGTCCAGCACATGTTCCCGCAGAAACTCGATGGCATTGAAGCTCAGGAGGGCCGCATCGAAGGCGCTGCGTCCCTTTTCCGGGTTCATGGCCGCATGGGCGCTCCTGCCGTGGAATTCCACCAGATAGCTCTTGTCGGCCATGCACCGCACATCCACGCAGGTAGTGGGTGCCGCATGCATCATCAGGGCCAGGTCGATATCCTTGAAACAGCCATGTTCCAGCATGATGGTCTTGCCGCCGACTGTCTCCTCGGCAGGAGTCCCGTAGATCACAATGGTAAAGGGCACGGTGCTGCCCTTGAACAGATCCCGCACGGTCAGGGCGGCACCAATCACGGACGGTCCCTGCATATGGTGGCCGCAGCCGTGGCCCATGTTTTCCAGAGCATCATATTCACAGAGGAAGCCCAGCCGGGGGCCTCCCTCTCCCTGTTTCCAGACAGCCCGGAAAGCGGTGGGCAGCGTGCCCACACCCTTTTCTACCGTAAAGCCCTGCTGTTCCAGATAGTCCTCCAGAAGGGCAGAAGATTTTACCTCCTGCAGTCCGATTTCGGCATAATCATAGATCTTGTCCGCCATGGAACATAATGCATCCCGACGGCTTTCACACAATGTGGCAATTTGCTGGATATCCATTATTTTTCTCCTCCATGCAATTTCCTGTATAACTCCAGATACTCCTGTTCTACTTCCTGGAAGGGGCGTACGGTGTAGTCCGTTTTCCACCGCAGGGTCCCTTCCATCTCCCTGTTTTCCGGATGGTCCATCAGGTGGTGCAGGTCGCTGTACATCAGTGCCCGGTCGATCTTCCGGATATGCTGCTTTTCCGCTGCCGGCAGGGGACCGCCCAGGAACTTCCGGAAAATGGCTGCCAGCAGTGCGTCTTCCAGCTCCCGGTACCGGGGCATACTGGCTTTATAGGGATGGGGCACATCCGACAGATAGCACTCCGCGGCATCGTGGAGCAATGCCCCCAGTGCCGTCCGCCGGTCGTATCCCCGGGCCAGGGCCTCCCGGGCTGCGGCAATGCAGTGCTGTCCCACGGAATAGAACGTTTTGCAATGTCCATTTCCCCGGCACAGCAGTGACAGGGCATGGGCAATGTCTTCGATGCGGATGGTGTCCGGGCGGGGATCCAGGGGATCGAACTCCAGCCCTGTGAACGTAGTGATGGTAGCGCCGGCCATCAGCCGTTCCTCCCGTCCAGTCCCAGCAGGGCCCGGTAGAGCACATCACCGCCCCGTTCCACGTCCTCCGGCGGAGTGAATTCCTTCCCGCTGTGGCTGATGCCCAGATGGCTGGGGATGAACAGCATCCCCACCGGGATCCGGTGTGCAATGGAATCGGCATCGTGGCCGGCCCCGCTGGGCATCACCTGCCAGGTGGCCCCGGCATTGTCCGCAGCACGCTCAAACTGTTCCATCAGACCCTTGTCACAGATGGCGCTGTCCTTGTGGATCAGCAGCCGGATGCTGAATCTACAGTCCGGGATGGCCTCTGCCACCTTCCGGATATCCCCGATCAAGGCATCCGTGTACTTGTCGTCGATGTTGCGCATCTCAAAGGTGCAGGTCACCTTGCCCGGCACCACATTGGAAGCGTTGGGCCAGCACTGGATCTTGCCAGCGGTGAACACCGTGTTGTGCCCGATGGCCCGGCATGCTGCGTCCCCGGCCACGATCAGTTTGGCCATGCCCACCATGGCATCTTTCCGATCTCCCATGGGCGTGGTGCCCCCGTGGTTGCTCTCCCCCTCAGCCGTCACCAGATAACGGACAATATTGGAAATGCCGTTGACGATACCCAGCTGCAGTCCCTTCTTTTCCAGCTGACCCCCCTGCTCGATATGAGTCTCCAGGTAACAGGCCGCATCCGAAAAATCCCGTTTGCAGGCCAGGATTGCTTCCACCCTGTGGCCGAAACCGGCCAGTGTTTCTTTCATCAGAGGCTGGTCAGGATCCGTAAGTCCGGCCAGCGCCCGGCTGCCGAAGGTACCGCCCAGAGGGCTGGCTTCTTCCCCGTTGAAGGCATAGACCTCCACCGTATGGCGCAGACGCCTGCCCTCCTCTTTCAGCCGCAATACGCAGCCCAGGGCCGCCGCCACTCCGTAGGCTCCGTCATAAAGCCCGCCGGAAGGGACCGTATCCAGATGGGAGCCCAGCAGGATATGCTTCAGCGCCGGATCCTTACCCGGCAGCACCCCGTGCAGATTTCCCGCCGCATCCCGGCTGGTGGTGAGCCCGGCCTGATGCATCAGCGCTTCCGCCGCTTCCACCGCCTGGAAAAATTCCGGGCTGTAGAGCCGCCGTGTATACGAACCATCCGGCTGTTTGCCGAAATGGGCAATGGTTTGCAGAATATCCATGATTTGAACCATACGATTCCCCTCCTCTACAGCCAGATTATACCATTTTTCCCTGTTTCTTTTCCAGATTCCCCATCACCCAGCGGTAGGCGAACAGGGCAAAAATACCAGCCACCAGCCAGGCCATGGGGTCGCAGGCAACCGAAATGGCGTAGCTGTGGGTTTCCATCCCTGCCAGGGCAGTCAGTCCCCGTGCTCCCAGTTCGAATACCCCGCACAGGGTAGGTGCCAGCGCATAGCCCACCCCCTGCATCACATTCCGGAAAATGAAGATCATGCTCAGGGGCAGGTAGAACCACATGGCGATGTCCCCATAGGTCCGGGCCCAGGGTACCAGTTCAGCGGTAGCTGTCCCTTCCGGAAAAAAGAACTGCACCAGGAAAGGCAGCAGATAGTGGAGTACGATAGCCGCCAGCAGGGAATACCCTGCCATGACCTGCAGTGCTTTCTTCACTCCTTCCCGGATCCGCCCCACATCGGCCTTGCCAAAGTTCTGCCCTGCATAGGTGGCCATGGTCTGCCCCATGGACAGGCACCCCTGGGTCAGCAGCATGGAGACTTTGGAAGCAGCCGTGTAGGCCGCCACCGCCAGAGAACCGAACAGGTTGACCGCAGCCTGGGCAATCATGACCCCCGATGCGGTAATGGAAAACTGCAGAGCCATGGGAAGGCCCATGCGCAGCTGTTCCCTGGTTTCATACCGGTAAAGCTTCCACTGTTGCTTTTCCGGGACCAGGATATGTACTGCCCGCAGGATGTAGACGGCGCACAGCAGAGCGGAAATGGCCTGGCTCACCACCGTTGCCACCGCCGCACCGGCCACACCCATCTGGAAATACAGGATGCACAGCAGATCCAGCCCCACATTGAGGCAGGCGGAAAAAACCAGGAAGAACAGGGGTGCCCTGCTGTCCCCCACCGCCCGAAGGAACACGGAACCCATATTGTAGAAGATATTGGCAAACAAGCCCTGGAAAATGATGGTGATATAGGTCCGGGCATCCCCCAAAATGTCTTCAGGTGTATTCATCAGCGACAACAGCCAGGGCACCGCAACCGTACTCAGCACCGTCATGACGATGGACAGCAGCACGGCCAGCAGCGTACCATTGGCCACACTGCGCTGCACCCCTGCTTTGTCCCGGGCTCCGAACCGCTGGGAAGTCAGGATACCGAAGCCTGCGGTGATGCCCAGTGCAAAGCCCAGGACCAGGAACATGAGGGTCCCGGTGGAACCTACTGCCGCCAGGGCACCGGCTCCTACATACCGGCCTACGATGATCATATCGGCCATGTTGTATAGCTGCTGGAATACATTCCCCACGAAAAGGGGGAACAGGAACTGGAGGATCTGGGGAAGGATGGGTCCCCGTGTCATCTCTTTTTGCATAATTATCCTTTTCTTTCACCAAAAAAGGAGGGCGTTTTCACACCCTCCTTTCATTCATTTCAGTCCATCAGCACAGTTTTGCGCCCGCAGGGATGTGCGGATCCAGCATCAGCAGATGCAGTTTCCGTTCTTCCCCTTCCATATGTTCTGCGCTCAGCAGCATCCCGCAGGATGCCACGCCCATCATCTTCCGGGGCGGCAGGTTCACAATGGCCACCAGGGTCTTGCCCACCAGTTCTTCCGGATCGTAGTACGCTTTGATCCCGCTCAGGATGGTCCGGTCCGTGCCGGTTCCATCGTCCAGGGTGAACTGCAGCAGTTTCTTGCTCTTGGGTACAGCGAAGCAGTCCTTCACCTTGACTACCCGGAAATCGCAGGCAGCAAAGTTGTCGAAGTCCACGAAATCCTTGAACAGGGGTTCAATGGTCACGTTGGAGAAGTCGATTTTTTCCGGAGCCACGGTCTGGAAAGCCGGTGCGGCAGCTTCTGCCACAGGAGCAGCTGCCGGTTTGGCTTCTGCTTCCTTTTTGCCGTTGTTATCCAGCGGCTTCATGGTCGGGAACAGCAGCACGTCACGGATGGAAACGGCTCCCGTCAGGAACATCACCAGCCGGTCGATGCCGATGCCCAGACCGCCTGTAGGCGGCAGACCATGCATCAGGGCGTTGATGAAGTCTTCATCCATCATGCCGGCTTCATCATCCCCGGCGTTCCGGTCTTCTACCTGCTTCTCGAACCGTTCCTTCTGGTCCAGAGGATCATTCAGTTCAGTGAACCCGTTGCACAGTTCCCGTCCGAAGATGTACCCTTCGAAACGGTCGGTGATCTCGGGATCAGCCACGCTGCTCTTGGCAAGAGGAGAGATTTCTTTGGGATGCCCGGTGATGAATACGGGCTGGATCAGGTTCTTTTCCACGAATTCATCGAAGAAAGCGTTGATGATCTTGCCCACGCCCCAGGCGGGTTCCACAGCGACGCCGGCTTCCTTGGCCATCTGACGGGCCACTTCCACATCCTTGACGCCGGTGAAGTCCTTGCCGCTGTATTTCTTCACGGCATCGATCATGCTCATCCGGGGCCACGGGCCGGTCAGATCGATTTCCGTACCTTCATACTGGATCTTCAGGGTCCCCAGTACCTTTTCAGCACAGGTGGTCACGATCTTTTCAGTCAGGTCCATCATGGTATTGAAGTCGCCGAAAGCTTCATAGCATTCCAGGGTGGTGAATTCCGGGTTATGTTTGATGTCCATGCCTTCATTGCGGAACACACGGCCCAGTTCATACACCCGTTCCAGACCGCCCACGACCAGGCGCTTCAGGTTCAGTTCGGTGGCAATCCGCAGATACAGATCGATATCCAGGGCATTGTGGTGGGTAATGAACGGACGGGCCTGAGCACCGCCGGAAATGGTGTTCAGTACCGGTGTTTCCACTTCCAGGTAGCCCTGGTCGTCCAGCACCTGCCGGATGCATTTGATGATCTGGGTCCGTTTCACGAACACGTCCCGTACTTCGGGGTTCACAATCAGATCCACATAGCGCTGACGGTAGCGGATTTCCTTATCTTTCAGCCCGTGCCATTTTTCCGGCAGGGGTTTCAGAGCCTTGGACAGGAATTCCAGTTTCTGCACCCGGATGGACGGTTCTCCCATATGGGTCTTGAAAACGGTACCTTCCACACCCACAATATCGCCGATATCCAGCAGTTTCACCACACTGTAGGCATCTTCGCCCAGTTCGTCCTTGCGGACATACAGCTGGATCTTGCCGGTCTTGTCCTGCAGGTCCATGAAGCAGGTCTTGCCATGGCCGCGGATGGCCAGGAGACGGCCGGCCACTTTCACCACCGTGCCGTTGGCTTCCATGGTATCCACGTTGTCATGGACTTCCTTCGTATGATGGGTCCACTGGTAGGCATGGCCGAAAGGCAGGATGCCCTTTTCTTCCAGCTTGTGCATCTTGTCCAGACGGACCTGCATTTGTTCATTGACGTCTTCGTCCGCCAATGCTTCCTTCTCTACGTCCGGTTGGTTCTTCTTTTCGTCGGACATAAAAACCCTCCTGATTCTATCGATTGATTATTTGCTTTCTTTGGCGGCAGCCTTTTTCTTGCCGCTGGGACGGCTGACGGCCACAATCTTGTAGTCCAGTTCACCCACCGGAGTGCGGACTTTTACCACAGAACCTACTTTCTGGTTCAGGATGGCTTTGCCCACAGGGGATTCGTTGGAAATCCGGGGAGGATCTGCCATAGGATCAGCTTCGGTGGTACCGACAACTGTATATTCTTCCTGGTCATGGGTTTCCATGTCTTCGATCTTCACTTTGCAACCCAGGGAAACCACGTTCTTGGTAATGTCGCTGTCTTTGATGACTTTGGCATTGCGGATCATGTTTTCCAGGGTCAGGATCCGTCCTTCTACGAAGGCCTGTTCGTTTTTGGCGTCATCGTACTCGGAGTTTTCGCTGATATCACCATAAGAAATAGCTACCTTCAACCGTTCAGCAACCTGCTGCCGTTTTTCAGAACGGAGGTAATCCAGTTCATCTTCTAACTTTTTGAGACCTTCTTCGGTCAAAATCGTTTGTTCAGCCATGTTTCACGACTCCTTTATAGGCTTTTTGGCTACTACCGTATCTTTTAAATTATAGATTGCAGCCGGATATTTGTCAATGCTGCAGGGGAATTCCACGGATATTATATGTATATTATATAAGGAAAGGATTTTGAATCTTCCTCTCCGGAAAGAGGAAGAGGGCACAAATCTCCGCGGCTATACACGGAACCGTTCAAATGTGGTATAATATCCAGTAACTTATGTTCCCAATCCATTTTTCAACTATATAGGAGCTGACGTGATGACAAGCAATAAGAACAAGAACTGGAGAAATGTCTTTGGTTCCCCTTCGCCTCACAAACATAAAAAATTGGGAGGCACGATTTTTTCAGCTGTGCTGGCCCTGATCCTGGTGGGCTTCCTTTCGGTAGCCGCCTTCTTCGCCCTGGCCAAATTCACCACAGCCAAGATCCTGACCAAGGATATGGCTCCCATGGCGTCTTCGCAATTCTTCGATGCCAAGGGCAACCTGATTACCACTGTGGATTCAGAAGAAGACCGGATTCCCGTGACCATCGACAAAACCCCGAAGGACCTGCAGCATGCCTTCCTGGCAGCGGAAGATATCCGTTTCTATGAACACGGAGGCATCGACTTCCGGGGCATCGGCCGTGCCATCTACACCTACATCCGGTGGGGTGAGGTCCAGGGCGGCAGTACCATTACCCAGCAGCTGGCCAAGAACTACTTCCTGACCCAGGAACAGACCCTGAGCCGAAAGCTGCACGAAGCCTTCATCGCCCTGCAAATCGAGCAGAAGTACACCAAAAACGAAATCCTGGAAATGTACATGAACCAGATTTACTTCGGCCAGGGTTCCTACGGCGTGGAAACCGCCGCCAACACCTACTTCGGCAAGCACGTGCAGGATCTGGACCTGGCCCAGTGTGCCATGATCGCCGGCATCCCCAAGAGCCCCAACTACTACTCTCCCCTGTCCAACCCCAAGGCTGCCAAGGAACGGCAGAAAACGGTGCTGGAACAGATGACCAAATACGGGTTCATCACCAAGGAACAGGCTGACGAAGCCTACGCAGAGCCTCTGACCTACAAGAGCCTGAACGAATCTCCGGGTTCCAAGAAATACTTCATCGATTATGTCATCCAGCTGCTGGTGGATAAATTCGGTCCCGACGCTGTATACAAGCAGGGTCTGAAAGTCTACACCACCCTGGATCCGGATATGCAGAAGGCTGCTGAAAAAGCTGCAGCCCAGACGCCTACCTACTACACCGACAGCAACAAGCTGAAACAGCCCCAGTCCTCCATTGTAGCCGTGGAACCCAAGACCGGGTACATCAAAGCCATGATCGGCGGCCGGGGTACTGACCAGTTCAACCGTGCAGTAATGGCAGAACGGCAGCCAGGTTCCGCATTCAAGCCTTTCGTTTACATGAATGCCTTCGAACAGGGTGCAACACCCGGCGATACAGTAGAAGATTCCCCGATCCCGGGCGAATGGAACCCCCAGAACTACGACCGCAGCTTCCATGGTACGGTTTCATACCGGACGGCCCTCACCTACTCCTACAACGTGCCTGCCGTCAAGGTGGCGATGAAGTACGGGCCTGAAAAGATTGTAAAACTGGCCAAGAAGTTCGGCATCTCTACCCTGGTGGATGACGATGAAAACGCCGTTATCGCCCTGGGCGGTCTGACCCATGGGGTGACGCCCCTGGAAATGGCCGGTGCATACGCCGGTATCGCCAATATGGGCAAGTTCAACAAACCCACTCCCATCATCAAGATCCTGGACCGGAACGGTAAGGTCCTGTACGAACACAAGGCAAATCCCACCCAGGTGGTAAAACCGGAAACCGCTTACATGATGATCTCCATGATGGAAGACGTCATGACCCGTGGTACGGGCCGTGGTGCCGCCATCAACCGTACCTGCGCCGGTAAGTCCGGTACCACCAGCGATTACCATGATGCCTGGTTCGTAGGCTTCACTCCTGACCTGGCCTGTGCTGTCTGGATCGGGGACGACAATAACGATTCCCTGGGCGGCATGACCGGTGGCGGTGAGCCTGCTACCTTGTGGCGGACGTTCATGAGCAACGCCCTGGCCGATACGCCGGCATCCGACTTCGATAAGCCGGATGGGTTCAAGATGCCCGCACCGAAATATGAAGCGCCCAAGAGCTCTTCCAAGAGCAGCGGTTCCAGCAAGAAAGCCGCCGATACCAAGAAGAACAGTAAGGGCAAGGACGATGCACTGCCTGGAAACGGCAATGTACCGCAGCCGCCCCGCTCCTCCGGCAAGAGCTCCACGCCCCCGCCGGTACGGCCGCCGAAACAGTAAGAGAAAGCCTGTCGCAATTGCGGCAGGCTTTTTTGTCACCAGTGACCAGGTGGTCCATTCACCACATAAAAAAAGGGGCTGTGAAATAATGGCCCCATGAACACGAGAAAGGACTTTCGATTCTTGCGAACCGAAAGTCCTTTTTCGTGTTAGAATTTAACTGACAATGAAAAACCTAACTGTGTATTATAGTACTCCCAAACAGGGAATT
>NZ_JBNMIU010000059.1:0-13046 GCF_050873445.1 Acidaminococcus sp. | reverse complement strand
CACCTGTGGATATGGCGGGGAGCATCGTACTTTCCGTACTTTCGACCTGTCTGCAGAAGAAATACCGGATCCAGGGAAAGCCTGGCTGGGTGGAGCCGCTCAACACTTATGTGATTGTAATTGCCCCGCCGTCCGAAAGAAAGTCATCCGTCCTGCATCTCATGTTGCAGCCGGTCAACGATTACGAGACCGAGTACAACAAACAGAATGCCGCTGCGGTGGAGGCTGGGAAGATGCAGAAACGTGTCCTGGAACGCAGGCAGAAGGCAGTCGAAGACAAGGTCGCCAAGGGAAATGCCAAACCGGAAGAACTGAAACGTATCGCACAGGAGGCCGCTGACTTTGAGGAAGTAAGCCCCATGCAGCTTTATGTGGATGACATCACCACTGAAAAACTGGTAGCCGTCATTGCCAAAAATCACGGCCATGCAGCTCTCATTTCCAGTGAAGGAGGTATCTTCGACACCCTCTCCGGTATCTATACGAAGACGGTCAATATCGATGTCATGCTGAAGGGGTACTCCGGAGATACGATCCGAGTGGACCGTATCGGGCGCGAGAGTGAAAGCATTATGGATCCGGCACTGACGATCCTCCTGATGGCACAGCCGAACGTGGTCTCATCCGTATTGAGCAACACCACATTCCGGGGACGCGGTCTTACGGCGAGGTTCCTGTACAGCATGCCAGTCTCGTCAGTGGGAAAAAGAAAGTATCGGAGTAAAGCTGTGACGGACGAAACCTACCGCGGCTATGAACAGCTTGTGGTGAATCTCCTGGAAGATGAGTATCCGGAAAAACCGCAGACCATCACACTCTCTCCGGAAGCGGACAGGGAGCTTGAAGCATTCGCAAACTGGCTGGAGCCGAAGCTCACAAACGACTATGCAGAAATGGCTGACTGGGCCGGAAAGCTTGTCGGCAATGTACTGCGCATATCCGGACTCCTTTGCAGGGCTTCCGTTTACCAAAGCCATGACTTTCTTATGGTGCAGGATGCCTTGTCCGTCACCGGGAAAACCATGTCAGATGCGATACGTCTTGGAAAATATTATCTTAACCATGCACAGGCCGCCTATTCCGTCCTGCCGGAAAATGACATGTACGAGAACGGGAACCTGATCCTCCAGAAAATCAGGGAGCGGCGTCTCACCGCCTTTGACAGGCGGGAAGCTATGCGCATGTGCCGGAGGTTTAAGACCGTGGACAGCATCCAGCCGGTTCTCGACTTCCTTGAGGATTACGGGTACATCATGCAAAAACCGCAGAAATACTCAGGCACGGGCAGGCCACCACTGCCCAAATATGCCATCAACCCCTGGTTGAAGGAGCATTGACTGGGTTCTGTCCTTTTGTCCTGAGGTTGTCCTGATTTTTGTGGTCAGTCTCAGAGCAGGCACCATGCGGGTTTCCGGCTTTGTCCTTTTTGTCCGAAAACTATAAAAAAGTAAAAAGTACTTACTTACTCTATATATTATTCTACTAAAAAATATAAAAATATTTATTTAGGGACAAAACAGACAAAATGGACAAAACCCGGAAAGCCAGAAAATACGGGGGTTTTAACACTATGGGTGATGAATCAGAGGAAAAAATGGCTGATGGCAGAAAGGACAAAAGTTATTTTGCCCGCAGCCAGAAAATATTACGCGAATGGGGAGCACCGCTCTCAGGATGGCATTGCCAGGAAGTTTATGATGTACGAGAAGATGACATGGAGGCGCCGCTTCACACCTGTGAGCTCTGCGGCTGCAGGAAGGTACGGTTTGTGCATGTGATGAGGCATCCTGACTACTTTGAGGATGTAGCCGTTGGCTGCATCTGCGCCGGAGTCATGGAAGGGGATATCCTTGCCGCCAGGGAACGGGAACGGCTTATGCGGAACCGTTCCAAACGGAAACGCAGTTTTCCAGGACGCAAATGGGAGCAGACCTCGCATGGCTGGCGTCTCACTTATCACGGAGAGCAGATTCTCATTGGACGCAGCCGCCGCAATCCGAAACATCTCGGCGTGAAGTGCCGCGGTAAGTGCATCTGGACCTATAAGGGGAAGCCCATCAGAAACTTTCTCTCCGCCGCCTACGCCGCATTTAATCTTGTTGACCCAATACCGGAGGTGAATCATGAAGAATGAAAAGCAGATAGAGCAAAAGCTGGTGACGGAAACGAGGAAGAAAGGCGGACTGGCTGTGAAGTTCGTTTCCCCTGGATATGCTGGTATGCCAGATCGGCTGGTTCTTCTCCCTGGTGGGAAGCTGGCCTTTGTGGAAGTGAAAGCACCGGGGAAGAAACCACGGATGCTGCAGGTGAAACGGCATGAAATGCTTCGGGAGCTGGGGTTCCAGGTGTTCGTCCTGGATGCCACAGAAGATATCCCCGGGCTGCTGGAGACCATTGCGGAAGGAGGTGATGCCCAATGAAGTTCATACCCCATGCATACCAGACCTATGCCATCGAGTACATCAAGACCCACCCGGTGACGGCTCTCCTGCTGGATATGGGCTTAGGTTCGGCAAGACGGTGACGACCTTGACGGCTATTCGGGATTTGATGTATGACTCCTTTGAAGTCCACCGGGTTTTGATCGTTGGACCCCTCAGAGTAGCGAGAGATACATGGCCGGAAGAAATCCGGAAGTGGGACCACCTGAAGGACCTGACCTGCAGCGTGGTCGTGGGGTCCGTGACGGAACGGAGGCGGGCCCTCCAGAAGCCAGCGGACCTTTACATCGTGAACCGGGAAAACCTGGTGTGGCTTTGTAAGAACTGCCGGCTGGATTTTGACATGGTGGTCCTGGATGAACTGTCCTCTTTCAAGAACCAGCAGGCCCAGCGGTTCAAAGCCATGAAGGCCCTGCGGCCCAAGGTGAAACGGATCGTGGGCCTTACCGGGACACCCAGCGGCAATGGTCTTATGGACCTGTGGGCGGAGTTCCGGCTCCTGGACATGGGAGAGCGGCTGGGGAGATACATCAGCCAGTACCGGAACACCTATTTCCAGCCGGACAAACGGAACGGGATGGTGGTGTTTTCCTACAAGCCCTTGCCGGAAGCAGAGGACGCCATCTACAAAAAGATCGCGGACATCACCGTGTCCATGAAGGCCACAGACTATTTGCAGATGCCGGACCTGGTGCGTGTGAAAACCGAGGTTAATCTTTCGGACTCGGAGCGGAAGCGGTATAATGACTTCAAAAAGTCTCTCGTGCTGGAACTGCCGGGAGGCGAGGTGACGGCAGCCAATGCGGCCTCCCTTACGCTGAAGTTGACCCAAATGGCCAACGGAGCCATCTACACCGATGACGGAAAGACCATCCATCTCCATGACCGAAAGCTTGATGCCCTGGAAGACCTGGTGGAAAGCGCCAATGGCCGGCCGGTCCTTGTGGCCTACTGGTTCCGGCATGACAAGGAACGGATCTGTCAGAGGATGGAAGCCAGGGAACTGAAGGAGAGCAGGGACTTTGCCGACTGGAACGCCGGGAAGATCCCGGTGGCCCTGATCCATCCGGCTTCTGCCGGGCACGGCCTCAACCTGCAGCAGGGCGGGTCCATTCTGATCTGGTTCGGGCTCACCTGGAGTTTGGAACTCTACCAGCAGACGGTGGCCCGGCTCTGGCGGCAGGGACAAACCAGCCGGACGGTGATCGTCCAGCACATTGTGACGAAAGGCACCATGGACGAACGGATCCTGAAGGCCCTGGAGAAGAAAGACAGTTCCCAGGCGGATCTCATTGAAGCCGTCAAAGCGGATTTGGAGGGAAAAGCATGAACGCGAAAGAGTACTTGCAACAGGGATTCTACCTGGATAAGAAAATAGAGAGCAATCTTCGGGAAGTGGCCGAGCTCCGGCATCTTTGCCTGGGCATCTCAGCAGCCGGGCTGGAAGAAAGCCACAACCCCAACCGGCCCACGGAAGCCCCCTTCGTCCGGACCATCGAGAAGATCTGGGAGCGGGAGCAGGAAATCAACCGGGAAGTGGACCGGCTGGTGGACCTGAAGTATGAGATTGGCCAGGTCATCGACCGGGTGGAAGACGAAGCCCAGCGGCTGGTCCTCCGGGACCGGTACATCCACTTCGATGCCTGGGAGGACATTGCCCGGAGCATGGGCAAAGGGATCCGGTGGATCTACGCCGTCCACAGTGATGGGGTGGCGGCCGTTGAAAAAATTTTGGAGGAGCGCAGTAAAATGCAGTAACAATGCACTAGAATTCAACAGCCCCTTCGTGGTATGATAGAATCACCAGAAAAGGGAATAAAGAGAAGCCTTGCGGGATATAAGAATCCTACAAGGCTTTTTTCATGCCCGAAGGGAGGTGGCAGCGTTGCCCAGAAAACCGAAACGCCCCTGTTCTTATCCAGGCTGCCCGAACCTGACGGACGGTCGGTACTGTGAGAAGCATCAGAAGATCATCGCCAAGCGGTACGAAAAGTATGAACGCAGTCCTGTGAGTAAAAAACGGTACGGCCGGACCTGGAAGAAGATCCGAGATGCTTACGTAGCCAGCCATCCTCTTTGCGAACTGTGTCTGAAGCATGACCGGTATGTGGTGGCGGAAGAAGTTCACCATAAGAAACCGCTGGCGGAAGGCGGCACCCATGCCTGGAACAACCTGATTGCCCTATGCAAAGCCTGTCACGCAAGGATTCATGCCCAAAGAGGAGATCGATGGCACCAAAAAGTCACAAGAAAAAGTGGACTATCAGAATGATAAATCTGAAACAAAGTGATATACCCAGGGGGCGTATGAATCTCTGGAAGCCCGGAAAGCCAGAACGGGCGAGGGGTCACGCACGAAAAAAACGCGTATTCAAAAAGGGTATTGACCCATGGAAATAAGGGGGTGTGAAAAATAGCCAAAGACGGAACCATGCGAGGGGGACTGCGGGTCGGCCAGGGTCGAAAACCCAGGGCCCTTCTGGACAAGCTGCCGGACAATCCGGGGAAGCGGCCTCTTAAGGTGATGGACCTGCCGGAAGGGGCGGATCTATCTGGAGAAGATATGCCGGAACCCAAAGCCTACATGAAGGAAAAGCAGCGGAACGGCGGGAAGCTGGAGGCGGAAGAAATCTACCGGGAAACCTGGCTGTGGCTGAAGGCCCGGCACTGCGAGAAACTGGTAAGCCCTCAGCTCATCAGCCAGTACGCCATGGCGGTGTCCCGGTGGATCCAGTGCGAACATGCCATTTCGGAATATGGCTTTCTGGCCAAGCACCCCACCACCAATGCGGCCATTGCTTCTCCATACGTGACCATGGGCCAGAACTACATGAAGCAGGTGAACCAGATCTGGTATCAGATCTACCAGGTGGTGAAGGAAAACTGCTCCGTGGAGTTTGCCGGCAACACGCCCCAGGATGACGTGATGGAACGGCTGCTGCGGTCGCGGAAGGTATAGCATGACAGCAAGAGAATTCATTTCCCGGCTGAGGGGATATCCCCTCACCAAACAACAGATCAAAACATTACGAGGACAAGCCCTTTGTGGGGACCTGAACGGTGCCCGCAGGGGGCTTGCTGCGATTATAAGGAGAAACATGGCATGGAGAAAACAACCAAAGAGATGAGGCTCCTCCCCGTCGATGAGCTGATTCCCTATGTAAATAACGCCCGGACCCATTCCCCGGAACAGATTAACAAGCTCCGGGCCAGCCTGCGGGAATTCGGGTTCATCAACCCGGTGATCATCGATAAGGACAAGAACATCATTGCCGGCCATGGTCGGGTGATGGCAGCCCGGGAAGAAGGGATCAAAGAAGTGCCCTGCGTCCTGGTGGACTATCTTACCGAAGCCCAGAAGAAAGCCTATATCCTGGCCGACAACCGGATGGCCCTGGATGCCGGATGGGACGAAGAAATGCTGCGGGTGGAAATTGAATCCCTCCAGGGAGCGGACTTTGATGTGAGCCTCACCGGCTTTAGCGATGACGAAATCGCCCATATCTTCGATGAAGAAACAGAAGCCAAAGAAGACGACTTCAACGTGGAAGAAGAACTGCAGAAGCCGGTGTTTTCCAAAGCCGGGGACCTCTGGCAGCTGGGCAAGCACCGGGTCCTGTGCGGGGATTCTACCAAGCCGGAAACTTATGCTCAGTTGATGGATGGAGTAAAGCCAAACCTGGTCCTGACGGATCCTCCGTACCTGGTCAACCTCCGGAGTACTTCTGGGAAGATCAGGAACGATGATCTGAACGACCAGGAAGGGTACGAGTTCCTGAAAAAGGCCTTCACCTGCTTCCATGATGCCATGGCGGCGGACGCCTCCATCTATGTGTTCTACGCCACCATGAAGGCCCGGGTCTTTTACGACGCTTTCGAAGATGCCGGTTTCAAAGTGGGAGCTGGCCTGATCTGGAAAAAGCCCAAGGCCCCCTTTATGCGCACCGACTGGAAGTTTAACATGGAACCCATTATCTTCGGGTGGCGGAAAGACGGAAAACACAACTGGTACGGGGACCAGAAACAGAAAGCAGTCTTTGAGTTTGACGGGATCAAGAACAGCAAAGAGGACGGTTTCGGGCACCCCTCCAGTAAGCCGGTGCCCATGCTGGCCTATCTGATCAAGCTGAGCAGCCAGATCAACGGGGTGGTGCTGGACGGATTCCTGGGGTCTGCTTCCACCCTCATGGCCTGCGACCAGCTGGGCCGGATCTGTTATGGGGTGGAGCTGGAACCCAAGTTCGTGGATGTGGCGGTGAAGCGGTACCTGGCTTCCCACGAAGGGGAGCAGGACAGCGTGACCGTCCTGCGAAATGGGAAAACATACACCTACCAGGAAGTTGTGGGCGGAGAAAAATAAAGAACAAAAAGGGCTACATTTTGCTTGCTATTATTCGCCTTTAGAGTGATTAATAACAGTACCAAAATACCCTAAGGAGGTACCAATCATGAAGGTCGAATACAACAGACAAGGTGCAGCGAGAAAAGAACTGGTCCAGGCCATCAGCGCCATTACGGGAGAAAAGGCAAAGTACCTTTTTCTTCCCACCAAGGCTTACCGGATCGGCAGCATTATGGTGTGGAAAAACGGTGCCATGGAATGTGAAGACGGAGAACTGTTCCAGAAGGTGGTAAAAGAACTGGAAGCCAGAGGATTCAAGCCAGAAGAAACGGCTGCAGAACAGGCAGCAACGGAAGAAACTCCGGAACAAGAACCCGTAAAGGAAACGGCAGAACCGGATGCAAACCCGGAACCAGAACTTTCCCAGGAAACGGCTGAACTGGAAGAAGGGACGGAACCTGAAACAGCCCAGGAACCGGAAGAAACTCCTGAGAAAGTCGACACCCTCACCATTTCCTTTCCGGACGATTTCACGGAAGAAGACTTCGAGAAACTTCAGAACCTGGTGGCCTCTAAAGCCGGCCTTTTCAAAAAGGCCCTGGGGACGGATGACCTGACCATCATCCGCAGCGAAGGGAAAATCAACTTCCCCTGGTTCCACGAAGCGGACGGCGCCAAGGTCCAAGCCTACTCCAGACTGGTGAAGGCCCTGTGCCAGTTTGCCAAGAACGCCAAACGGGTCACGGCCAAAGAACATGAAGTCCCCAACGAGAAATACGCCTTCCGGTGTTTCCTCCTGCGCCTGGGCTTTATCGGGAAGGAATACAAGGATTGCCGAAAGATCCTGCTGGAAAAGCTCAGTGGGTCAGCGGCCTTCCGGAACGGAGGGAAAAAAGATGCGGTTTCCCAATAAAGAGCTGCTGGAATTTCTACAGCAGGAATACCCTCCCGGAACCCGGGTACGCCTTACCCGGATGGACGATCCCCAGGCACCGCCTTTGGGTACGAAAGGCACGGTGACCGGCGTAGATGATATAGGGTCCCTCCTGGTGGTTTGGGACAACGGATCCCACCTTAATGTGATCCATGGGGTGGATGAGGTGCAAAAACTGAATAAAGAAACGAAATAATTAATAATTATTCTCAAAATCCCTTGCTATTCTGTGCGTTTAGAGTGATATATACACATGCCAAAGAACACACAAACCTAGCGAAAGGATGACGAGAAGGATGAAAACACTGCACTTCGGAATTGAAATGGAAATGACGGGGATTACGAGAGAAAAGGCTGCCAACCTGATGGCCGGTTTCTTCGGAACAGGACGGGGCACCTATGAAGGCGGAGCCTACGATACCTACACCGCCCTGGATAACCAAGAACGGACATGGAAAGCCATGAGCGACTCCAGCATCCGACCTCAGAGAAAGGTGGGCGGCCAGATCGAGGGCGCCACCCGGGACTACCGGACGGAAGTGGTAAGCCCCATCCTTTCCTACGACGACATCCCGAAGCTGCAGGAACTGGTACGGACCCTGAGAAAAGCCGGGGCCCTGGTGAACACCTCCTGCGGGATTCACATCCATGTGGGAGCTGAGAAGTTCACCCCGAAAACCCTGCGGAACCTGGTAAACCTGGTGGCCAGCAAGGAAGATATGATCTACCATGCCCTCCAGATCGACGCCCTCCGGGAAGCCAGATACTGCCAGAAGACAGATGAAACCTTCCTCTGGGAACTGAACAAGAAGCAGCCCCGAACCATGGCAGAATTTGCCGACATCTGGTACATCCAGGCACCCTTTGGTCGGGATGAACATTACAACAACAGCCGGTACCACGGGCTCAACCTCCACGCCACCTTCACCAAAGGGACGGTGGAATTCCGGCTTTTCAACGGCACCCTCCACGCCGGGGAAATCAAGGCATACATCCAGTTCTGTCTGGCGGTGGCCCATCAGGCACTGACCCAGAAGAAAGCCTCCGCCAGAAAGACGGAGACGGACAACGAGAAATACGCCTTCCGGTGCTGGATGCTCCGGCTGGGGCTTATCGGGGAAGAATTCAAGACCTGCCGGCTCCACATGCTAAAACACCTCACCGGGAATTCCGCCTGGAGAAACGCCGCCTGAAGGCGGTAGCCACAGGCAGGGGAAGGGGCCGTAAGGCCCTGTTCTTCTTTCTTGTATACTTGCATAAATACGCAGAATTCGCTTGCTATTATGTGCCTTTAGAGTGATTAATGTACATGCCAAAGGGGACAGCCCCCAAAAGCAAAAAGCACATGAAAGCGAGGAAATACCCATGAGAACGATCATTACCCTGGACGCCAAGAAAATCAGTAAGAAAGCAGCCTGTGAAATATACGGAGAGGCCGACGTGAACAAAATGATCCGGGAAGCCAAGAAAGCCTTTTTAGAAGACCCGAATGAAGAAAGTACCTGGTGGATGGGAAACGGAATGCTGACCATCGAGTTCCGGTAAAACAGGGGAAGGGCAGGGGCCAAGCAAAGGCCCCTGTTCCAGAAAAAATGAATAAATACACAGAATTTGCTTGCTATTATCTGCTTTTAGAGTGATATATGTACATGCCAAAAGGCAAAGCACACAACCACAAGGAGGAAAACAAAATGACAAAGATGGAAATGATGGAAAAACTCTACGGGCGCAGCGAGGAACTGGAAAAGAAGTTCGATGCAGCAGAAAAGGTTGGGGATGCCCAGACCATGCAGGCCTGCCGGGATGCCTACCAGGAACTGGTGAAGGAAGTCCAGGCAGAAGGGGAAGACTTCGGGAACATGATGCGGCTTTACAGCGACATGAAAAAGCACGGCAACAGCCTCCTGGACCTTTCCGGAACCTACCAGGAACCGGAAAAGATCCTCAAAGTGTTCCGGGAATTTGGGGTGAAAGAATTCACTTTTTCCTCCACCTGGTCCAGTGCCGTCCAGGTAGCCTGGCAATTTACCCAGCTGGGTTGCAAATTGAAAGGGATGACCGAAATCTACGGATCCGGCCAGAAATTCATGAGCAACGAATACGAAAGAATCCCCGCCTTCCTCTTCAGCCTTTGAGGAACGGGGGACAGCAAGAACCAAGGAGCCTCCGGGCTCCTTTTCTTATACCCAGTAAAAAGAAAGGAGGGAGCACCCATGCGGAAACTCAAAAAATACAAACCGACAAAGTTTAAGGCCAAAACGTCCACCTACAACAAGGAATTGGCGGATTATGCCGTGGCCTTTATTGAGAGCCTGTGCCACACCAAGGGAACCTGGGCGGGCCATCCCTTCGAGCTCATCGACTGGCAGGAACAGATCATCCGGGATCTGTTCGGTACCATAAAGCCCAATGGCTACCGGCAGTTCAACACAGCCTATATCGAGATCCCCAAGAAGCAGGGGAAAAGTGAGCTGGCCGCAGCTGTGGCACTCCTGCTCTGCTGCGGGGACGGGGAAGAAGGGGCCGAAGTCTATGGCTGTGCCGCAGACCGGCAGCAGGCCTCCATCGTTTTTGAAGTAGCGGCCGATATGGTCCGGATGTGCCCGGCTCTCAGCAAGCGGGTCAAGATTCTGTCCTCCCAGAAACGGATGGTGTTTCGTCCCACCAACAGCTTCTACCAGGTTCTTTCGGCAGAGGCCTATTCCAAGCACGGGTTTAATATCCACGGGGTGGTGTTCGATGAACTCCATACCCAGCCCAACCGAGAGCTTTTTGATGTAATGACCAAAGGCTCCGGGGATGCCCGGATGCAGCCCCTGTATTTCCTCATTACCACAGCCGGGACGGATACCCACAGCATCTGCTATGAAGTCCATCAGAAGGCCATGGACATCCTGGAAGGGCGGAAGCATGACCCCACGTTTTACCCTGTCATCTACGGGGCTGCGGAACAGGATGACTGGACCGACCCGAAAGTGTGGAAGAAGGCCAACCCATCCCTTGGAATCACGGTAGGGATCGACAAAGTGAAGGCGGCCTGTGAATCGGCCAAAGAGACACCCAGCGAAGAGAATGTGTTCCGTCAGCTGCGGCTGAACCAATGGGTGAAGCAGTCTGTTCGGTGGATGCCTATGGACAAGTGGGATGCCTGTGCTTTCCCGGTGAGGGAGGAGGATCTGGAAGGACGGATCTGCTACGGCGGCCTGGACCTTTCCAGCACCACGGACATTACAGCCTTCGTGCTGGTGTTCCCTCCTTTGGACGACCAGGACAAGTACTGCATCCTGCCGTACTTCTGGCTGCCAGAAGAAACCCTGCCCCTTCGGGTAAAGCGGGACCATGTGATGTACGACATCTGGGCCCAGCAGGGATTCATCCAGACAACCGAAGGCAATGTCATCCACTACGGGTATATTGAAAAGTTCATCGAGAAGTTGGGTGAACGGTTCAATATCCAGGAAATCGCCTTTGACCGGTGGGGCGCGGTACAGATGGTCCAGAACCTGGAGGGGATGGGCTTTACCGTAGTTCCCTTCGGACAGGGATTCAAGGACATGAGCCCTCCTACCAAGGAGCTTATGAAGCTCACGCTGGAGCAGCGAATTGCTCATGGAGGGCATCCCGTCCTTCGATGGATGATGGATAACATCTACATCCGGAGGGATCCGGCCGGAAACATCAAGGCGGATAAGGAAAAGTCCACGGAAAAGATAGACGGGGCCATTGCCACCATCATGGGCCTGGATCGGGCCATTCGGTGCGGGAACAATGCCCACGAGAGTGTCTACGATTCCCGGGGACTGCTTTTTGTATAGAGAAAAGCCCTGCTCGTTGTGAGTAGGGCTTACGTTTAGAAATTGATTTCGTTCGTGTTCCAGTAATAAATCATTTCCTTTTCTTCTTTTCGTGGACAAGAAAAAATTTCATTTGAACCACAGTAAATGGCTGAGTATTCTTCTCCACCGCGGTTTGTAAAACGATGTAATTTTACTCCTTTTCGTAACCCAATATCATAGATTTCATGAACTGAATCTCTTGCGTTGATCGTTTTTTCATACAAGAACGTTTTAGCAGAAACGGGAAGCCCGTAATAGGCTTCGATAGAACGGTTATCGTTTGTCAGAGTTTCAGCATCATAGCCTGTGAGTTCAACAAGATTTCGAAGCATAGGGACATCTGGGAAACTTTTCCCAGCTTCCCACTTGTAGATTGCATCGTCTGTTAAATGTAACTGATCCCCTAGATCCTTTTGGGTCAGGTTATTGTTTTCTCGATAGCGTCTAATCTTTTCTCCAAATTTCATATCACATTACCTCCTGTTAGCAAGCATAGTACAAGGCTTTTTTTCTGTCACTAGACGCGAAATCGAGTCGTCAATGGGAAAACCGACTAAAAGTCGGTTGCCAAAAAATAAAAGGAGTCTTTCATGAATTTATTTTCCAAACTCTTCAAATCCAGGGACAAGCCCAGAAACAGCCTTCTGGGCGGCGGGCACTGGTTCTTCTTTGGCGGCTCTTCTTCCGGGAAGGCCGTCAATGAACGGTCCGCCATGCAGATGACGGCAGTCTATGCCTGCGTCCGGGTCCTTTCAGAATCCATCGCAGGCTTGCCCCTCCATCTCTTCCGGTACAACCGGGAAGGAAACGGGAAAGTCCGGGAGTTCCAGCATCCCCTTGCGGGGCTTCTTCACGATGCCCCTAACCCGGAGATGACAAGTTTCGTATTCCGGGAGACGCTCATGACCCATCTTCTTCTGTGGGGCAATGCCTTCGCCCAGATCATTCGGAATGGCAGGGGGCAGGTGGTAGCCCTGTATCCCCTGATGCCGGACCGGATGGAAGTGTGCCGGGATGGGGATGGGGAGATTTACTATCTCTATACCAAAGCCACAGACGAAAACCCAAAAATTAAAGAATACGGCACGGTCCGGCTCCGGAAGGAGAACGTGATGCACATTCCCGGCCTTGGCTTTGACGGCCTGGTGGGCTATTCTCCCATCGCAATGGCCAAGAACGCCATCGGCATGGCCATCGCCTGCGAGGAGTTCGGGGCGAAATTTTTCGCCAATGGGGCCTCTCCCAGCGGCGTCCTGGAGCATCCGGGGACCATCAAAGATCCTCAGCGGGTTCGGGAAGCCTGGCAGTCCCAGTTTGGTGGCAGCAGCAATGCCGGCAAAGTGGCCGTCCTGGAAGAAGGCGTGCGCCCAGATGGGCGTCATTGATAGTAGTGTTTGGTACTACCACCCACAATCATGGGTGAGTTGACCTGTCTTACCGCAAAGTGAAAGCTGATACGGGAACATAGCACGACAGGAAAGCGGTAAGTTACT
>NZ_JBNMIU010000058.1:0-13244 GCF_050873445.1 Acidaminococcus sp. | reverse complement strand
AGAGGGCAGGTTGCCTACGCGTTACTCACCCGTTCGCCACTAAGAATTCACCGAAGCAAATTCTCCGTTCGACTTGCATGTGTTAAGCACGCCGCCAGCGTTCGTCCTGAGCCAGGATCAAACTCTCCAAAATAGATTATCTTGAAGAGCCGCTTGGCTCTCAAATACTAGCTTTTGATTTTTTAACCTGGTTCTCATCCAGGTGACTCGATCTCATCACTTAAAGTGACTTGACCCGCACATCTGTCAACAATATTCAGTTCTCAAAGTTCGTCTTGCTGTCTCATCAGCGACAGCTTCTATATAATACCAGTACAAACAAAAAATGTCAACAGTTTTTTGGACTTTTTTCAGAAAAACTGTTGGGGATCAAATCCCCAGCAGTTTCTTTGCTTCTTTTCTGATTTCCTCCCGCTTCTCTTTGAGGAGCAGTTGCTCCACAGCTACTTTCAGAGACGGGCTCAGGGTATAGCCCAGTTTCTGCCAGTGCTGCAGGGTCAAAAGAGCCGTCCGCCGATTGCTGAAAGCCGGGGAATCCAGTGCCAGCAGGAACAGTTTCTCACCCGTGCCGGGGAACCCGATCAACTGATCCAGGATGGCATTCAAATCCCTGTAGATGCCTTCGAACAGTTCCTTGACGGTCAGCTCATGGTCCCGGTTCTCATCGAACACCTTTTTCATGCCCGGAATCAGTTCTTCGTACAGTTCCATCACATGGGCATCATGATGAGCTTCCCCGGTAAGCGCATAGGCCAGCAGCCGCCGGTTTTCCACAGGATTTTCCAGGATCAGGGCCGTGGCTTCCTCGGAATAAGGAAGTTCCAGAGCACGGGCCAGCTCGAAGCCGTTCCCCTCTTTCAGGGCCGCCTTCACGACCTGGGCACAGGCAAAGGTATTCAACAGCTTGCCGCAGGCCTGTTTGATTTCTTCCTGTTCCTTCCCTTCCATTTTTGTGGTGGCATATCGCAGGATCTTCAGGATCACTTCATAGGTATGGAAGTCTTTCTTCTGTTCTTCTGCATGGTGCAGCACTCCCCTCAGCAGCTGCACTGGCTGGCGCAGCTCTGAAATCCCCGGTACCGGTTCATCCTCCAGCAGTGCTTCCACCAGCCCCACTGCCCCCCGGAAGGCTTTCGGACTCAAACTGGGCTGTTCCAGCACTTCCACCAGATCGATACCATCGGCGATCAGCTTGGCCGTATATTCCGGATTCACATCATTCTCCCAGCCTTCTTCCAGCATCCACTGACGGACCTGGGCTGTACGGGGCTCCAGTTCCTCCAGGGCAAAGACCCGGCCCCAGCCATAGACCAGCTGGGCGGTCTGGAAGATTTCCTCCTGTGCTGTCTCCCACACCAGGAAATTCCGCAGACAGTACAGAGTGAATTCGTTGCACTGGGCCAGCAGACGGATCACCGGTGCCAGTTCCTCATCATCGTGAAGATCTGCAAATTCCAGCAGCGTCAGAGCAAATTTGACGATTTCTGTATTATCCGCTTCCTGAAGCAGATGGCCCGCATACCAGATCAGGTCTTCCGGATGGATTTCTTCCCGATGGGAATCCACCCATTGCTGCAGGGTCAGCGCATAATCGTTCATCAGATTTTCCATGTCAGAGGTAAAGAAATCCTCCAGCTGCTGCACTGCCTCACTCATATGGCCCTGCAGCAGGGTTTCAGTGGCAGCGATGACTTCCGGAGCCGGTTCTTCTCCCTTTTCCGGACCAGTTACGTTGCCTTCGAAAAAACCATCGGCAAATTCGATTCCGGCGATTTTGGGCGGATAGACCAGGTTCCGGATGGAAAAGTCACGGGGCAGATACCCTTGTTCATCCAGGGAGTCATAGATTCTTTGGGCAATGGATGGTTGAGCAAACAGTTCTTCGTTCATAGGATTCTCCTTTAGCGATAAGATGATCTGGAAACTTTGAGAGTGATCGTGCGGTCATCATAACCCTGGGCCGCCAGGAACATCCGGAGTGTATCCAGATGTTCTTTCATTTCGTTCTTTGGCCCCAGTACGATTTCCCGTACGGTGCTGCGTGCAAAGGGCATCTCCGTATAAGGTACCAGTCGGCTGGCTTCCGGACGGAACCGGATCTGCTTATAGGCTTTCCGATTGCCGGCAGCCATATGGCCTTCCTCATCCTTCAGCAGCACGGGCAGCCACAGGGCCCGCAGTTCTTTTTCCGAAGCAAAACTGGCATCCTTGCAGTAATAGCGCAGGGACGAGAACCTGGCATCATCAGCGATGGCCCGGCGGATTTCCCGCTCGTTCAGGCGCTTTCCCCGGGTAAGACGCATGCGGATCCAGTTCCGGGCCAGGGGCAGGAACTGCCCCCCGTGGCTTTCCGTCATATAGATGACCTTCTTCAGATAATACTTGTTGGGAAAATCCGCATTCAGATGGACATTGGAACAGTCGAAGCCCATTTCCCGAGGGATGAAGCCGATGGCAAAGCCCCGGCCGTCATCGGCATAACTGCGCCACTGGGGCAGGATGTCCCCTTCTTCGGAAAAACAGCCCAGATAGATAAAACAGGCGGAATGCCGATAGTACAGATTCCGTGCCTGTTCCATCTGGCTGCGGAGGATTTCCCCTTCCTCAGTCAGCTGTTCCAGTGCCTCTTCAAAAATCGGGTCCAGCATCCGGTTCTCCCAGGCATCATTGGTAAAAGAAGCTTCTGTCAGCCAGAGACACTGATTCTGCAGGATATTCATGAACCCGCTGACGGAACAATAATGGTAGATCACCCGGTCTTCCTGACAAATGGACATGGTGTGCCCCCTTTCTATCAGATTTCGATTACCAGATCATTATACCGTATCCCTGGAAAAAATGCTTGTGAAATTTTAAAACTATCCACTGGAAATGCACAAAATAAAATAATTTTCTGCATTTTATGGGTAGTTGTGATATACTGAATAATGTGTTCAAAATTTAACAGATGGAGGCCCATGCCATGTTCCACATTGCTCTTTGCGACAACGATCCAACACAACTTGACCAGTTCACCACCAGCATCCAGCAGTTACCTCAAGCAGCAGAACCTGTCCAGCTCCAGCTCTATCGACAGGACCCATCACTCCTGGAAGATTACCGGCAGGGTCTCCGCTACAACCTGGTGATCCTGGGATCCGCCAGGGAAACCCGCAATCTGATCTGGCTGGCCAGGCAGATCCGCCGCCTTGATCCCAGAGTACCCATCATGCTGCTTTCCACTACCGGCCGCTACTCTCTGGAAGGCTATGAAATTCCCCTGTACCGGTATTACAAAGAACCTTTCCAGCCCTATCATTTCTGGAAGGATCTCCAGGAACTCATGGAGCAGGAACGGCTCAACCAGGACCATTCCTTCCTGTTCAGCAACTGGCAGGGTCTGCACCGGCTCTCCCTGGAAGATATCCTGTATTTTAAATCCGAAGGATCCCGTATCCTGGTGGCTACGGAACATGAAAGCTATATTTACCGGGAATCCATCCGCACTCTGGAAAAACAGCTGGAACGTTTTCTGTTCCAGCGGGTACACCGCAGCTATCTGGTAAACCTGCACTGGGTGAAAAACATATGGGGCCAGGAGCTGACCCTGCGCAATGGCAAGGTACTGCCCCTGGCCCGTCATCGTTCCCGGGAACTGCGGGAACGTCTGCTGGGAATGGCCAGCCGGATGCACCACTAAAAATTTACAATTGCCAGTCCACCTGAGCGCCGGCAAACCAGGTGTGATCTGCACTGCCCTGCCGGATGTGGGCATAGCCCAGGGTCCCATCCAGATACAGGTCCTGCCGTAGCTTTTTCCGGCCAGTGAAGGCCACTTCATCCACCCGGGGGCCAGCCTGGCTCCGGTCTTTTTCCATCCGCTGATAATACAGTCCCAGCCGGGTCTCGCCGGGCAGATAATGGTTCACCCGGGCATAATACGAATGGCTGTCGGTACCCATGGCATCCCCCAGGATGTCCCCACTGTAGGTCCAGCCCTGCTGATAGGTACCATGGCGATACCAGTCCTTATTGGTGTAAGCCGTTTCCAGGGTCAGGTCCCAGGCGCCGTCCCTTGTCAGCCGGGGCAATACCATCCCGCCTCTCCAGCCCCAGTCACTGGGCAGGCCGTGGGCCTGGTCCTCTCCGTACAGTTCACCGAAAAACTGTACCCCGGGCAGCCGCAGTCGGAAGTCGAAACCTCCGATATCGTCCCATTTGTCATCGGTATCCGCATTGTGGCCGCTCACCCAATGGCCCCAGTCAGAATGGGAAAGGCCGTTGCCATCCCCACCCAGAAGAGAAATCCGGGACAGGCCCAGGGTGAACCAGCGGGCCGGTGTCACATCCAGCCGCAGGCCCAGAAGACCCGGATGATCATAATCATGGCGGCCGGCTCCCAGGGCATCTTCTGCCCGTTCTCCATCCAGTCGTCCGTAGAAAGCATGGAAATCCACCTGACCCAGGAACTTCAAGAAACCTCCGGCCTGGATGGGTTCGTTCAAATGAGCCTGTACCGTGGTAAGAGGTTTCATGTTGTTGCCCAGAAGCAGATGTCCACTTGCCCCCTGACCCCAGGTCAGGGCTTCCCGGCCTGCTTCCCAGGCCCATGCCCCGGTACGGGTCTTCAGATATCCTTCCTCCAGGCTGGCAGTCCCTTCGTTGTCCCTGTCACAGGCTGCCCGGCCCCGCAGGGAAACCGCAGTCTCACTGCCCAGGCTGCCGCTGACTTCCACCTGTGCTGCCACATTGCCGTTCCGTCCCACCTTATGACCGTTCCGATTGCTGCTGAAAGGCCCCCAGCTGCTGCCAACGGTACGATCTGCATAAGTAAAGGTATCTCCGTGCTGGTAGCCAGCTCCCACACTGACCTGCCGCAGCCGCACCGGATCGGAAGCCTTTTGCCCTCTGGCCAGCTCCATTTCCGGTGCCACATAGATTTCCATGGCCCGGAGTTCGTCAGCCAGGTAAGCGGGCAGCGGTTTCTTCTCCGCCCGCTGCTCCGTTTCCAGTGCCCACCCGGCCAGCTGCTGCCGGCTGTAAGGCCGCGCTCCACCAGGCAGACTTTCCAGGTAACCCATGGCAGACAACTTCTCCACTGTATCATAATAAGGGCTGTCCACCGGCACATTGGCCGTTACCCGGGCCAGGGCCGGCAGCGGGGCAGCAAGACTCCCCAGCATCAGGGGAAGCAGGAAACGCAGGGTATTTTCTTTCATGGATATGACCTCCAACCGTGATTTTCATGAAACTCCAATGATTTTTCTCATTATAGCACAAACAAACTGTCGAATTCCCTGAATTGCCACATTTTCCGTCCATTGATATTGAGAAAAGAGTGAGGGTGTGAAAAAATGTTTTCCACACCCTAGCCACTAGTCACCAGTCACTGGTCACTAGCCGATGGAAACCAGCTGATGCTGACAAAATAATGGAGCTGTGCAGATTATTTCACAGCCCCACCATTTTTTTACAGTTTCGGCAAATATTCTACACCGGATACCGGACAATCGTACTTGCCATCGTTCTTTTCCATGAATTCCTTTTTAGCAGCTTCCAGCAGGGACGGATTTTCCAGCACTTTTACAGCCGTCAGGGCGATGACCTTGCCGGCGGTAAGCATCCCCTTCCAGCCGATGGGCGAATTCACCTGGCCGGTCTTATACCAGGAATGACCCGGAGTCCCAAAGGCTTCCGTAGCCGCCGTAAAATAATACGTGGGCGCAATGAAGCCTACATCCCCCACATCAGTGGAACCGAAATCCAGTTCCTCCCGGTCGGGATCGAAATCCTTGATTTCCGTATCCAGAGGCTGTTCCATTTTTTCAGCCAGACGATCCTTCCCGTACCGGTTCACCAGCAGCTGTTTTTCCTTCTCCTTCATGCTGTCACTGAAAGATTCGGTGAACTTCTTCGCCAGAGCGAAATCTGCCTCGTCCCACCTAGGTACCCCCACAGCATGGAATGCCTCCGTAGCCGCCTGAGCCAGTACCTTGTTATTGATGTATTCGGAATATCCGCTTTCCCGCTCCACGCTCATCTGCGTGCCGCAAATCAGGGCTGCGCCCCGGGCCACATCATCCAGCCGCTTCACGATTTCCTTGACCTGGCGATAGTAGGGAGCCCGCACCACATAGCGTACAGCTGCATGGTCCTGCACCACATTGGGTGCCCGGCCGCCCACATCCAGATAAGCGTACTGGATCCGGGCTTCCATGATCACATGTTCCCGCAGATAGTTGGCCCCCACGCCCATGATCTCGCAGGAGTCCAGGGCACTGCGCCCCAGTTCCGGAGCGGCCGCCGCATGGGACGTAATGCCCTTGAATTTATAAGTACGGCAGACGTTGGCATTCAGATGGGGTGTCGCTGTCCGGTTTTCCGCGGCCGGATGCCAGGAAAGGAAGAAATCCACCCCGTCAAAGGCTCCATCCCGGGCCATGAAAGTCTTCCCGCTGAGATTCTCTTCTGCCGGAGTACCGAAATACACCACGGTCCCCGGCTTGCCGGTGGCTTCCAGGTACTCCTTCAAAGCCAGTGCCCCGGCCAGGGCCCCGGTACCCAGCAGGTTGTGACCGCAGCCATGGCCCGGACAGCCTTCGTGTTCCGGCTTCTTCACCGGGCAGCCCGCTTCCTGGCTCAGTCCGGGCAGTGCATCATATTCGCCCAGGATGCCGATGACCGGGCTCCCCTTCCCCCAGACACCTTTGAAAGCCGTAGGAATATTGACCAGATTCCGGGTCACGGCAAACCCGTGCTGCTCCAGGGCCTGGCACAGGGTTTCCGCCGATTTGAATTCCTCATATCCCACTTCGGCCAGTTCCCAGATTTTCTGGCTCAGGCCGATCAGTTCGTCCTTGTAGCGGCCGTCCACCGCCTGTTCGATGATCTGTTGTGGATCCATGGATGATCACGCTCCCTATTTTATAATGATTCCATTATAGCACAAAGGGGGGTGAAAAATGCTTTCCACACCCCTTTGTGAACCACTGGAAATTTACAAATCTTTCTGCAGAAAAATGGTTTTGTGTTTTTTCCCCGGCAGCTGCTTTTCTCCGATAATATGGAAACCCAGATGCAGATACATATCCTTCAGCCAGGGATGGGTATTGGCTGTGCCCAGGGTTACAAAAGGCGCCTTCAGCTGTTTCCTCAGCACCTCATCCTCCACCCAGTGGAGCATCTTTTTGGCGTATCCCCGGTGGGCATAATCCGGATCAGTGATGAACTGACCGATATGGGGCGCCACCCTGGGCCCCGGATGATTGCCCCAGGGCATGCGCAGAGAGATGGCGCTGATCAGCTTGTCATTTTCGAACCAGCCGTAAGTAGGCTGTTCCGCCAGCCACTTCCTCTCATCCTCCAGCGTGGCATCCATGGCCGAAAAGGAAATGGGATACTGCCGGTCCGTCTGGTAGCTGCGATGGAGTACATCGTAGTACTCCGGAGCATCCTCCACTGTCAACTGACGCGCGTATGCCATAATCCTTCCCCTCCTTCCTGTTCCAGTACCTGGCAGGCAAGGCAGCTGTTGTTGAGGAACCGGTTCAGGAACTGGCGGGTCCGCTGTTCCTTTGGATGGGAAAGGACCTCATCCGCCGTGCCTTCTTCCACGATCAGGCCGTTTTCCATGAAAATCACCTGATCGGCAATTTCCCGTGCAAAGGCAATTTCGTGGGTCACGATGATCATGGTGACCTTCCACTCTTTGGCGATTTTCTTGATGACCGTCAACACTTCCCCCACCAGTTCCGGATCCAGGGCACTGGTAGGTTCGTCGAACAGGATCACCTTGGGGTTTATGGCCAGAACCCGGGCAATGCCTACCCGCTGCTGCTGCCCGCCGGAAAGCTGAATGGGATAATAATCCTGGAACTGATCCATATCCACTTCCTTCAGGCAGGCCAGGGCCCGCTCCTGTGCTTCCTTTTTGCTTTTTTTCTGGACTGTGACCATGCCTTCCATGACATTTTCCAACACCGTCATATTGGAAAACAGGTTATACAGCTGGAACACCATGGCAGTGTTGCGGCGCACGTTCAGGATTTCCTTCTTTGAAGCATGGGCCATATCTACCGGCGGCTCCTCATCCAGCTGCAAGATCCCGTGATCAGCCTGCCCCAGGAAATTGATGGTCCGCAGGAAAGTGGTCTTGCCGCTTCCGGAAGGCCCCAGAATCACTGTTACACTGCCCGTGGGCACTGTCATAGACACGTCCCTCAGGACCGTCCGTTTGCCGAATTTCTTTTCTACATGTTCCACCCGGATCATGCCACATTCCCCCTCTTATACCGGCTCAGCCGCAGTTCCAGCCGGTCGAATAAAAATTCGAATACCACGCCCATGACCCAGTAAATGCAGGCCACGGCAATATACGCTTCAAAATACTGGGAATTATCTTCGCAGTACAGTTTGGCTGCCCCGAACAGTTCAATCACCGTGATGACGAACACGATGCTTGTGCTCTTCATGGTGGAAAGGAACTGGTTGGCAAACAGCGGCAGTGAAAACACGGCTGCCTGGGGCAGGATCACCCGCCGGTATGCCTGCAGCCAGGTCATGCCAATGGATTCCGCCGCCTCCAGCTGACCTTCCGGAATGGACTGCACCGCCGCCCGGAAGATTTCTGTCAGGTAGGCCCCCGTGTGCAGGGTCAGTCCCACCACTGCAATCTGCAGGGCTGTGACTTTCTCCACATGGAAGAGCATGCTCCCCTTCTGGGAAAGGGCCATGAGCAGAACGGGAACACCATAGTACACCAGATACAGCAGCACCATATTGGGTAGGCTGCGGCACACCAGCACATACAGTCTGGCCAGCTGGCTCAGTACGGGAATCTTCCGTACTTCCACCAGACAGCAGATCATTCCCAGGATGGCACCCAGCACCACGCTGGCCAGCGTCAGCCCCAGGGTGACCTTCACATAAGGCAGCACAGCCTGCAATGCACCCCAGAAATATTCCGTATCAATAAAGGGTTCATTCATTGACAGCCACGCTCCTTATCTGTATTTTCCGGGCCCGTTCCTCCACATTGAAATGTTTCTCTGTAAAGTGGCCGGCCACAGTCAGGGCAAAGATCAGTACGCCATACAGGATTGCCGCATCCACATACAGCTCCAGGTACCGCTGGGAGTTTCCCCCCATCAGGTCGGCCTGACGCATCATATCCACGATGCCCACATTGAAGATCAGGGCTGTACTCTTCAGGGTGCTGATGATTTCATTGAGCAGCGGCGGAATGGACAGCACAAAAGCCTGGGGCAGGATCACCCGCCGGTAAATCTGACAGGTGGTCATGCCCAGGCTGGCCGCCGCTTCCTTTTCGCCCGGTGCCACCGACTGGATGCTGGCCCGGAGGATTTCCGCCCCGTAGGCTCCCACGTGCAGCACGAAGATCACCAGGATGAACAGCATGGGAGGCAGGGCATCCACATCCACACCCAGTTTCTGCAGCAGTTCCGGTACCCCAAAGTACACCACGAACAGCTGTACCAGGAAAGGCGTGCTGCGGATGAACGAAATGAAAATCCGGGTCAGCAGGTTCAGCACCGGTATCTTCCGTACCCGCACCACAGCCAGAAGCATCCCCAGGAAGATTCCCAGCACCCCGGAAATCAAGGTGATGAAGACCGTCACCGGCAGATAGCTGGCCAGGGTCGGCAGCGATGCCAGCATATACTGGACGCTAAAATAACTTCCCATGCTCCTTCAAACCTCGCTTTCTCTTACTGGGGCTGGACCGTGTAGTCTTTCCCCAGATACTGGATGGACAGCTTCTTCAGGGTGCCGTCCTCTTTCATCTGTTTCAGGATTTTGTCGATTTTATCGGCCACTTCCTGCATCTTGGGATCTTTCCGCAACAGGAAGAAGGTGGGCACGGACTGCATAACTTTCCCTACGGTCTGGACCGGTAGTCCCTGTTCTTTCCGGGCCACATTCACCACATATTCGTATTCACCGGCAGCGTCTGCCCGGCCGGTAGCCACCAGGTTCAGGTTTTCGGCCGCACCCTTGTCCGAATAGATTGCTTCGATGCCAGGATTGTGATCCTTGTTGAATTCCTTCACCATATCGTTGAATTCCGAGTTGGAAGTAACGGCCACCTTCTTGCCGCTCAGGTCGTCAAAGGACTGGATGTCCGTGCGTCCTTCTTTCACCACCAGTTTCCGGGCCGTGTAGTTGTTGCTCTCTTTGGCGTAGATGTATTTCTTTTCCCGGGTGGGATTCCGCCGCATCTGGTTAGCAATCAGATCCACCTGTTTGGATTTCATAGCCACAAATGCAGCGTCCGGGCTCATGGGCTTGAATTCGAAGTGCAGGCTGGGATCCCGTTTCTCAATTTCCTTCAGGATTTCCACATCGAAGCCGGTCAGATTGCCTTTGTCATCGGTATAGGAGAACGGCTTGGCCGTACCCCGGGTGGCCACCACGATGGCTTTCTTATCGCCGCCGTCCTTGGCCGCTTTCTTATCAGCAGACTGACTGCCGCCGCAGCCGGCCAGCCCCAGGGCCAGGATGCCCACAGAGACCAGCGCCAGTACTTTTTTCAAACGGTTCTTCATATTTTCTCCCCTTTTCTTTCTATAACAGATCACGGATACCATCCAGCCGTCCTTCCGGCCAGGATTCCATTTTTTTCAGCAGATTTTCTGTCCAGCACTCCCCCTTCGCCCGAACCAGTTTTTCTTTCAAATCCTGTTCGCTGAAGGGATGCTGAGGGCTGCCCAATGGGTCTGGCACTTCTGCCCGGTACGTTTTCCCGTTCAGATCCGTAGCCGTCACCACCGTGCGCCGTACCGTCTTTTCCACAGGCGGCAGGTCATTCTTCCGATGGAATTTGGGCAGGGCCTTTTGGAATGTCTCCGGTACCTGGGCCAGTTCGAACAAATCGTCATCCTCCCCGCCCCGGCTCAGCACCTGCCAGCCTACATACTCCATGGAAAACTTTCCTTCCTTACCGGTAGCAGGAGCCGGATAATGGAGAGCTGTATCGGCTCCCGGCGGGAAATGGAACGTCACTTCCTGAAGTCCGTCCAGCCGCAATCCCTGTTTGTACAGCTCTTTGCAGGCTGCCGCCCCGCCGATGGCCGCACTGCAGTAGGGATGGAGCTTCATCCACAGACCCGGCTCCAGCAACTGGCCCGGCTGCAGCCACTGCTGTTTCACTTTCTCCGAATCCAGTTCCAGATTGCCAAACACTTTCTGCCAGCCGTTCTGGTTATTGAAGGGCCTCTGGCTGGCCGTCACTCCCGTGTGCTGCAGCAGTTCGAACGCAAATACCGCATTGCGGGCGGCAAATCCGGAATGGAGGGGTTTGGCATCACTGCCGGCTTCCAGCCCCAGGCCTGCCGACTGGGTAGCTCCCAGAGAAAGCAGCCGGGCCATCGCTTCTTCCTCCAGCCCATACAGTTTCGCCAGCGCCGCCGCCCCGCCGATGGAACCCAGGGTACCGGTAGAATGCCATCCCTGCTGCTTGTGCTTCGGGTTCAGATACCCGCCCAGAAGACCTTCGATTTCAGCGCCCACCGTATAGGCCGTCAGGAACTCCTGTACAGAAGTTTCCGGCCGATATTCCGCCAGCAGCACGGAAAACAGTACCGTACTGAAATGACCGGCGATACTGGACTGGGCATCATCCAGATCCAGATAATGGGACTGGAATCCGTTGAAGAACGCTGCCTGAATCGGGTTGCTGGTGACGGTCTGCCCCAACAAGGGGGTATCTCCGGGAAAGCTTCCCACCCAGCGGGCCACTTTCTCAACCCGGGGATGCCGGGATGCCTGAAGTGCTGATGCCAGGTAATCCAGAAAGGCAATCTTGCTCTGCTGTAAAAGATCTGGACGCCGGTCCAGATCCGTCTTCCGGATCAGCTGTACCAGCGTCCCTGTGATTGCATCCATCCTTTCACCTGCTCTTATTTGCTGAACTTCTCAGCCCGGTCATTGGGTTCTTCCCAAATGGACATATCCGGTCCTTTGGGAACGATCCGGGGGAAGTCGGCAAAAGGCGTATGATCTACATAATAGAAACGCTTCCGCATGGAATCGAAATCAGTATTCTTGCCAAAGGCCGGATTGCTGTACAGATCTTTGGCGTAATTCCACAGGTTGGGATAATCTACCAGGCGTTTCTTGTTCACGAAGTATTTCTGATAAAATACCAGATCGAACCTGGACAAAGTGACGAACAGCCGGATATCCGGGTCAGTAATGGTATCACCCATCAGGTAACGGCGGGTGCTCAGGCGTTTTTCCAGCCAGTCCAGACGGTTGAACACTTTGTCGTAGTAGAATTCATAATCCTTCTGGCTGGTGACCAGAGCAGCCAGGTTCACAGCCAGGTTCACATCGGCATAAATGATGTCATTCAGGGCATCGATGTCGTCCCGCTGGTCTTCCGGATAAATATCCGGAGCATCGGAACTGATATATTTCGTCCAGGCCACGGCGATTTCGGTGGTCAGGTCGTGGTAGTCATTGTTCACTACAGCGCCGGTCTTCACATCCACAATAGCGGGTACAGTGGAGCGCTGATCATAGTCGGGGTTGCCCTTGCGGTAGGCTTCGCCCAGAGAGTGGATTTTCAGCACCGGGTCCACATTATCAGGGTCCAAGGTAAAGAACCAATCGCCCACTACACCGGCGGGCCGCAGGGGATCAACCACACCTTTGGAAATCACCTTGTCCAGGCCCAGCAGGTCGATGGCGATAGCCACCCGGTTGGCCCAGGGACAGTGTTTGGACCAGACCAGACGATAGCGGCCCGGTTCCACCGGCAGGTCGCCGGGTTTGTCACCAAAAGGAGTGGTGAACTGGGGTTCTTCATCATCGGCGTATTTCTGACGCCGGTTGAAATTGGAATGATCCTGGCCTTCATATTCTTTCTGGACCGTATGGGCACGGGGATTGCTGGAGTGGAATTCAGAAAAGTCGATGGGGCAGGGGTTCATGGCCCGCTTTACAGTAATGTCCTTCCAGGCTTCCGCGATTTCCGGATCCTTGATCCGCGCCAGTTTCAATGCATGGATATCGATTTCAGTCATGATGTTCTCTCCTTTTTCATAGCACCCGGGATTGCAGGTAATATATAGTAATTTAATAGGGTTTCAAGGTAAAAAATAAAAAGGGGCTGTGAAATAATGGTCCCATGAAAACGAGAAAGGACTTTCGATTCTTGCGAACCGAAAGTCCTTTTTCGTGTTAGAATTTAACTGACATGAAAAACCTAACTGTGTATTATAATACTCCCAAGCAGGGAATTT
>NZ_JBNMIU010000057.1:0-13373 GCF_050873445.1 Acidaminococcus sp. | reverse complement strand
AACTTTAAACGATTTCGAGGAAGGATATTACTGTTGTCTAAGGTAAAACTAAATTAAAGATGGACGTAAGCAAAAATGCTCACGTCCATGAATGGTGGATGATTTGAAATTCGCCCCAACATTTGACAAAGAACCAAAAACAAAACGGCTGCCGCACAGAGCGACAGCCGTTTTGTGATGTGATTAATCCAGTGCAGCGAAGGCCTGCTTCAGATCATCGATGATGTCATCGATATGTTCCGTACCGATGGACAGCCGGATGGTAGCCGGGGTAATCCCGGAAGCCAGCAGTTCTTCTTCGTTCATCTGGGAATGGGTGGTGGAAGCCGGATGGATGACCAGGCTCTTCACATCAGCCACATTGGCCAGCAGAGAGAAGATCTCCAGATGGTCGATGAACTTCTGGGCAGCTTCAGCTCCGCCCTTGATTTCAAAGGTGAAGATGGAAATCCCACCATTGGGGAAGTATTTCTTATACAGCTCATGATCCGGATGGTTGGGCAGGGACGGATGGTTGACCTTGGCCACATGGGGATCCTTGGCCAGGAAGTCAACGACCTTCAGCGCATTTTCCACGTGCCGTTCCACACGCAGAGACAGAGTTTCCAGGCCCTGCAGCAGCAGGAAGGCGTTGAACGGGGAAATGGTGGCACCCGTATCCCGCAGGATCAGGGTCCGGATGTAGGTTACATAGGCAGCAGCGCCCACGTCCTTGGCAAAGCTGATGCCATGGTAGCTGGGGTTGGGATCAACCAGCCAGGGGAAACGGCCGGAAGCCACCCAGTCGAATTTGCCGCTGTCAATGATCACGCCGCCCAGGGTAGTACCATGACCGCCGATGAACTTCGTGGCAGAATGGACCACCACATCAGCCCCATGTTCAAAGGGCCGCAGGAGATACGGGGTGGCAAAGGTGCTGTCCACCACCAGAGGGATCTTGTGCTTGTGGGCGATTGCTGCCACTGCATCGATGTCGATCAGGTTGGCGTTGGGGTTGCCCACGGATTCAATATAGATGGCCTGGGTATTTTCCCGTACGGCATCTTCGAAGACCTGGACACCTTTGGTAGGATCCACGAAAGTGGTTTCAACGCCAAAATCCGGGAAAGTGTGTTCGAACAGATTGTAGGTACCGCCATAAATGGTGGTGGCAGCAACAATGTGCTGACCGGCATGGACCAGGGCCTGCATGGCGTAGGTCACAGCAGCAGCACCGCTGGCCGTAGCCAGGGCAGCCACGCCGCCTTCCAGAGCAGCGATCCGTTTTTCAAAGGCATCTTCCGTCGGGTTGGTCAGACGGCCGTATACGTTGCCGGCGTCCTTCAGGGCGAACCGGTCAGCAGCGTGCTGGCTGTTGCGGAAAACGTAAGAAGTAGTTTGGTAGATGGGGACTGCACGGGCATCCGTAGCAGGATCCGGTTGTTCCTGGCCCACGTGGAGCTGCAGGGTCTCAAAATGATACTTTTTTTCTTCGCTCATTGTCTTTGCCTCCCAATATTTATAGCGGTTTTAATTACCGGTACTCAACTATGAATTAAATTATAGGGATATGTTTCTATTTTGTCAACAGTTTTTTGATACAAAAAACAAATCCCTTTTCAGCAATCTGTTGCAGTCCTGACAGATCCATGTTCTTTCAGTCCATCTGTCCGTCCGGATATCATTTCCGGGCCAGCATCACCACCATGGTGATAATGCACAGAGTCCCGATGCTTTCCGCCACCCCGATGTGGTTTCCCAGGAACAGGATGGAGAAAAAGTAGGCGGAAAGCGGTTCGAAAGCTGCCAGGGTACCGGTTTCCGCAGCCGGGATGTATTTGGTGCTTTCCAGATAGACCGTATAGGCCACCAGGGTCCCCAGCACGAACAGTACGCCGAAGGACCAGAGAGTGTCGAAATTGAAGATGGCCCCCTGCACATGAGGATGTTCCACCAGTTCCAGCAGCAGCGCATTGCCCAGGCTGCCCCAGCCGACAATCAGGAAACAGCTGTAGCGCTGGAGCAGTTCTGCCGCATACAGGGTATACCAGGCCATGCCAAAGGCACCCAGGATACCCCAGAACAGAGTTTCCGGCGAAACGGCCAGGGCGGCGCCCTGCCCTTTGGTCGCAATCAGGGCTGTACCCAGGATGGCCAGCCCGACAGCCACCACTTCCCTCCTCCGGGGCCGCCGTTTCGCTTTCCACAGGTACATAATCAGCAGCAGGGCCGGCATCAGGTACTGGAGCACCGTGGCTGTAGCCGCATTGCTGTAATAGATGGCCTTCACGAAAGGCACCTGCATAACGAACATGCCCAGCACTGTGAATTTCAGCATGAGCCAGGGTTCCTTTCTCAAGGGCGTCAGCAGCGGCTCCTTCCTGTACAGGCAGAACCCCAGGAAAAAGAGTCCGGTCAGGATCATCCTGGCAAGCAGGATGGCCTGCCAGGTGAAATGCTGATGGGTCATGAGATATTCCATGCAATTGCTGCTGCTTCCCCACAGGGAGGCCCCCAGGAGGACCATCCCCATTCCGATTTTCCGTTTCTGATCCAATGCGTTTTCCCCCCTTATCGTTCCAGGCCTTTCCCTTTGTGAATGATGCCTTCGCCGAACCGCTGTTTCAATGCATCCAGCACTTGTGCCCGTTTCCGGGCCCGGCTGCTGCCGTCCAGGTCCAGGGACACGCTGCCCCCATGGGTCAGGTGGCTGACGCTGACCCCCAGCAGCCGCACCGGTTCCCGCCAGTTCACCTGATCGGCCAGCAGGCAGATCTGTTCCCGCAGTTCCTCGTCCAGCTGCACCGGTTCTTCCACAGTCCGGCTGCGGGTAATCAGCTGGAACCGGGCGGTCTTGATCTTCAAAGTCACCGTATACTCGCTCAGGTCCGCCGCCCGCAGCCGCCAGCCAACCTGCTGGCACAGGTTCCACAGAGCTTCCAGGCAGGCATTTTTCCCCACCAGATCCTTCCCGAAAGTGGTTTCCTTTCCCAGGGATTTCCGCTCTTCATCGGGCACCACCGGACGATCATCCAAACCCATGGCCCGGCTGCGGATTTCTTCTGCCTGCCGTCCCAGGACGGGCTGCAGCAAGGTCGCCGGACAGGCTGCCAGCTGGCCGATGGTCCGCAGCCCCAGGTTCTCCAGAACTGCCACGGACCGCTGACCCAGGCCAAACATCCGGCTGAGGGGCAGAGGAGCGATGAAATCCGCTGCGTCCTCCTGGCGGATAATCACCAGGCCGTCCGGTTTCCTCAAATCGCTGGCCAGCTTGGCCAGGAATTTATTGGGTGCGATCCCCACCGAAGCAGTAAGCCCGGTCTGCTGCCGGATAGCTTCTTTAATCTTTATGCCCAGGGTGGTGGCATCCCCCACCAGGGCTTCCATTCCGGTCAGATCCAGGAAGGCTTCATCGATGGACAGGGGTTCCACCACCGGAGAAAAAGTGTGGAAAAGAGTCCGGATTTTTTGGGACAGTTCCACATACCGTCCGTACCGTCCCTGTACATAGATGGCCTGGGGACACAGCCGCCGGGCAGTAGTCATGGGCATGGCTGAATGGACGCCGAACTTCCGCGCCTCGTAGGAACAGGTGGACACCACACCCCGGCCGGACAAACCGCCCACGATGACCGGCCTGCCCCGATATTCCGGATGATCCAGCTGTTCTACCGAAGCAAAGAACGCATCCATGTCCACATGCATGATGATCCGTCTGCCGCCCATGGCTTCCTCCTCTCAAAAAGGGAGGGTGCCGCTGCTGACACCCTCCCTTCTGTCAAATTACCCTAAAAATCCATAATGTTCCAGCACCGCCTTCAGGCCGATCAGGATCAATACCATTCCCCCGATCCGTTCGGCCTTCTCCTTGCCCAGCATTCCAATCACCGAACCGCAGGTGCAGCCAATGAAGGAAAAGCAGAACGTGATGGTACCGATTTCCAGCACCGTGGGAATGATGGCAATGTCCATGAAGGCAAAGCCCACACCTACACCCAGGGCATCCAGGCTGGTGGCTACTGCCAGACCCAGCATGGTCTTTACCCCGGTGATCTTTTCCTGTTCTTGATCCTCTCCCGATTCCTTGATCATGTTCCAGCCGATATAGGCCAGAATCACGAAAATGACCCAGTGGGAATAGGCAGCAGCCGCTTTGGCGAAGTGGCTGCCCAGTTCATAGCCCACATAGGGCATCAGAGCCTGGAACGCCCCGAACCAGGCACCGAATACCAGCCCTCCCTTGAGCCGTTCTTTCCCGCTCATCTTCAGGCCACCGCAGACAGAAACAGCAAAGGCATCCATGGAAAGAGACACTGCCAGCAAAAATAAGGTCAGCGGATTCATTTCTGGATTCCCTGCAGGACGAAATAAGTCAGGAACCGCAGGACCCGCAGCTCTTTTTCGTTATGCCGCTTGTCCTCGCTCATCTTGCCGAACACCGGCAGGGCTGCCTTCAGCATGGCCTTGGTGATGCCATGCTGGCGTACGCCGCCCTGATTCACACTTTTCCCGAACCCTTCCAGCACCTGCAGGCTCTGGCGTTTCTGAGCGCCGGTGAGCTTGCTGCTGTTCAGGATCTGTTTTTTGATGATGTCTTTCTGTTCCAGGAAATCCTGCTTGTCCAGCAGCCCGGTTTCTTCTGTTGCCATATTTCTGTAACTCCCCCAGGCGGAAGCTTCGTACGGCTCTTCCACAGCCGCCTGTTTCCGCAGATTTGATTGTATTATTGTACCATTATCTGTACGGGAAAATCAACGAACCACCCGCAGGGGCTGAGGCCCGCCTGTCAGACACACAGGACCGTCCGGCCCGATCCGGTACGTGTTTTCCGTACCCACCATGCCCAGTTCCGGCAGGGCGATCTTGGGCTCTACGGCGAACACCATGTTTTCCCGGATCTTTTCCTTCACGCCGCTGGCAATCACCGGCGTCTCATCCATACACATGCCAATGCTGTGACCCAGGAACCGGCCCCCGTTCATGAAGATGCCCTCATACCGGGAATCGAAGTCTGCCATGACCGTATCATAGATGTCCCCCAGCACTGCACCCGGCTTCATCAGGGAAAGGGTCTTCTGCTCCAGAGCCAGGCAGTAGTTGTAGGCCCGCAGAATCTCATCTTTGGCCGGATCCCGGTCCAGGTCCCCATAATAATACACCACGGTCTTATCCGTATTGTAGCCATCAAAGCCGCAGGGAATGTCCAGATACACCAGCCGGCCCTGTTTCAGCAGCCGGAAGGCAGAACCGATGCTCTGCACAGCCACACAGGTACCGCCGGTGCCGCCAGGACCGTCGAAAGCCGTACGCACCAGGGCGCTTTTCCCAAAGGAGGCCAGACCGATGACGTCTTCGCCCAGGGGCCGGTTGGTCCGGGCCACACCCTGGCTGCCCTTCAGCACCATGCGCAGGTACAGCTGGATGGCCAGTTCCGCCTCGCTGATGCCTTCCTTCAGGAATACCGGTGCTTCCTGCATGAGTACATCCCCGTGGATCCGGCCGCTGGTGGCCAGGAGTGCCAGTTCATAAGGACTTTTCACACTGCGCAGATGGCCCAGGATGGGATCCAGATTCTTTCGGACAGCAAAAGGAAAATATTTGTGGAAGAACCGCAGCCATTCCAGAGAAGTATGCTTTTCATCCAGGTACACTTCCGTGGGCAGGTCATCGCCGTAGAACTGAGCAGCCTGCCGGTAGCTGTGCATGGGCAGGATCCGGGCAGAGGGCAGCAGGGATTCATTCCGGGCCCGCTCCAGGCTCCGCCGCACCCACAGGATGGCGTCCTGAGGCCGCACCAGGAAAGCCCCCTCCTGCATGGTGCCTGTAAAATAATACATATCCAGTTTATCGCTGACCACTGCCATCTGCCAGTCCGGATCCGCCTCTGTCAGAGCTGCCCGCAGCCGTTCCAGCCGGCCCTGCAGTTCCTCTAGAGGCACCCGCCGCAGATCTTCGCTGACCAGGATGTCATGTTCCAAAAAAGCCATGGCTCATTACCTCCGCTTGTCATTTTATCCGTAATAAAATAGTGTACCACGAAAAAGGAGCTGCTGCACGTTTTTCGTACAGCAGCTCCTGCCGGGTTGATTCTCATGGGTTCCCCGCCCCGGAGGGACGGGGCAGAGCGAAATCATGGCTCACTTGATTCGATGATTCCATTATAGGCCCGCCGGTAATTTATGTCAACCATATATTTTTATTGGTTAACCTTTTGTTTGCTGCTCCCTGAACACGACCCCTTATTCCTTCAAAATTTCTTCCAGTATCCCCATCGCCTGCCCCAGCTCTTCTTTCGTAATGGTCAGCGGCGGATTGAAATACAGCACATCTCCGAGAGGCCGCAGCAGCAGACCTTTATCCAGTGCCTTCCGGTACAGCTGATAACCCACCCTCTGCTCTGCCGGGAAAGGCTGTTTCGTCTTTTTGTCCGCCACCAGTTCCAGGGCGTGGATCAGCCCAATGTGCCGGATTTCTCCCACATGGGGATGGGAACCGAATCGTTCCTCCATTTCCTTTGTCAGCCAGCAGGCTGTCTCCCGGGCTTTGGGAAGGATCTGCTGCTGTTCCAGCACATCCAGTACCCCCAGGGCCGCTGCACAGCCCAGGGGATTGCCGGCATACGTGTGGCTGTGGAGAAAAGCTTTGTGAGTGCCATAGTCATCATAAAAGGCATCGTAGATTCCCTGGGTAGTCACCGTCAGGGACATGGGCAGATAACCGCCGGTGAGCCCTTTGGAAAGACACAGTACATCCGGTATGATCCCGGCCTGTTCGCAGGCGAACAGGGTCCCCGTCCGGCCGAATCCTGTAGCGATTTCATCAGCAATTAGCTTCACTCCATAGGCATCGCACAAAGCCCGCAGCTTTTTCAGATACAGGGGCGGATAGATCCGCATGCCGGCACTTCCCTGGAGCAGGGGCTCCACGATCATGGCCGCTGTTTCCTTTCCATATCTGGCAAAGGCTTCCTCTGCCCTGGCAAAACAGGGACAGCTGCAGCCGTCCCTGTGCTGCCCGTAGGAACAGCGATAGCAGTCCGGCGCCTCCACATGGATGGTCTCCATGAGCATGGGTTTGTATTTCAAAGCGAACAAATCCATGCTGCCCACGGAAAGGGCTCCGATGGTCTCCCCGTGGTATCCTTCCGTCAGACACAGGAATTTCTGCCGCTGCGGATGGCCCGTCTGCTGGTGGTACTGGAAACACAGCTTCAGCGCTGCCTCCACCGCCGCCGACCCATTATCGTGGAATTGGAATTTGCTGAGGCCGGGCGGCACCAGGGCCTTCAGCCGCCGGGCCAGGGTAATGGCCGGCACGTGGGTAAAGTTGGCGAAGATCACGTGTTCCAGTCTGTCCAGCTGGGCCTTGATCCGGGCATTCAGCACCGGATTGGTATGTCCCAGCAGATTGGCCCACCAGGAACTGACAATATCCAGATAGGCCTTGCCGTGGATGTCATAGAGCCAGCAGCCGTGGGCATGGTCGATGACCATGGGCGGCAGGGTTTCGTAATCTTTCATTTGAGAGCAGGGGTGCCAGATCAGGTCCAGGTCCTGTTGTTCCAGAGATTGTCCCATGTTTTTCTCCTTTTTACCGGTACAATTTTATTAATTCTTCTATTTTTATATCCATTTCTGTATCTCCCTGCTGGATGAAAGCCAGTACCGGAACACCGGTCAGCCGTTCCACCATGGCCCGGTTGTCTTCCTGCATGGAGTCACCGGGAATCCAGTGATTGAAGAAGATTCCCCGCACCGGGATTGTCCGGCTGCGGAGATATTCCACCGTGAGCACTGTGCTGTTGATGGTCCCCAGACCCGCGTCGGCTACGATCACACAACCCAGATCCAACCCTTGGATGACGTTCTCCAGCAGCAGTTCCTGCCGGTCATCCCAGCACAGGGGGCACAGGATGCCGCCGCTGCCCTCCATGGTCAGATAGGCATGGTGTTCTTTGGCCCGGTTAAAATCCGTCCGGATCCGCTCCATTTCCACCGGTACTCCCGTATGCCGGGCAGCCAGGTGGGGTGACACTGCTTCCCGGTAGACATAGGTTACCAGATCCTCCAGCGGATCCGACAGGCCGGCCACCTGCTTCACCCAGGCTGCATCACCCGGGATCAGGTGCCCCTTCCCATCCGGTTCCGCTCCGCTGAGGGCCGCTTTATAATAACCGGCATCCAGCCCGGCGTCCTTCAATCTTTTCACCAGCAGCCCGGTCACATAGGTCTTCCCCACGTCCGTCCCGGTGCCGGTCACAAACAACGCTTTTCCCATAATGATGAACTCCTTTCCCAGAAGGTTTCTGCCCAAAATCCGTTTTACCCGTTATCCACCCAGATTCCCGCCCGATGGCAGCGCAGCCCCACCACCGCAGCACCCAGGCACAACAGGAAATCCGGTACCACCTGCAGCACACCGCAGAACCACAGGGCCGCCCAGAACCCGATGGGCGCCTGTACCAGATAATTGGATGCCAGGTAAAAATATCCGATGCCCAGCACATAGACCACGGCCATACCGATCAGGTTGATGCCCAGGATCCGTCGGAACGTCACTTCCCCCTGCCGTGCCAGCCGCCCGCAGAGCCAGGCCTGGACCGTAAAGCCCACCAGGTACCCGAACGTGGGCTGCAGGATGTAGGCCGGGCCGCCACCGGAAGCGAACACCGGGATCCCTGCCAGCCCCATGAGCACATAGGTACCCACTGCCACCGCCCCCAGCCGGGGTCCCAGCAGCAGACCCGCCAGCAGGGTGAAGAGGAACTGCAGGGTATATACGTCCGACCCTACCGGAATCCGGATCAGAGCCCCCACAGCCACCAGCGCAATGAACAAACTACACAACACCATTTCACGCAAACGCACATCCTCACCTCCAGAAATTTTCAGACTGTTCTACCATACAGGAAGACAGTCCGTTGTGTCAACCCAGTATTTAAGTATGGTTAACGTAAGTTACGATCAAAACGGGGTGTAAAAAATGTTTTTTCACACCCCGTCACCAGCCTGATGCCAGTCCGTCCCTATCTTCTCTCCCCGCTGATCATACCGCCCAGCACCAGACATACCCCGGCCAGCTGCAATTCCGTAATAGGTTCCTGCAATACGAACACGCTCAGCAGTACCGCCACCACAGGATCCACATAGCTCAAAATGGCCGTAGTCTGGGCCGGCACCTGAGTCAGGCTGCCGAAGTAGATGCCATAAGCCAGACCTGTATGGACCACACCCAGCAGTATCGTCAGCCCCCATCCTGCACCTGTCATGGTGTGGAAATCCAGCTTGCCCGTAAAGCCGGAATAAACCAGCAGGAACAACGCCGCCGTCCCCAGCTGGACCGCCGTCTGTTCATAGGGATCCAATCCGGTGATGGTCTTGCTCAGCACGATGATGGCCGCATAGAAAAGAGCCCCCAGCAGGGCATACGCCACCCCGCTGAAATCCCCGGTCCCTCCTGCGGACGCACCGCCCACCACGCCGGACACCAGCAGCATGCCTCCAATCGTGATGGCTGCACACACCAGTTTCCGTCTGCGCAGCGTCTCATGGAACACCAGGGGTGCTGCGATCAGCATGAATACCGGTGCCATGTAGTAGCACAAAGTAGCAATGGCCACAGTGGTATGGTTGAATGCTTCAAAAAAGAATACCCAGTCCAGCCCCAGCAGAAGGCCGCTGAGCAGCAGTTTGGGAGCCCGCTGCCGCAACGCAGTCCAGTGGAAAGGGATGTGTCCTGCCTGCATGAGTACCACCATGGAAAGGCAGCCCAGAGCTGCCCGCAGAAAAGCCAGAGGCACCGACTCCAGCGGAATATACCGGCGCACCAGTCCGAGGGTCCCGAAAATCATCAATGAAAGCAGCATCCGGTCTTTGGGAGAGAGAAAAGAGAGTTCCATATCCAGCGATCATCCTTTGTAACAGATTTTTTCAGATTGTTCTATTATAGCATAAAAATGGTACAATAAAAGAAAACTCCAAGGAGGCATCTCCATGAAAGATTTCGTGTATGATATCCCCACCAAAGTCTATTTCGGCAGGACCGCCCTGACCCATCTGGGCGAAGAACTGGAACGGTTCGGCCACAAAGTGCTGCTGGCCTATGGCGGCGGTTCCATCAAACGCACCGGTCTGTACGACAGACTGGCAGACCAGTTCAAAGCCCACCATCTGGAATGGGTGGAGCTGTCCGGTATCGAACCCAATCCCCGGATCCAGTCCGTGCGCCAGGGTGCAGCTCTCTGCAAAAGCCAGGGCTGTGATGTAGTGCTGGCTGTAGGCGGCGGTTCCTGCCTGGATGCGGGCAAATTCATCGCCGCCGGTGCCTGTGTGGATTTCGATCCCTGGGATTTCTTCACGAAAAAAGCCCCTCTTACGAAATCCTTGCCCCTTCTCACCATCCCTACCATTGCTGCCACCGGTTCGGAAATGGATGATATTGGAGTGATCAGCGATAAGGAAAGCCAGCTGAAGCTGGCCCGGGGTGCAGTACCTCTGCAGCCCAAAGTTTCCTTCCTGGATCCGGAGCTTACATTTTCTGTCAGCCGGTACCAGACCGCCTGCGGATCTGCCGACATCCTGTCCCACATCATGGAAACCTATTTCAACCCGAAAGAAGGCATGTTCATGCTGGATTCTGTCATGGAAGGACTCATGAAGACCGTGCTGAAATACGCACCCATAGCCCTGGCACATCCTGACGATTACGAAGCCCGGGCCAACCTGATGTGGACGTCTGCCTGGGCCATCAACGGATTCACCAAGACCTGCCAGAATCATGTATGGGCCTGCCACGGGCTGGAGCATGAGTTGTCTGCCATCTACGACATCACTCACGGTCTGGGACTGGCCATCGTCACGCCCCGGTTCCTGGAGTATTGCCTGTCTGAAAGCAATGTAAGCCGGTACGTGCGGTTCGGAGTCAGCGTGTTCGGTCTGGATCCCCACCAGACCCCCATGGATATCGCCCGTCAGAGTATCCAGAAGCTGGCTGATTTCTTCTACAAGGATCTGGGACTCACCTCCACCCTCACAGAACTGGGTATCAAAAAAGAAGATTTCCCCATCATGGCCAGAAAAGCCTGCGAAGCCAAAGGGGGCGAAATCAAGGGATTCAGAGTCCTGCATCCGGAAGATTGTGTAAATATCTATAAAATGTGCTTGTAAAACAAGGTGCTATAATAAAAATCACGTTTTTTAAGTCGGAATACAGTGGTTAAAAGTCCGGGACGGGTTCACCGGGCGACACGGCTTTCGCCGGTCTTGGTGGCCCCCTACGGAGTTGTATCAAATATCCGACTCCGGTGCAAGGTCTATTCGTAAGGTAGAAATCCCTTCCCAGGTCCGGAATATCCCATTTTCCGTAGAGACTTACCAAGGGTCCCGAAGGGATCCCGCCCGGCAATCCCATCCGCAGACCACTGACCGCCTTGTTTCTTACTTTACCACCTGTCTGGCTCCCCAGGCAGCCAGCCCGCCGCAGATATTGCCCCCGGTGATCACCAGAAGCCGCAGCAGCGCTTCCTGGTCCATCTGCCCGGCCATGAAATAGTAGAACATGTCCGCGATGCTGTGTTCATAGCCGCTCATGATAAAGACCGGAATACCCACGAAAATGGCCAGGTATTTCCCCAGGGCCAGTGGAAAACTTTTGAAACCCTCCACCGCAATGAACACAAAGACATTGCAGAACACCCCCAGGACAAACAGGCTCAGCAGGGTATCTGCGTTTTTCGTCTGGACCAGGAGCTGTGCAGCCTTTTGCGCATTGGCCCCTGCCCTTGTGCAGCGCAGCAAATTGGCGGCCAGCCCTGTACCCAGCCAATTCCCCAGCCAGATGACCGGGAACTGGAGCCAGGACCAGAGCGGCTGCTCCAAAGCATAACAGACCCGTCCGGTAAACAGATGGAATTTCATTTCACAGATGGTATAAAGCCCGATGCAGAACAGCACCGCTCCCACCAGTTTCTCTGCCTGGAGCAGGAACACAGCACCACCCAGGCCGATACAGAAACCGGCAGCTATGGAAGAATAAAAAATGCGATGGATTTTCATAGATTCCCTCCTGTTTGATTCTCTGTCTTTTTAGATAGTTTACCAGAAAGGAACCTGAAAATCGTCAAACCGATCCTGCCCAGCGAAGCTCTTTCTCCATTCTTTTCCAGACGGTTCCTCCTTCTGATGAACTATGGTATAATACTTCTGCATATACATTCCAAAAAGCTCTGATGACCCGTCGGAGCTTCTCTTTGGCAAGGATTTAAAAGAAAATTTTGGAGATTTCGACACAACAATTGGAGGGAAAATTCATGGTCATGGACAAAGCAGAAATCCAGGCGGTGCTGGAAGAAGCCCTGGCAGCAGGGCGGCAGGTGTTGTATGAAGGGAAGGTGGCCAGCTACATCCCCGAACTGGCCAAGGCCAATTCAGGCAACCTGGGAGTATGCCTCATGCGCAAGGATGGTACGGAATACTGCGCCGGTGATTATGACATCCCCTTTACCATGCAGAGCATTTCCAAGACCTTTTCCCTGATCCTGGCCCTGCAGACCGCCGGGTATGACAAGGTATTCAGCAAAATCGGCATGGAGCCCACCGGAGACCGGTTCGACAGCATCCTGCAGCTGGAACTGAAGGACTGGCGGCCCTTCAACCCCATGATCAACGCCGGTGCCATCGTCACCGCCAGCTGCATCGAGACGCCGGACCCCTTTGCTTCATTCCTGGAACTGGTCCGGAAGCTGTGCGGCAACCCCCATATTGAACTGAACGAAAGTGTCTACCGTTCGGAAAAGAAAACCGGTACCCGCAACCGCTCCATTGCTTTCCTGCTGAAAAGCGACCATGTGCTGGACGGAGAACCGGAAGACATCCTGGACGTCTACTTCCGCATGTGTTCCGTTATGGTCACCGCCCGTGACCTGGCTCACTATGGCATGGTGCTGTCCAACCATGGAGTGGATCCCAGGACCGGAGAACAGCTGATCGATTCCACCATCGTGCGCATCGTCACCACGCTGATGATGCTGTGCGGCATGTACGATGAATCCGGGGAATATGCCGTAAAAGTAGGAATGCCCAGCAAGAGCGGCGTGGGCGGCGGGATCTGTGCCATCGCCCGCCACGGCATCGGCATCGGCACCTTCGGCCCCATGCTGAATAAAAAAGGCAACAGCGTAGGCGGAGAAAAGATCCTGCGGGTCCTGTCTGATTCCCTGGGATTGCACGTCTTCGATACAAAAGAATTTTAACCACAGCAATCAAAACTACCCGTATAACGGGTAGTTTGCTCTGCGGCTATAAGCCGCGTTACCTGCCTCGGCCTTAAGGCCCTAGATTTAAAGGCTACCAACCGCACTACATTTCCTGGCAGCCCCTCACTCGAGGGGCTTATTT
>NZ_JBNMIU010000056.1:0-14296 GCF_050873445.1 Acidaminococcus sp. | reverse complement strand
TTAATCACGTCAGCCTACTGGGATGGTTGGCCATAGAAGCGAGGATGCATCTTATGGTCAATTTCGACAGGCTGCCTGCGTGGATTCTCGCTTCGCATTATGCGAAGGAGATCGCGCATGGCCAATCTACAGACAAACAAAGACAAAAAGTACTACATTCCTCTGGAACTCACTTCAGAAAACGTCATCACCGAGGAGTACAAGGACTGTGAAGTCCGCTGGTCAAAAATCGGCTGCCGTAAGGTACGTACTGTCCTGATTCCGGCAACTGAAGAACAGTATCGCGCTTACATGCGGCCAATCTGGCGTGAAGACAAAAGAAAACAGCGACATGGAGATGATGAAGTATCCGCTGACAAGCTCCATGATGAATTCAAGCTGGAACCGGAATGTGACTTCAACTTGGAGGAGATTGTCCTGAAAAAAGAGTTGCTGACAGCTCTCCGGCGAGAACTAGTTGCACTGCAAGACATTGACCGGACCATCCTGACGATGATTGCCGATGGCTTCAGCGAAGCGGCGGTCGGGGAGTCAGTCGGGCTGAGTCAGAAAGCCGTCAACAAGCGGAAACATAAGCTTTACGCGTTACTGCAGGACCGTCTCAAGGATTATCGCTAAACAGCCAGGGAATCCGGCTGCGAACAAAGCGGCCGGATTTTTTTGGAAAATCGGTACTTAACGATGATGCGGTTGTCCTATTACTGGTGGAGGGCGAACGAAGAAGCCCTTTAGGAAGGAGGAACCCAAGATGATGTACACACAGACACCTGAAAAACTGGCTCAGCAGCAAAAGCTGGACCGGGAACTGGCGGCGGTGCTGATGACCATCAGCGCCACGACCCGCAGTATCGCTAGGAACATCCATCTCTTATCAATGCAAAGATGTGCGAAAGGAGTCAATCCGTATGACAAACGATGAACTGCAGAAACTGGCAGCGGCCCTGGGCGATTGCGGCAAGGCACTGCTGAAGATTTCCGAGGCCATGGCGGTGAAAGAAGATAATCCGACAGCTTCGGAAGCGAAATCAGAGAAATTGGAAAAGCCGCTGACACTGGAAGATGTCCGCAAAGTCGCTGCCGACAAGGCCCGCAAGGGATTCACGGACGAAGTTCGCAGCCTTATCCAGAAGTACGGGGCGGACAAGCTGTCCGGCATTGATGCGGCACAGTATGAAGCGTTCCTGAAGGAACTGGAGGTGATTGGCCATGCCGGATAAACATGCGGTGCTGTCCGCATCTTCTTGCTACCGCTGGCTGGCCTGCCCGCCGTCTGCGAAGGAATGTGCCAAGCTGCCGGATACCTCCAGTGAATTCGCCCGCCAGGGAACGGATGCCCATACGCTCTGCGAATTCAAGGTGAAGACGGCGCTGGGGCAGAAACTGGAAGATCCGACGAAGGGACTCACGTACTTTGATGAGGAGATGGCGGAATGCACTGATGAATACGCGCAGTTCGTCATGGAATGCCTGGCCACAGCCAAAGCATCCTGCAAGGACCCGATGATCATGATCGAACAGCGGCTGGACTTTTCCCAGTGGGTGCCAGGCGGTTTTGGAACAGGCGACTGCCTCATCGTAGCCGACGATACCCTGACAGTCATCGATTACAAGCATGGCTTGGGAGTCCTGGTGGATTCCGAGAAGAATCCGCAGATGATGTGCTATGCCCTCGGTGCGCTGAACCTGTTTGATGGCATCTATGATATCCGCCAGGTGTCCATGACGATCTTCCAGCCCCGCCGGGACAACGTCAGCACCTGCACCATGAGCAAGGAAGAACTGCTCCAGTGGGCCGAAACGGTGCTGAAGCCTGCGGCAGAACTGGCGGCGAAAGGTGAGGGCGAATATAAAGCCGGTGACCACTGCCGCTTCTGCAAGATCAAGGCAACCTGCCGCAAGCGGGCCGAGTACAATCTGGAACTGGCCCGGTATGATTTCGCCGTCCCGTCCACGCTGCAGGATGAAGAAATCGAAGCCGTCCTGGAGAGGGCCGATGAACTGGTGAACTGGGCCGGGGATGTCAAGGAATACGCATTGCAGCAAGCCCTTTCCGGCAAGCAGTGGGACGGATGGAAACTGGTCGAAGGCCGGTCGAACCGCCGCTACGTAAGTGAAGAAGCAGTCGCCGCCAAAGTGGAAGAAGCGGGCTTCGACCCATATGAAAAGAAGCTGCTCGGCATCACGGCAATGACAAAACAGCTCGGCAAGAAGCGGTTCGAAGAACTGCTGTCAAATTTAGTCGAAAAGCCGCAGGGAAAACCGGTCCTGGTACCGGAATCGGATAAGCGTCCGGCCATGCACACCGCGGCAGATGATTTCAATGTTAAATTTTAAGGAGGAAAAAATTATGTCTAAAAATTATGTAAACCCGTGCAAAGTAATTACTGGTGTCAACACTCGTTGGTCTTACGCTAATGTTTGGGAACCAAAGTCCATCAATGGAGGTACGCCGAAGTACAGCGTCAGCCTGATCATCCCTAAGTCGGATACGAAGACCGTAGAAAAAATCCGCGCCGCCATTAAGGCCGCTTACGAAGAAGGCCAGGGCAAACTCAAAGGCAACAATCGTGTAGTTCCTGCACTCGAAGCTATCAAAATCCCACTCCGTGACGGTGATTTGGAACGTCCGGGTGATGATGCCTATAAGGACAGTTTCTTCATCAATGCCAATTCTACTACGAAGCCTGGCATTGTCGATGCCGACTGCCAGCACATCCTGGAACGCTCTGAAGTCTACTCTGGCGTCTATGGCCGTGCTTCCATCAGCTTCTACGCTTTTAACAGCAATGGCAATAAGGGCATTGCCTGCGGCCTGAACAACCTGCAGAAAATCCGTGACGGCGAACCCCTCGGTGGCAAACCACGTGCTGAAGATGACTTCGCTACAGCTGACGATGACGATTTCTTGGCATAAGGAAGGAGAATTTCAATGGAAACTACGATGCAAATGATTTTAGAGCTGATGTATTGCCTGGTGGCACTGGCTGCAAGCGGTTTTTTTGTGGCCTTAATTTATACAGACCTCAAGAAAGATCAACGTGACGAAGAAATAGCACGGCACCGGGAAGAACGGGAAGCGGAATATCACCGCAAACAGATGGAATCTTTTCGGAAATAAGTAGTAGTGAATAGCGGCGGGGCCTTGTGCCTCGCCGTTTTTTCGAGGTGAAGCGTATGAAAACCATCAGTATCGATATTGAAACATTCAGCGATATCAATCTGGCAAAATGCGGCGTGTACAAATATGCCGAATCGCCAGCCTTTGAAATCCTTCTTTTTGGATATTCGGTGGACGGCGGCAAAGTGCAGGTCGTTGACCTGGCGCAGGGAGAGCGTATCCCCAACGCTATCCTGGATGCCCTGACCGATGAATCCGTTACCAAGTGGGCGTTCAATGCCAGCTTTGAACGGGTCTGCCTGTCGCGCTACCTGTGTGACCTGGGAATGAGCCTGGATCCGTTCCGTGACCATCATCCGCTTTCCCAGGACTGTGCCAGGTTCCTCAATCCGGCAGGATGGAAATGCTCCATGATCTGGTCGGCCTACATGGGGCTGCCCCTTTCACTGGAAGGCGTCGGTGCCGTTCTGAAACTGGATAACCAGAAGATGAAGGAAGGCAAGGAACTGATTCGTTACTTCTGTGTACCATGCAAGGAAACCAAAACGAATGGTGGCAGGACGAGAAATCTACCTCATCATGCCCCGGATAAATGGACCCTGTTCAAGTCTTATAACAAACGAGACGTAGAAGTGGAAATGGCCATCCAGGAGCGGCTGAAGCACTACCCAGTACCGGAACAGGTATGGGACGAATACCATCTGGATCAGGAAATCAACGACAGAGGCATTGCCATTGACCGGACGTTGGTCGGCCAGGCCGTGGCCATGGATGCCCGGTGCCGGGAATCATTGATGGACGAGTTAAAGAAAAAGACGGGGTTGGAAAATCCGAATTCCGTCATACAGATGATTGCCTGGCTGGAACAGCACGGGATGAAGACTGATTCTTTGAGCAAGAAGCAGGTACAGGAACTGCTGAAGACGGCAGAGGAACCGCTGCGCAGTGTACTGCTTCTCCGGCAGAAGCTGGCAAAGTCTTCGGTCAAGAAATACCAGGCTATGGAACTGACGGCCTGTAATGACAGCCGGGCCAGGGGTATGTTCCAGTTCTATGGGGCCAACCGGACCGGGCGGTTTGCTGGGCGGCACATTCAATTACAAAATCTTCCCCAGAATCATCTGCCGGATCTTTCGGAAGCCCGGGGACTGGTGCGCCAGGGAAATTATGAAGCCCTGGAACTTCTGTACGACTCCATACCTGATGTTCTTTCCCAACTGATCCGCACCGCCTTTGTGCCACGTAAGGGAATGAAATTTGTGGTATCGGACTTTTCGGCAATTGAAGCACGGGTCATTTCGTGGCTTGCCGGGGAGAAGTGGAAATCAGATGCCTTTGCGGCCGGGCAGGACATCTATTGCACGACAGCCAGTCAGATGTTTGGTGTACCTGTGATGAAGCATGGGATAAATGGCCACTTGAGGCAGAAAGGCAAAATCGCAGAATTGGCCTGTGGCTATGGCGGTTCTGTCGGTGCGCTGAAGGCGATGGGCGCACTGGAAATGGGACTTTCGGAAGATGAACTGTATCCTCTGGTGCAGTCCTGGCGGTCGGCCAATCCGCATATTGTCGATTTCTGGTGGCAGGTGGATGCCGCCGTGAAGACAGCCATCAAGGAACATATCCCTATGAGGGTGGGCGTCATCCGCTTCCTGTACCAGAGCGGCATGCTGTTCATCCAGCTTCCCAGCGGACGGCGGCTTTCTTATGTGAAACCCAGAATAGGCGAGAACCGCTTCGGCGGGGAATCCGTCACCTATGAAGGCATCGGCGCAATGAAGAAGTGGGAGCGGCTGGAAAGTTACGGCCCGAAATTCGTGGAAAATATCGTCCAGGGCATCAGCCGTGACATCCTCTGCTATGCCATGCAAACTGTTCGATGCAGTGATATTGTCGGCCATGTCCACGATGAACTTATCATCGAATGCGACAGGGATGTCAGCGTTGACGCCATCTGTGAGCAGATGGGGCGGACGCCGCCGTGGGCTGAAGGATTGTTGCTCCGGGCAGACGGATACGAATGTGAATTTTATCAGAAAGATTGAAACGGAGGTACTTAAAGCAGCGGATTCTGTCCTGTTACTGATAGAGGACGAGTTCCTCGGAAATTTTAACGAAAGGTGGAATCCGCTATGAAGAATTTGATTCCCGAAGATGATTACGGTATGTTCGCTGACCCGGAAGGAGTAGCCAGGGTCGATAGCCTGTTTGTCGCTGCAATTTTTGAGAAAGGCCATCGCCATGTATTGCGGGATATCGCCAGAATCATTGAGCCCAGATCTGGGCTCAGTGAAAATTTCATCCATGACAATTTTATACTCAGTACCTACAAAGATGCCAGAGGAAGGAAACTGCCGCGTTACCTGCTGACCCGTGATGGCTTCACGATGCTGGTCATGGGCTACACAGGCCCGAAGGCAATGCACTTCAAGGAACTCTATATCCAGCGTTTCAACGAGATGGAACAATGTGTCCGGTCGCTCCTGTCTGCCCGGCAGGAATTCCCGATGCTGACGGATATGATCTGCCGCCTGCATGAAAGCCCGAAGCCGTATCACTTCAGCAACGAATGCGACATGCTGAATCGCATCGTTCTCGGCATGTCTGCCAAGCAGTTCCGGTTGGCCAACGACATCGAAAAAGGGCAGAGCATCCGGCCTTATCTGACTGCGCGGCAGATCCATGCTCTGGACCGGCTGCAGCACCTGGATTACGGTCTGCTGTATTCCTGCCCGGATTTCCAGCAGCGCAAACAGATGCTCATGACCTATTACAAGACAGAACTGGAGGGATGAAGCATGTTTTACGTCAAGGAACCGATTCATGATGCCATGGAAGTCACAATCGAAATCAACGATGAGAATGTATTCTGCCGCTGCCCGGTTTGTGGCAGAGAAATCCTGGTGGATCTGGAGGAAGTCCTGGGCGATGGGAAGGGCGACCTGTTCGGGACAGCGGTCCTGTGTGAAGACTGTGCCCGGGAACTGATGGAGGTGCGCGATGGAGATGAACCCGAAGCGTAACGCCGAACATTATCCCGACCCCACAGCCTATCAGGCCATCCGGAATGCGGAACCGGCAAGGTTCCCGTTCCGGCCAGTGGTATACGTGTGTTCGCCCTATGCCGGGGATGTGGAGGCCAATACGGCCAGGGCGAGGAGGTACTGCCGCTATGTGACAAATCAGGGAGGCATCCCGCTGGCCCCGCATCTGTACCTGCCCCAGTTCCTGGATGAAAAGACGGAGCGGGACCTGGCCCTTTTCATGGATATCGCCCTTTTGTCCAAGTGCGCGGAACTATGGGTATTTGGCGATGCCATCTCGGACGGGATGCAGAAAGAAATCGAGTACGCCCGGCGCAAAAGAAAGCCTGTCCGGTATATTGAGGAGGTTTAAGAACATGGAATTTACCCTTTATACGGCAGCTCTTACGGGAGCAGAAGCTAATTGCCGTTATCCAGAGCGACGGAAAATCAGCTGTGCCGAAGATCTTGAAGCTGCGGTTGCGTTTGACCATGTCTGTGTAGCATTCAAAAATGATTACCGGAAACGGGAGAATTTTCTTTCATCGGATGTCCTAGTCATGGACTGCGATAATTCGCATACGGAAAATCCTGCTGAATGGAAGACCATGGAGAAATTCTTGGCCATGATGCCGGAGGTTGCCATGGCTATCGTCCCATCACGGAATCACATGAAGCCTAAAGACGGGAAGTGTGCCAGGCCGCGCTTTCACGTCTATTTTGAGATTCCCGAGATTACAGATGAACCGTGCTATACGGAGCTGAAGCGGGCTGTTTATCACGCATATCCTTTTTTCGACGAAGCGGCTCTTGATGCAGCCCGTTTCATCTACGGCTGTCCGGCTGAGAAGGTGCTGTGGCAGAATGGGAAAATGACAATCGACCAGGTGCTGAAGGCCCGGGAAGCCGGGATACACAGCATTCCCCAGGGACAGCGCAATAATACCATGAGCCGCTTTGCCGGCCGGGTCATCAAACGGTACGGAGCAACAGAGCGGGCCTACTCCATTTTCCTTGAAGAGGCCGAAAAATGCGACCCTCCGCTTGCTGATGCAGAACTCAATAAAATCTGGCAGAGCGCTGTGCGTTTTGGTGAAAAGATTGCCAGGCAGGATGGGTACATCAGCCCGGACCAGTACAATAACGATTTTGCCCGTCAGGGCAGCCTGAAGCCGGAAGACTACTCGGATATCGGTCAGGCCAAAGTGCTGAAGCGGGAATATGGTGATGAGCTGCGGTATACGGAAAATACCGATTTCCTGCGGTACAACGGTATCTATTGGGCTGAATCCCATCAGGAAGCCATCGGCGCAGCGGAGGAACTCCTGGAACTGCAGCTGGCAGATGCCAGGGACCAGATGGAAGCTGGCAGGAAGGCACTGCAGGAAATGGGCGTTGCAGCAGAACTCATCGATAAGGGTGGCCGGATGCTGGAAAAAGTCATCGAAGGCAGTCAGCAGAAAGCCTTCCAGTCCTACCAGGCGGCTTTGGCATATTATGCCTTTGTCATGAAGCGGCGGGATATGCGCTACATCATTTCGGCCCTGCAGGCCCTGAAGCCGATGCTGCTCATTCCCATCCAGGCCCTGGATGCGGATGAGTTCCTGCTCAACACGCCTTCGTTTACGTATGACCTGCGGCAGGGGATGGCGGGCAGGCGGAATCACCGTCCGGAAGATTATATTACCAAATGTACCGCTGTCGATCCAGGAGAGGAAGGGGAGACGGTCTGGCAGCAGGCCCTGGACGAGTTTTTCACGGGCGACCAGGAGCTGATTGATTACGCCCAGGAAATCTGCGGGCTTATGGCTATTGGCAAAGTGTACGTGGAAGCCCTGGTCATTGCCTATGGCGATGGACGGAACGGGAAATCTACGTACTGGAATTCCATTGCCCGGGTGCTGGGGAGCTATTGCGGCGGTATTTCTGCGGATGCCCTGACGGCGAACTGCAAGCGGAACATCAAGCCGGAAATGGCGGAACTCAAGGGCAAGCGCATGGTCATCGCGGCCGAGATGGAAGAAGGTGTCCGGCTTTCTACTTCCGTCCTGAAGCAGCTCTGCTCTACGGATGAAGTCGGCGGCGAAAAGAAATACAAGACGCCGTTTACCTTTGTGCCGACCCATACGCTGGTCCTGTATACCAACCATCTGCCCCGCGTCGGAGCCAGTGATGAAGGGACATGGCGCCGGCTTATCGTCATCCCCTTCAAGGCACAGTTTGAAGGCCATGGCGAAATCAAGAACTATGCGGATTATCTGGTGGAAGCAGCCGGTCCTGCTATCCTGCGCTGGATCATCGAAGGGGCGGAGAAGGTCATTGCCAGCGAGTACCATCTGACCATGCCGAAATGTGTGCGGGATGCTATCCAGGAATACCGCGGGCAGAATGACTGGCTCCGCCATTTCCTGGAAGACTGCTGCGATGTGGATCCATCATGCCAGGAAAAGTCCGGGGCGCTTTATACGGCCTACCGCTTGTACTGCCAGCAGATGAACGAGTATACCCGCAGCACGACGGATTTCTATGGAGCACTGGAGAAAGCCGGGTTCGACAGGCGCAAGCGGAAAGCAGGGTATTTCATTTACGGATTGAAACTGAAAGTCACAGATTTCTTGTGAGAAAAGGGAAGGGTGCAGGTCGGTGCAGGTCTATCCATAAACTCCCTTTAGGGCTGAAAAATAGAAAAAATGCCTTTAAGGAAAGTTTGCGGAACGACCTTCAACGACCTGCACCCCAGTAAAAAAGAGGTGATACCGATGCGGGAAAAAGAGATAGAACATAACCTGGTGATGGAAACCAGGAAGGCAGGCGGTATGGCAGTGAAGTTTGTTTCGCCATCGTTTTCCGGCATGCCGGACCGCTTGGTCCTATTGGGTGATGGGAAGATAGGCTTCGTGGAAGTGAAGGCGCCGGGGCAGAAGCCGAGGCCGCTGCAGCTGAAGCGGCATGCCATGCTGCGGAGGCTGGGCTACCAGGTCTTCGTCCTGGATGCCATGGAGGACATCCCTGCTGTCCTAAAGGCCATTGCCCACACGCCCGATGGGAAAGGGGGCGGAGATGCATGAAGTTTATGCCGCATGAATATCAGAAATACGCCATCGAATATATCAAGTCCCATCCCGTCACGGCCCTGTTCCTGGACATGGGCCTTGGCAAGACGGTGACAACGCTGACGGCCATCCGGGACCTGATGTATGACACCTTTGAAGTACAGCGGGTGCTGGTTGTCGCTCCGCTGCGGGTGGCGAGAGACACCTGGCCGGATGAAATCAAGAAGTGGGATCACCTGAAATGTCTTTCCTGTTCCGTCGTGGTCGGCAACGTGGCAGAACGAAGAAGAGCCTTGCAGCAGGATGCGGATATCTATAGTGTGAACCGCGAGAACCTGGTTTGGCTCTATGAGAACAGCCGCCTTGATTTCGATATGGTCGTCCTGGACGAGCTGTCGAGTTTCAAGAACCACCAGTCGAAGCGGTTCCGGGCCATGAAGGCTTTGCGCCCCAGAGTGAAACGCATCGTCGGCCTTACGGGAACGCCCAGCGGCAACGGACTGATGGACCTTTGGGCCGAGTTCCGCATCCTGGATATGGGAAAGCGGCTGGGGAGATATATCAGCCAGTACCGGAACCTGTACTTCCAGCCGGATAAGCGCAATGGCATGGTGGTGTATTCCTACAAACCCCTACCGGGAGCGGAAGAAGCCATCTATCACCAGATTGCCGACATCACCGTGTCCATGAAGGCGACCGATTACTTGAAAATGCCGGAGCTGGTGAGCGTAGCGAAGGAAGTCAGCCTGAGCAAGAAAGAAAAGGAACGGTATGATGAACTGAAGAAATCCCTGGTGCTGGAACTTCCAGGCGGCGAGATCACAGCCGCCAATGCCGCGTCGCTTACCTTGAAACTTTCGCAGATGGCGAATGGTGCCATTTATACAGATGAAAAGGGTGTGGTGACCATCCATGACCGGAAGCTGGATGCCTTGGAAGACCTGGTGGAAAGCGCCAACGGGAAACCGGTCCTGGTGGCCTATTGGTTCAAGCACGATAAAGAACGTATCCAGCAGCGGATGGAAGCCCGGGAGCTGAAGGAGCCGCAGGACTTCGCCGACTGGAATGCAGGAAAGATCCCCGTGGCTCTTATCCATCCGGCCTCTGCCGGACACGGGCTGAACCTTCAGCAGGGCGGTTCCATCCTGGCCTGGTTCGGTCTGACCTGGAGCCTGGAGCTGTACCAGCAGACCAACGCCCGGCTCTGGCGGCAGGGGCAGACGGACAAGACGGTCATCATACAGCACATCGTAGCCAAGAGCACGATTGATGAGCGCATCCTGAAAGTCTTGGAACACAAAGACGGAACCCAGTCTGCACTGATCGAGGCGGTGAAAGCTGACCTGGGGATAACGGATACGGGAAAGGATGGTATAATAAAATGAGCGAAGAAATCAAAGGGGAAATGGATTATATGCAAGTGAAAGCCTACCTGGAACAGGCAAGGAATATCAATATCCAGATCGACAGCAAGCTGGAACAGGTATCAGCACTACGGCAACTGGCGAGAAAAGCAACATCTACCTTAAGCTTGGTACCACCAAGTGGTACTCCCAATCCGCACCGCTTGGAAGATACGATTATCCGGATGATGGATCTGGAACGTGAAGTGGATGAAGAGATTGACAGGTTAGTGGATTTAAAGGCCGAAATTATGAAAACAATCGGTCAGGTGCCGAATGATCGGGAAAGGGTGGTGTTGGAGCTACGTTACTTGGCCTTTAAAGATTGGGCGTCGATTGCAGGAACATTGAAACTGAATGTACGGCAGGTATACCGGATGCACGAAGAAGCGTTAAAAAATATAGGCCATTTCTAAAATCGTGATAATATGGATTGAGGATAAGGAGAAACTATCATGAGTGTATTTGTTTTTCGAATCAATTATAATGAGGATTTTCAAAAAGTGCGTCAGGAAATTCTGCAGGGACGCCTCCACCAGGGCTGGGGGGCCGATGGCATGCGAATTGATGTGGAAGAAAAGGATTTTTTGAAGGCATGGAACAAGGTCTGGACAAATGACGGTTCAGATTCAGAAAAAAGCAGGCGCTATAGAAACCTTCGTATTATGCTGGAAATCAAACCTGATGATTTGATTATCGTGCCAAAAGTCAGTCTGCGTAAGGAAAAAAATAATCCGTGCCGTAGCTTTTCCATCTTAAAGTGTGTAAAGCCATATGATTTTAAAATTCCTGACGGTTGGGATGATTTCGGGAATTTCATTACAGTGAGACCGCTTTTCAGCTGTCCATATAATGCAAATAACGAGGCAAGAATTATTTCTACAAAATTTAAGGCCTATCAATCGCCCATTAATCATGTTTGGAATAATGATTTTATTGAAGCAGTGGGCGTTTTGATCAGCTTATTTAAAAAAGATCCTGATGCAATTGCTAATCCCAACACTTCATTGATTGATCATCTTAATACTGCAACAAAAAAGACAAGAGATGAATATTTAAATGATATAGTCAAACAAATGGTGAAGTGGGATTCCCATACCTTTGAAGATATCATTGCAAAGCTGTTTGAGAAAAATGGTTATGCTGTTATCGCCAAGAATCAGCATGAAGATGGGGGCGATATTGATATTGTCCTATCTGCGGTTCAGAACAACTCTTTGCTGGATGCTATCAGCAATATCAATACAGGGAATGCAATCTTCCCCAGAATCTGTATCCAGGCGAAAAAGAAAGAAGGAACAGATGCAGATGATCTGCATGGTGTGAAACAGTTAATCCTTATGAAGGATAAGGAAGAATATCAGAACTCTATCTTTATTGTCATTAATTCTGAAAAAGAGTTTTCAAATGATGCTAAGGAAAAAGCAGGAAAAGCAAATATTATTTTGCTGAATGGATATCAATTCGCCAATTTGCTGGTTCGTTATGATGTCGAGCTTGGACTTTGATCTGGGCAATGCGTTTTTATCTAAAAAGGAAATACTGAAGGAATATATTACTGAAGGCCTGAACCGTAGATATGGATGTGATATTCCTGAGCAAATTAATTCCCGTCTGACGCTTGAGCGAAAGAAACTCGAGCAGAATTCTCAAAACATCGATATTTTTCTTGCGGCAAAGTGACTTCTCGAGAGATGTTAGCTGAAAATTTGGCAATATATCTTTCATGTCGCTGTGGGGAGTGTTCAGTTTGCTAATCTCCTTGGCTTTACGAAGCTAGATCCCCTTTGTATATGGCTTTGATGGCAGAAGGGGGCATTTAATAAGAAAATTGGGCTTCTAAAACAGAGTTTTTAGAGGCTCCTTATAGAAATTCCCAGTAATTGTCAGTAAGTGTCACGTAAACAGCACTAGATGTCAGTACTATCTGCGTGGTATAGTATAATCAGCAAGAAAAGAATGAGGGACCGTGGTTTAAAAGCCATCGGTCCTTTTTTGATGCCGGAGATGATACGAATGCCAAGAAGACCACAGACACCGTGCAAGTATCCGGGATGCCCAAGGCTGGTGCCGTATGGGAGAAAATATTGTGACGAACATGAACAGCAGTGCCAGGGCGAACGGAAGAACGCGGTGCTGCGCGGCTACGGGAGAGAGTGGCAGAAAGCCAGGAAGTTCTTTCTGAATCGTCATCCATGGTGTGTCCGATGCAAAAAGAAAGGACGGCTCGTCCCGGCAACGGTCGTGGATCATATCAAGCCGCATCGCGGCGACCCGGACTTGTTCTGGGACGAAAAGAACTGGCAGACTTTGTGCAAGAGCTGCCATGACCATAAGACGATGACCGAAGACCGGGAAATAAGATATCAATATTAGTCAAAAAAAAGAGACTCGACGCATCGAGTCTCTTTAGGGCCTAGTCCGAAGACGTCAGCCACTTTCTTCAAAGTTATTATAGCAAATAAATTCCCCAAAAGCAAGAAAATTATAATTATGACCTTGTGAGGAATGCTTTTAGTGATTCCATATTCTGCCTTGTTCCTGAACCAAGAATTTGATTCCAAATAGGAGTTGAAATTTGTTGGCGTAATAGTTCTTTGCTATTATTATAACCAGAAATGAGTTGTTTACATTCTGTTTTTGTTACTTGCATTTTTCTTAGCACATAAATGATTAATATGATGTAAGCATCAATATATTGAAAATCAATTTGTTGAACAGATGTTTCTTTCTGCAAGAGGCTGACAAGGCGTGGACTAATTTTATTGGTACGGAAGCGAGCATCAAAAATTACATTGTTATGAGCGATTGCATTACGTAGATCCTTAATTGTAAAGATAATATCTTTAGTCAATTCACCGTCGGCGTCCAGATTTGAAGGTAGTCCTAACAACTTAGAGGTATAGAGTTTTACACTTTTATTACAACACCAAAAGAAGGTGCCAAAATCTCCAAGTGTCATGGATTCAAATATAGCCCAGATAGGAATTTCACGATCTTGATTGAAGAAGTGATTAACAATTTGATTATGTTGACCATAGTCACGTTTAAGCGTATTGTTAATGGAACCGCGTAATGTCATTCGCTTAGTGAAAAAACGTTTATATTCATGACTACCAGCTCCAAATGTTTTATAATAAGTCAGAGAACGATTAAAGATGTCATTAATGTTTTCGGATTTGCTATCAGCAAGGACAGCCTCAATGACATAGCTTTTGAGCGCTGTTTCGATGAACATGACTTTTGAATACAGCAATGATTTTAAATGCATATCAAAATTATTAATGGCGAGTAGTTCATCGAAGGTGCGGAAGGATATTCGATTTTGAGGAGTGCGGATGAAACGATATCCTTTATATCCGTGGTAATAGCCAAGGTTTCGTAAAGCATGAGCCTGGTTGCTTTTTATGGACATGTTATGATTATTACGTAAGTAACGCATCATTTGTCTTATAGTGAGCATGAATACTGACCTCTCCCGTTTTCTTTTTATTATAACATTGGAAATGGGAAATGAATAGAATAATAATGGGCGGGGGGATGTCAATCTCTGTAGCTCTTCCGTCCATGACCGCCGCCCCCTCAAACGTGAAAAAACGCGAAATTCATAAGGGGGGATACCCGGCATCTAAAATCGAATCATCTGCTCCAGGCTATTTGGCCCGGAGCTTTTTTGTTGTGTGAAAGGAGCCTGTCATG